>CALMYE010000031.1 GCA_937873425.1 uncultured Sphingopyxis sp. | reverse complement strand
TGCCGCCCTTCCTTCTTCTCCGCGCCTCCGCGTCTCCGCGTCTCCGCGTGAACCAGATCCTCTGCGATCTCTGCGTCTCTGCGCGAAGCTTCTTCCAGCCGATCCGGCCGCCGCCCGAATTCGCAATCGATACAATCCCCAAAGGGAACAGGCGCCGGCTCCATCCGGAACCGGCGCCTCCCTGTCTCCCGCGAATGCCAACCCTTAGAAGCGGAAGTTCAGCGAGGCCCGCACGCTGTGCGTGCGGAAATGGGGGTCGCTGCGCTGGATGTCGGTGCCGCCGCTCTCGATCAGAAAGGGATTGGTCGGCGGCGCGGTGCCGGCGCCGACGTTGACGACATAATCCTTGTCCTTGAGATCGGTGTAGAGATATTCGAGGCCGAGCGAGATGTTGCTCGTCAGCATCGCCTCCGCCCCGCCGCCGGCCGCCCAGCCCCAGGCGTTGGTCTTGCCGTTGTCGGCAAAGCTGTTGACACTGTTGCTCGTCTCGAACCGGTTGTTCAGCCGCGCATAGGCGCCGCCGCCGGTGGCGTAGAAGAGCACGCCGCCGCCGGGCGTGTAGCCCGCGCGCAGGCGGGCACCCGCCTGCCAGTCGGCCTTGCGGGTCATCGTGTAGCTGGCGGGGGTGGTCGAGAAGGCGCTGACGCTGTCGCGCGCCTCGCTGCGCCCGCCCTCGATCACCGCGCCGAGCACGATATTGCCCATGCGCTTGTCGAAGCCCGCGCGCGCGAAATATTCGAAGCCGTCACGATCGTTGCGGCAATCGACGTTCCCGGTTCCGGTCGCAGCGCCGCCGCAGAAGCCGGGCGAGAAGGCGTCGGCACCCGCCGCGGTGTTCACCGTGTCGCCGAACGTTCCGTCCTGATCGGTATCGAACACCAGCGTTTCGCGGCCGTCGTTCGGCTGAACGGTGTAGCCGCCGACCAGCCCGATATAGGGGCCGTCGAAGTCCTGCGACGTGTCGCGGCTGCCCTGCGCAAAGGCCGGAGTCGCGAGCGCCGCCGCGGCCGCCGTCGCGGCGAGGAGAGAGAGGGTTTTCATTGTATAACTCCACTTTTTGAATGGCTTTGCAGCCCGCGGAGAAACCCGGCCCCGTTCCGCGAAGTTCCGCCCTGTGCCGAAAACGGGACGAGCCGAGCCCGGCGGCCACGGCGCGGAACGGTGCGAAGACCGGCCTTGCCAGCGGCCTTCGCGGCCTCCTATAGCCATGCCATGAGTCACGATTTGTTCGACAGCGCCCAGCCCGCCCCCGACAGCTACAACGCTTCGCAGATCGAGGTGCTCGAAGGGCTGGAGCCGGTGCGCCGCCGCCCCGGCATGTATATCGGCGGCACCGACGAGCGCGCGCTGCACCATCTCGCCGCCGAGGTGATCGACAACAGCATGGACGAGGCGGTCGCGGGCCACGCGACGCGCATCGAGATCGAGCTGGAGGCGGGCAACCGCCTGACCGTCACCGACAACGGCCGCGGCATTCCGGTCGATCCGCATCCGAAATTCCCCGGCAAGTCGGCGCTGGAAGTCATCCTCACCACGCTCCACTCGGGCGGCAAGTTCGAGGGCAAGGCCTATGCGACCTCGGGCGGCCTGCACGGCGTCGGGGTCAGCGTCGTCAACGCGCTGTCGATCGAGACCGAGATCGAGGTCGCGCGCGGCAAGCAGCTCTATCGCCAGCGCTTCGCGCGCGGCACCCCGCTCGGCGGGCTGGAAGAACTCGGCCCGACCCCGAACCGCCGCGGGACCAGCGTATCCTTCATCCCCGATCCCGAAATCTTCGGCGAGCATGGCCGCTTCAAGCCGCAGCGCCTCTATCGCCTCGCGCGCTCGAAGGCCTATCTGTTCGCGGGTGTCGAAATCCGCTGGAAATGCGCGCCCGAGCTGATCGGCGACGACACGCCCGCCGAAGCGGTGTTCCAGTTCCCCGGCGGCCTCGCCGATCATCTGAAGGAACAGATCGGGACGCGCGAATGCGCGACCGCCGAGCCCTTCGTCGGGCGGCAGGACTTTCCCGACGGGCAGGGCCGCGCCGAATGGGCGATCGCCTGGCCGCTCTGGTCCGACGGCAGCTACAGCTGGTATTGCAACACCATCCCGACCCCGGCGGGCGGCACCCACGAAGCGGGGCTGCGCGCCGCGCTGACCAAGGGGCTGCGCGGTTTCGGCGAACTGATCGGGCAGAAGAAGGCGGCGCAGATCACGGCGGAAGACGTGTTCAACGGCGGCGAGATGATGCTGTCGGTCTTCATCCGCGACCCGCAGTTCCAGAGCCAGACCAAGGACCGACTGTCGAGCCCCGAGGCCGCGCGTTTCGTCGAAAACGCGGTGCGCGACCATTTCGACCATTATCTGTCGGACAATATGGACCGCGGCCGCGCGCTGCTCGGCCTGATCCTCGAACGGATGGAGGAGCGCCTCAAGCGCCGCGCCGAGCGCGAGGTGAAGCGCAAGACCGCGACCAGCGCGCGCAAGCTGCGCCTGCCCGGCAAACTCACCGACTGTGCGAACGACGGCCCCGAAGGCACGGAACTCTTCATCGTCGAGGGCGACAGCGCGGGCGGCAGCGCCAAGCAGGCGCGCGACCGCAAGACGCAGGCGATCCTGCCGATCCGCGGCAAGATCTTGAACGTCGCGAGCGCGAGCGCCGACAAGATCCGCGCCAATCAGGAAATCGCCGACCTCGCGCTGGCGCTCGGCTGCGGCATGCGCAAGGATTGCGACGCCGACCGGCTGCGCTACGAAAAGATCGTCATCATGACCGACGCCGACGTCGACGGCGCGCATATCGCGACGCTGCTGATGACTTTCTTCTTTCAGGAAATGCCCGACATCGTGCGGAACGGCCATGTCTACCTCGCGCAGCCGCCGCTCTATCGCCTGACCGCGGGCGCGGTGTCGGCCTATGCCCGCGACGATGCGCATCGCGCCGAACTGGAAGCCACCGTTTTCAAAGGCAGGAAGGTCGAGGTCGGCCGGTTCAAGGGCCTGGGAGAAATGAACCCCAACCAGCTCAAGGAAACGACGATGGACCCGGCGACGCGCTCGCTGCTCCGCGTCACCCTGCCGCAGGAATATGAGGAGCGGCATCAGGTCAAGGATCTGGTCGACCGCCTGATGGGCAAGCATCCCGAGCATCGCTTCCAGTTCATCCAGGCCAATGCGGCGACCCTCGACGAGGCAGCGATCGACGCGTGAGGCAGCTTGCCCTCTCGCCTGAAGGGGAGAGGGCAAAGGGGCGGCAAGGAGAGAGATCGTGAACCCCATCCGCAACCCGCTCATCGGCGCGCTTCTCCTTTCGCTCCTCCTCCCCCTACCCGCCTTCGCGCAAGCCCCCGAAACCGCCGCTCCCGCCGCGGCCACCGCCTTCGACCGCCGCGCGGCGCAGCTCGTCGACCTGCTCGAAGGCCGCATCGCCTTCGCCGACTATTTCGATCCCGCCTTTCAGGCCGCCATTTCCGAAGCGCAGTTCGAGGCGATGAACGCCGGCATCCTCGCGCAATATGGCCGCCCGCTCGGCGTCGAGAATCTGCGGTCGACGAACGGCCGGTCGGGGACGCTCGACCTGCGCTTCGAGAAAGGCGTCGCCAGCGTTGCCCTCGACGTCGGAACCGCCGCCGACGAACGCGTCGCCGGGCTGCGCCTGACCGGCTTCGTCATGGCGGACGACAGCTTCGACAAGGTCGCGGCGGAGTTCGCCGCGCTGCCCGGCCGCACCGGCTTCCTCGTCGCCGCGCTCGACGGACGCGAGATCAGGCCGCTCGCCGCCGCCCATGCCGACACGCAATTCGCCGTCGGCTCGACCTTCAAGCTCTATATCCTCGACGAGCTGGCGGCGCAGGTCGCGGCGAAGAAGCGCAAATGGTCCGACGTCGTGCCACTGTCGCACGCCAGCTT
>CALMYE010000030.1 GCA_937873425.1 uncultured Sphingopyxis sp. | reverse complement strand
GGCAGCCGCGCGCTGTTCGGCAAGCGCCCGGCCGAGATGAACCGCACCGACGCCGCGCTCTTCGCCGGGCTGCTCCCCAATCCCGCGGCGGATGCCGAGGCACTCGGCCGCCGCGCCTGCCGTGCCGCGCAAGCGGACGATTGCGGCCCGATCGAGGCCGCCGCCGCGACGCTCGTCTCGGGCGAGCGCATGGCGCAGTTCGACCCCGCGCTCGCCCCGCACCTCGCGGTGCGCCTGCTCGACAAGCCCGGCAAGCGCGTCACCACCACCATCGACCGCCGCATCCAGAGTGCGGCGATCGTCGCGCTGCGCCGCCAGCTTGCCGGGCTCGGCGCCGGACGGGTGCGCGACGGCGCGGTGGTCGTGCTCGACAACGCCACCGGCGACGTGCTCGCTTATGTCGGCGGCGTCGGCCTCAAATCGACCGCGGCGCAGGTCGATGGCGCCAACGCCCGGCGGCAGGCCGGCTCGACGCTCAAGCCCCATCTCTATGCGCAGGTGATCGAGCGCCGCTGGCTCACCGCCGCCTCGATCCTCGACGACAGCCCGGTTCAGCTCGACACCGCCTCGGGCCTCTATGTGCCGAAGAATTACGACCGCAGCTTCAAGGGGCCGGTCAGCGTGCGCCACGCGCTCGCCGCCTCGCTCAACGTCCCCGCGGTGCGCGCGCTGATCATCGACGACGTCCAGCAGTTCCGCGACCGCCTCTGGGCATTGGGCTATCACGGCATCGTCGAGGACGGCGAATATTACGGCTTCTCCCTCGCCCTCGGCTCGGCCGAGGTTTCGCTGGTCGAACAGGCCAACGCCTTCAGGACATTGGCGAATGAAGGGAAATACTCCCCGGTCAATTTTCTCGATGCGCCGGGTGAGCGCGAGGAAGCGCGCCAGATCGTCAGCCCCGCCGCCGCCTTCATCGTTGGCGACATATTGGCGGACGCCGCCGCGCGCACCGACGCCTTCGGCGCCGACAGCGCGCTCCGCCTGCCCTTCTGGGCCGCCGCCAAGACGGGGACGTCGAAGGGGATGCGCGACAATTGGTGCATCGGCTGGTCCGACCGCTTCACCGTCGCCGTCTGGGTCGGCAATCTGGAGGGCGATTCGATGCGCGCCGTTTCCGGCACCTCGGGCGCCGCGCCGGTCTGGCGCGACGTCATGCTCGCGCTGCACGCGGGCAGCCCCGGCAAGCCGCCCGCCATGCCCGCCGGGGTCGAGGCGCGCCGGATCGCGCTGCCCGGCACCCGCGAGCCGCCGCGCCGCGAATATTTCATCCGCGGCACCGGCCAGGCCGAAATGGCCGCTGCCCCCGCCGCCGCGCGCCGTCCGCGCATCACCAGCCCGGTCAGCGGCAGCGTCTATGCGCTCGACCCCGACATCCCGCTCGACCGCCAGTCGCTCGCGGTCGCGGTCAGCGGCGAGGTCGCCGGCTATCGCCTGATCCTCGACAAGAAACCGCTCGGCGACGCCGACGCGGGGCAGCAGATATTGCCGCGCCCCGGCCGCCACATGCTCGCGCTCGTCGACCCCGGCGGGCGCACCGTCGACCGGGTGCTGTTCACGGTGCGATAGCGGTCTTGGCCCCCCGCGAAAGCTGCGCTGGACCCGGCGAAATTAAGTTGCGCTGACGAGCGGAGCGGCTAGTCTGCCCCGCCAGGAGACGGGCGCCGCCCCTGGTGCCCGAAAAGGGGAAATTGCATGATCTTTGGCCGCGTAAAGCCCATCGATGCCATTCTCGCCACCGCCGAAAAGAAATCGCTGCACCGCTCGCTTGGCGCACTGCAGCTGGTCCTGTTCGGCGTCGGCTGCATTATCGGCACCGGCATTTTCGTTCTGACGTCGGTGGGCGCGCAAAAGGCCGGCCCCGGCCTGATGCTCGCCTTCGTGGTCGCCGGTGCGGTCTGCATCGTCGCCGCGCTCTGCTATGCGGAGATCGCGGCGATGCTGCCAGTGGCGGGTTCCGCCTATACCTATACCTATTCGGTGCTCGGCGAATTGCTCGCCTGGACCGTCGGCTGGGCGCTCGTGCTCGAATATGCGGTCGCGGCCAGCGCGGTGTCGGTGGGGTGGTCCGGCTATTTCGTCGGGACATTACAGGAGTTCGTGGGGATAACATGGCCCGCGGCACTCGCCGCGGGGCCGGAGGCGCTGGGCGGCGCGCCGGGCGGGATCATCAATCTGCCCGCAGTCATCATCGCGCTGCTCGTGACCTGGCTGCTGATGATCGGCACCACCGAATCGGCGCGCGTCAACGCCGTGCTCGTCGCGATCAAGATCACCACGCTGACGATCTTCGTCGCGCTGACCCTGCCCGCGGTCGAGATGGAGAATTTCAATCCCTTCCTGCCCGGCGGCATGTTCGGGGGCTTCGGTTCGGGCATCGGCGTGGTCGGCGCCGCGGCGACGATGTTCTTCGCCTATGTTGGTTTCGACGCGGTCTCGACCGCGGCGGAGGAAACCAAGAATCCGCAGCGCAACGTGCCGATCGGCCTGATCGGTTCGCTGCTCATCTGCACCATCTTCTACGTGCTCGTCGCCGCGGGCGCGGTCGGCAGCCTCGGCGGCCAGCCGATCATGGGGCCGAACGGCATTCCCTTCCCGGCCGGTTCGGCCGAACTGGCGCGCCAATGCGCCATGCCGCAATATGCCGACATGCTGGTCTGCTCCAACGAAGCGCTGGCGCATGTCCTGCGCCAGATCGGTTTCAGCGGCTTCGGCAACCTGCTCGGCATCGCGGTGTTCGTCTCGATGCCGTCGGTGATCCTGATCCTGCTGTTCGGCCAGACGCGCATCTTCTTCGTGATGTCGCGCGACGGCCTGCTGCCGGAAAAGCTGTCGACGATCCACCCGAAGTGGAAGACCCCCTATGTCGTCACCGCCATCACCGGCGTCGTGGTCGCCTTCGCGGCGGCCTTCCTGCCGGTCGGCCAGCTCGCCGACGTCGCCAATGCGGGAACGCTCTATGCCTTCCTGATGGTGGCGGTCGTCGTGATGATGCTGCGCAAGACCGATCCGGGTCGCCCGCGTCCGTTCCGTACCCCGGCGATCTGGGTGGTCGGGCCGCTGACCGTGCTCGGCTGCCTGTTCCTGTTCGTCAACCTGCCGCTCGAAGCGATGCTGGTGCTGCCGATCTGGACCGCGATCGGCCTGGTGATCTATTTCGCCTATGGCCACCGCACCAGCCATGTCGGCCAGGGACGCATCGAGGTGCATGAGGACGACCCCGATGCGCCGCCGCCGCCGGTTCACCCGGTGCCGTCGTTCGACGAATAAGCGAAAGGGGGCTTCGGCCCCCTTTCTTCTTGCGCGTCAGAGGGGGCTTTTCGGCGCCGTGCCCGGCCGCGTGAACAGCCGGCCGCGCTCGGCCCACAGCACCAGCAGCAGGCCGGCGAGCGCGCAGGCGACGAAGGCATAGGCGAGCGGCAGCGTCGTCCCGTCGTAGAGCTGGCCGATGAAGGCGCCCGCCGCCGCCGCGACCAGCGTCTTGGCGAAGCTCTGATAGGAGGAGGCGATGCCCGCCATATGGCCGAAATCCTCCATCGCGATCGACCCGAAATTGCTGCCGATGAAGCCGATCAGCCCGATGTTGACCATCATCAGCAGCGTGAACATGACCAGGGTCTCGGCCCCGCTCAGCGCCGCGGCGATCTGCGCGACGGCGGTCGCGATGAAGGCGAAGACCGCGGTCTGCGACACGCGCCGCGCGCCGAAGCGCTCGACGATCGCGGCGTTGGACAGGTTGGCGATCGCGATCCCCACCGCGACGCAGGCGAAAACGAGCGGGAAGAGCGGCCGCGCAGAGAACACCTCGCCGATGATCTGCTCGCTGCTGTTGAGATAACCGAACAGCGCGCCCTGCATCACCCCCGACGCGATCATATAGCCCGCAGCGCGGCGGTGCCGCGTCACCGTCGCCCAGCCCGCGACCATCGTCCGCCAGTCGAGCCGCCGGACGTCGGCGGGGTCGAGCGTCTCGGGCAGGCGGCGCAGCCACAGCAGCATGAGAAGGCCCATCGCCGCGAGTACGATGAAGATCGCGCGCCAGCCCGCCACCGCCGCGACCCCGGCGCCGATCGCCGGCGCGATGATCGGCACGATCATGAAGACGAGGAAGATCAGCGACAGCCGCTTCGCCATCGCGTCGCCGACGAACAGGTCGCGGATCACCGCGACGACGACGACCCCGAGCGCGGCGCTGACCAGCCCGTGGACGAAGCGCAGCGCCAGCAGCATCGCAAAGCTGGTCGCGAGGCCGCAGCCGATCGCGAAGACCGTATAGGCGAGCAGCGCCGGGACGAGCACCCCCTTGCGCCCGAAACGGTCGGCGAGCGGCCCGTAGAGCAATGCGCCGACGCCGGTGCCGAGCAGATAGGCGGAGATCACATATTGCCGGTCGTTGGCGACCGCGACCCCGAGCCCCTCGCCGATCGCGGGCAGCGCCGGCAGCATCGCGTCGATGGCGAGCGCGTTGAGCGCCATCACCATCGCCATCATCACCACCATCTCGCGCGCGCCGGGCAGGCGCGGACGCGTCGCGGCGGGCGGGGGAAGGGGAGCGGGGGAGATGTCGTGCATGGCAGCGGCGCTATGCCCCGCCGCCGCCGCTTTGGATAGCCCCG
>CALMYE010000029.1 GCA_937873425.1 uncultured Sphingopyxis sp. | reverse complement strand
TTATGCGCGCTTTGGCAAAGGCTTGCCTTCTGGGAGCGGTGATCGCTCCGTTTCCGGCGACGGCGCAGCAGGAGGATGGCGGCACGGCGCAGGGCGACGTCGCCGTCACCATCTATACCAACGGCCATTCGCTGGTGCAGGACGACCGCCGGCTCGGCGTCCGCGCGGGCCGCAACCGCATCGAATTCCCCGACGTGTCGGCGCGCATCCGGCCCGAGACGGTGACGCTGTCGGGCCCCGGCATCGCGATCGTCGAGCAGAATTTCGACTTCGACCTGCTCACCCCCGACAAGCTGATGGACAAGGCGGTCGGCCAGTCGATCACCCTCGTCCGCACCAATCCCGCGACCGGCGCCGAACGCAGCGAGCGCGCGAAGGTGCTCGCCGCGAACGGCGGCATCGTGCTCCAGATCGGCGAGCGGATCGAGGTGCTGCGCGACGACGGGCTGCCGGTGCGCGCGGTGTTCGACCGCCTGCCACCGAACCTGCGCGCGCGCCCGACGCTGTCGGTGACGGTCGATGCGGCGCAGGCGGGGACGGTGCCGGCGCGGCTGTCCTATCTGACGCCCAATCTCGGCTGGACGGCCGATTATGTCGCGCTGTTCGACGCGGCGAAGGGCGCGATGGACATGCAGGGCTGGGTGACGCTGACCAATTCGACCGGCACCACCTTCACCAATGCGCGCACCCTGCTGGTGGCGGGCAATCCCGGCGGGGGCGGCGGCTTCGGGCGGCTGACCGGCACGCTGCAGGAGGCGGGAACCGAGAGCAATGATCGCGAGCGGCTGGGCGACTATTATCTCTATCCGTTGGCCGAGCGCACGACGATCGCCAATGCGCAGCAGAAGCAGGTCAGCTTCCTCGACGTGAAGGGCGCGGCGGCGCGCTCGACCTACGAGTTCGTCAACGGCTGGCTGTCGACCAGCACCGAGCCGCGCAGCGCGGCGAGCGTGCTGCGCTTCACCACCTCGCGGCAGGGCGGGCTGGGCGACCAGCTGCCCGCCGGGACGATCCGCGTCTATATGCGCGACGCGCGCGGCGACCCGCAGTTCATCGGCGAGAATCGCATCGACCATACGCCGATGGGGTCGGCGATGTCGCTGCGCACCGGCGACGCCTTCGACGTCAAGGTGCAGAGCACGCTGGTGTCGCGCACGCGCCGCGGCGATTCGCGCTGGATCACCCGGATGAAATATGTCGTCAGCAACGCGCGGCCCGAAGCGGTCACGGTCGAGCTGGCGCAGGCCGGGCTGTGGGGCGACGTGCGGATCACCGACGAGAGCCTGAAGGGCAACCGCGTCTCCGCCGACCGCGTCGAATGGGCGGTGCCCGTCCCCGCCAACGGCAAGACCGAAGTCACCGTCACTTTCGATTCGCGTTATTGAGGACGCCGGCCGTGGCGCGCCCCTGGCCGCTGATCGCATGGGCCGCGATGCTGGTCGCGCCGGTGCCGGCGCTCGCGCAGCCGGAGCCGCCGATCGTCGTGTCGGCGGCGATTCAGGATGTCGCGGTCACCGTCTATCGCGCGCCGAATCGCGGATCGGGCGCGATCAACCCGAGCTGGCCGCAGGGCTTCGCCTTCATCACCGAGACGCGCCGGGTGACGCTGCCCGCGGGCGTATCGGTGCTGCGCTTCGAGGGGGTGGCAGAAGGGCTGCTGCCCGAGACCGCGGTGGTCGGCGGCCTGCCCGACGGGGTGATCGAGAAGAATCGCGACGCGCGGCTGTTGTCGCCCGCGGGGCTGGTCGACGCTTTTCTGAAGCGCAGCGTGACGCTGCGCCGCACGAACCTCAAGACCGGCAAGGTGACCGAGCAGGAGGCGGTGATCCAGGCGGGACCGAACGGCGGCGTGGTCCTCCAGACCGGCGCGGGCTATGAGGCGCTGGGCTGCGCCGGCCTGCCCGAGCGCATGCTCTATCGCGGGGTTCCGAAGGATCTGTCGGCGAAGCCGACGTTGTCGGTGCTGGTCGAAAGCCGCACCAGGCGCACGGTGACGGTGCAGCTTCTCTATCTGGCCGAGGGGTTCGACTGGGCCGCCAACTATGTCGCCGAGCGCGATGCCGACGGGCGGACGCTGGGGCTGACCGGGTGGATCACCGTCGCCAATGGCGGGGTGACGAGCTTTCCGGGCGCGCAGATGAATGTCATCGCCGGGCGGCTCAACAAGGTCTACAGCCCGCCCGCGCCGCGCACGACGGCATCGCCGCTGGTGCTGAAATGCTGGCCGATGGATATCACCAGCACGCATCCCTATTGGGAATTGCCGCCGGTCATCGAGCCGACCGACTATTATGAGGAGATGGTGGTCGCCGACGCCGCGGTGCCGCGAATGCGCGCGATGGCGATGCTGGAGGCGGCGCCTCCGCCGCCGCCGCCCCCTCCGCCCCCACCGCCGGCGCCGCCGCCGCCGGAGGATCTGGGCGACCTCAAATTCTATCGCATCCCCTTCCGCGTCGATGTGTCGGCCAAGGGGCAGAAGCAGGTCGCGCTGCTGATCAAGGACCGGGTCGCGGTCGAGCAGCTTTATACGACGACGCTCTACGACTGGATGGCGGGACGGGTGCAGCCGCTGACGATGATGCTGCGCGTGCAGAACCGCGAATCGGACGGGCTCGGCCTGCCGCTGCCCGCCGGGTCGGCGGCGGTGTTCGAGACGGTGGCCGGCCAGCGCCTGCTCGTCGGCGAAGCGCGGATCGGCGACAAGGCGAAGGACGAGCGCGTCGATTATGAGCTGGGGCTCAGCCCCGCGGTGCAATATCGCGCGGTGGTTCAGGAGCGGAGCGAGAAGGGCGATTATCAGGTCTGGCAGGTCACGCTGACCAATGCGCGGCCGTTCGATGCGGAGATCGAGATGCTGATACCCTTCGCACTCGATCCCGAACCGGGCGATTGGGAGCGCCGCGGGTCGAGCTGGGTGTGGCGCGTGCGCGTGCCGGCCAACGACAGCCTGGTGCAGACATTCCGGCAGAAACTGCGCTGACCGGAGACAAAGGGGGAGAGAGGCGATGGCGGACGGGGCGAGGGTCGGAGGCCTGCTGCTCGCGGGCCTGTTGTGCGCGGGCGGCGCGGCGGCGCAGCCGACGGTCGGCACCGGCGGACAGGGCGACGTCGCGGTCACCATCTATACCGGCGAACTCGCGCTGATCACCGATACGCGCCCGGCGATGCTGGCGGCGGGCGAGAGCCGCGTCGAATTTCCCGACGTGTCGAGCCGCATCCGGCCCGAAACGGTCAGCCTGACCGGTGCGGGGATCGAGATCGTCGAGCAGAATTTCGACTTCGACCTCCTCTCCCCCACTGCGATGATGCAGAAGGCGGTGGGGCAGGAGATCACGCTGGTCCGCACCAATCCCGCCACGGGCGCCGAGACGCGCGAGCGCGCGAAGGTGCTCGCGGTCAACGGCGGCGTCGTGCTCGACGTCGCCGGGCGGATCGAGATATTGCGCGACGACAGTCTGCCGGTGCGGGTGATCTTCGACGGCATTCCGGCCAATCTGCGCGCGCGCCCGACGCTGTCGGTGACGGTCGATGCGAAGGCGGCGGGGCCGCGCCCGCTGACCCTGCGCTATCTGTCGGAGGGGCTGAGCTGGCGTGCCGACTATGTCGCGCTCTATGACGAGGCGGCGAAGGCGATCGACCTGCAGGGCTGGGTGACGCTGAACAACAACAGCGGCACCGGATTCGCGAACGCGAAGCTGCTGCTCGTTGTCAGCGACCAGATCGGCGTGCGGCGCGGATCGCGGGCGCGCGACGGCGAGCCGGCGCCGCTGACCAGCGCGGGGACCGAAAGCGCCAAGGCCGAGGAACTGGCCGACATGCGCGCCTATCCGCTGCCCGACCGCACGACGATCGCCAGCGCGCAGCAGAAGCAGATCGCCTTTCTCGACGCCGCCGCCGTCCCGGCGACGCGTGGCTATGCCGCGTCGCTCGACCGGCTGCGGACGTGGGAGCAGGCCGAGGGCGTGCTGTCCACCTATCGCTTCTCGACCGGAAAGGGCGGGGTCGGCGACGCAATGCCCGCGGGATCGGTGCGCCTCTATGTCAAGGATGCGCGCGGCGCGGCGCAGTTCGTCGGTGAAAGCCGCATCGGCCATACGCCCGCGGGATCGGCGCTGTCGCTCGCGACCGGCCGCACCTTCGACGTCAAGTTCCAGCCGGTGCTGGAAAAGCGCGAAAAGCTGACCGAGGAGCAATGGTCGCGCAGCAGCACGACGCGCGTGCGCAAAAATGGCGTCGTCACGGTCACCGAGACCGACGTGAAGCGCCATTTCTGGCGCACCCACATGCGCTACATCTTCACCAACGCGCGGTCGCAGCCGGTGACGGTCGAATTCACCCAGGCCGGGCTCGACGGCTACACCAACGACACGCGCGTTCCGAGCGAGAGCATCGCGGCCGACGCGGACTCAACGGGACTCGGCTATTCGCGGACATGGCAGGTGACGGTCCCCGCCAATGGGCGCATCGAGCTGACCGTCCAGTTCGACACGCTCAACTGAGCGATGCGGCGCGCGGCGCCTCTCTGGTTGTTGCCGCTCGCGCTGCTGGCATGGTCTGCGCGCGCCGGCGAACCGCCGGTGATCGCCTCGGCTGCTCCCGACCATGTCGCGATCAGCCTCTATCGCGATCCGGCGCGTAACCCCGACCGTCCGCTCCCCGCAGCCGACGACGAGGAACCGCTCGGCGGCTTCGCGCTGATCCGCGAGACGCGCGCGCTCGACCTGCCGCCGGGGCCGGTAACGGTGCGTTTCGAGGGGGTGTCGAGCAGCATCATCCCCGAATCGGCGCTGCTGCGCGGCGGCGGCCGGCCGCGCGAGACGAATTTCGACCGCCGCCTGCTGTCGCAGCGCGGGCTGATCGACGCCTTCACCGGCCAGCAGGTGCTGCTGCGCACCACCGATCCCGCGAGCGGCAAGGCGACCCACGAACGCGTGCGCATCCGCTCGGGGCCGGAGGCGCTGATCGTCGAGCGGCGGGGCGGGTTCGAGGCGGTGCAGTGCAGCGGCCTGCCGCAAACGATGCTCTATGACGCGGTGCCGGCGGGGCTCAATCCGGTGCCGACGCTGTCGATGGCGCTCGGCGACCAGCCGGGCGGGCGCACGCTGCTGGAGCTCACCTATCTCGCGACCAATTTCGACTGGCAGTCCAACTATGTCGGCGAGGTGTCCGCCGATGCCGATGCCGTCGACCTGTTCGCCTGGCTGACGGTCGCGAGCGGCGATTCGACCAGCTTCGCCGGCGCCGACATGGCGGTGACCGCCGGCCGCATCGCCTTTTTCGCGACCGACCAGAGGGACGACGAAACCGAGTGGGAGGCCGAAGAGCGCCGCGCCGAGGAGGAAGCGAACGACCCCTGGCATCCCGACAATATCGAAATCTGGTTCGACTGCTGGCCGCAAGGCTCGACGGGGGCAGCGCCGGGAAGCCCGTTGCTGTTCGGTCCCGGATCGCAGCCGTCCCGGCGGCCGCAATATTCGCTGGGCATGGTGCAGGGCTGGGGCGGCGGCTGCGGCGATGGAGGCGAATGCGAGGAGATCATGGTCACCGCGTCGCGGATCGCGCCGCGCGAGGATATCGGTGACTACAAGCTCTATCGCGTGCCGCAGCCGACGACGCTCGGCGCGCGGAGCCGCAAGCAGATCGCATTCCTCGAAAAGCCGCGGGTGAAGGCGGAGCTGCTGCACCTGTTCGCGGCCAGCGGCGACGATTTCGATGGGTGGGACGCGCGGACGGTGCTGCGCATCGACAACAGGAAGGGCGGCGCGCTCGGCGAGCCGTTGCCGGGTGGGCAGGTCGCGCTGTTCCAGCGCCGCGCCGGGGAGCCGATGCTGGTCGCCGAAACCGACCTCAAGGACAAGGCGGTCGGCGAGCTGGTCGATCTCACCCTGTCCGACCCCGAGGACATATGGGTCGACGCCGACCGCGACGAGATCGCGTCGGGCGACGACTGGACGCGCTATCGCATTACCGTCGAGAATGAGAGCGAGACCGCCGAGCGCGTCGAGATCGGCTTCGAGAATGACCGCGACTATGTCATCGACCGGATCAGCCGGCCGGTGACGCGGCGCGACGGCAAGCGCATCTGGTCGGCCGTGGTCCCCGCCGGCGGCAAGCGGACGATCGACTATCGCGTCCGCGAGGTCGCGCCGGTGGGCGCCGATAATCAGGACGACTGGGAGGGGCCGGAGTGACTAGAGCATCAAGAATATCGGTAAAGATAACATATTCACAAGAATAGTAGCCTAGGCGAAGAGAGTTCTCGATCCGCCGGTTTCGATCCACGCCTCCGCAGGCGCGGCTGTTGACGATGCACAGCATTTGCGGCCGAGCCGCGAAACGCTCTGCGATCTCCCCATCGCTCACGGGCTCGCGCCGCCATTCGACATTCACCCGCTTCAGCTGCTCGTAGAGCCCTCTGGGGTCGGGTGCGAGTTCGCGGTCGTCGGGGATCGTCAGACCTTCGAGCGCGCTCTTTCCGCTTTTCGGCAGCGCCTCGTCCTGCGTCCGCAACGCCGGCTGGGTCGCCGTGCACAGGATGACGGTCGCGCCATAGTTGCGCGCCAGCTCGTCGATCGCCGCCATGCAGGGGCGCAACAGATGCACCGGGATCGACTGCGCCTCGTCGAGGATGATGACGCTCTTCGCCAGATTGTGCAGCTTGCGGGCCTTGCTCGTGCGCGCCGCGAACAGGCTTTCAAAGAACTGCACCGCCGTGGTCACGACGATCGGCGCGTCCCAGTTTTCGGCGTCGCGCCGCAGCTTGTCGAGGCCCGCCACGCCTTCGCCTTCCTCGTCGTCGCTCTTCGGCCTGTCCCGGTCCCAATCGAAGCTCGAATGATGCTCGAGCACGGCATCGCCAAGGCCGACTTGCTCGCGGAAGATCGCTGCTGTCTGCTCAATAATAGATTGAAAAGGAATGATATAAATGATGCGCCGCAGGCCGTGCGCGGCGGCATGCTGCATTGCGAAGCTCAAAGACGTCAGCGTCTTGCCGCCACCCGTCGGAACGGTGAGGGTGAACAGGCCCGGCGGCAGCGCCGCCTTTCCATTGGCATGGTCGAGGATTTCCGAGCGCAATCGGTTCACCGCCGTGTCGTCGCGCCGGTGCCGCGCCACAAAGTCTCGCACGCGCTCGATATGCTCCGGCTCGATCGCACCGCCGCGCTGCGGCACCTCCTCTCCCCGCGACCGCGCGTAAAAGGCTTCGGTCTCGAGAAAATCGGCATCGACGAGGCAGGAGAACAGCATGCGGACGAGGAAAGCCAGGGAAAAGCCCGGATCGATGGGGTTGGGATCGAGCGGCGGCAACCCGGCCTTCAGCGCCTCCGCGGTCGGCAGGCCCGCCACATGGTCCTGCCAGCCGGTATAGTCCTCGATCTCCTTCGCCAGCCGCGCGGACAGGTTGCCGCCCTCATGCCCCGACCCGTCCATCAATCCCGCATGATGGCCCGCTATGCCGAACGCCATCACCCGGCCGGCCTGGCGGCCATAAAGGCCGATGGCTTCCCGCGCGCCGGCGCTGCTGTGATCCGGCCCCTTCGGGCCGCCCTTGTCGGCGGGTTGGCGGATATAGATCTGATAGCGCAACGCCGTCTTGCCGATATCGTGCAGCAAGCCCATCGCCAGCGCGACCTTCGAGGCACCGAACCATTCGGCAAAAGCGCCAGCCCGCCGCCCTACAGCCGTCAGATGATGCGACAGCGGCTCCCAACGCTGTTCCGGCTGCCCTTCGACCGAATGCGCGAATCGCTCCACTGCCTCCCCCTCCGACATGCGGTGATGGATGCAATTGTCCCGTGCGGCGGGGATATTGCAATGGCCCGCCGCCGCGAACAACGACCGATATGGCTTCTTTCGCTGCCGTCCGCCCGCTGCCACGGCGGCGATCAAGGTCTTCGTCGCCCAGAATGGACTCTTCGGCAGCCTGCTAAACCGGCGGCAGCGCTTTCGGGCGGTGCTTCTCGTCCAGCGCGACGAAGGTGAACAGCCCCTCGGTCACCTTGACCTCGGTCTCGCCGCGGTCGCGGGTCGCGATCACCTCGACGCGGATGCCCATCGAGCTGCGGCCGCGCCGCTCGAGGTGGGCATAGACCGACACGATGTCGCGCAGCAGGATCGGCGCGATGAAGGCCATCGCCTCGATCGCGACGGTCGCGGTCGGCCCCTGCGCGATGCGCGCCGCGACGATGCCGCCCGCAATGTCCATCTGCGCCAGCACCCAGCCGCCGAAAATATGGCCGTTGCTGTTGATGTCCGCCGGCGCCGGCACGACGCGCAATATCGGATCGGGGCGCGACGGCAGGTTGTGGACGCTTTCGGTCATGGCTTCAGGTCCGGGTCGTTCTCGAACGGGTCCTCGATCGATTCGTCGTGGCCGCTGCCGCTCGACAGGAAGACGAGGCCCATCAGCGCGGCGCCCAGCATCACCGACAGGCCGACGCCCGCCGTGGTCGCGACGATCATGTGGATGGTCAGCCCGCCCGGCAGCGAGAGATGCAGATAGGTGAGCGCAAGGATGACCGCGCCGGCCGACACCAGTGCCATCCCCAACATCAGCTTGCGATAACGCGCCCAGGCGATTCGCGACGTTTCGCGGCTGTCGAGGGGCGAGGGTCTGACCATCGCCGCCCTCATGGACCAGCCGCGCGGCAAGGCCAAGCGGCAAAGCGGCGCGGCGGGATGTTTCGCGGCCCGCGCGAATCATGATAGGCTGTCTTCTCAGAAGAATCGGCACGGACAGAAACGGCAGGGGAGCGGCAAGGCATGACGATCGGAGCGATTCTCCACGGACGGACGGGCGCGGTCATCGCGGCGCGCAAGGACGACAGCGTCCGCGCGGTGGTCGACCTTTTGGCGCAGCATCGCATCGGCGCGGTGCCGGTGGTCGAGGACGAGGCGATCGTCGGCATATTTTCCGAACGCGACATGGTGCGGCTGATCTCCTCCTACGGTCCCGATGCGCTCGACCGCAGCCTCGACGAGGTGATGACCCAGTCGCCGGTGACCTGCGATTCGCGCATGGCGGTGATCGGCGCGCTGTCGCTGATGACCCAGAAGCGCATCCGCCACCTGCCGGTGGTCGACGATGGTCGGCTGGTCGGATTCGTGTCGATCGGCGACCTGGTCAAATATCGCATCGACCATATCGAGGCCGAAGCGGCGGCGATGCGGGATTATATCGCGTCGTAGGAAGCACCACGATTCGCCAATCGCCGTAGCCCTGAGCCTGTCGAAGGGCGCTTATCCGAGAAGCGCCCTTCGACAGGCTCAGGGCTACGGTCTTGATTCGCTATGCGGCGGGTTCCTCGACCGGCGGCTGGCGGCGGAGTATGAGCCGCAGCACCTCGGCAATCGCCTCGCGTTCGAGCAGCCACAGGAGCGCGCCGTAGAGCGCGACGCCGAGGCCGACGAGCAGCAGCAGGCGAATCGGCGGCGCCCAGCCGAGCG
The DNA here is from genome assembly GCA_937873425.1 of uncultured Sphingopyxis sp. Lineage (GTDB taxonomy): Bacteria > Pseudomonadota > Alphaproteobacteria > Sphingomonadales > Sphingomonadaceae > Sphingopyxis. The sequence goes on along the minus strand of CALMYE010000029.1, from coordinate 1,865 downwards.
CCGCGAGCGCCTGGCCCGCGAAGCCGACCGCGATCGCCATCAGCAGCGCCGGCGCGAGGCCGGGCAGCATCGCGCGCGCGACGTCCCACAGCGACACGCCGAGCAGCGGCGCCGACAGCCGCGCGGTGACGATCAGCAGCAGCGGCGCCGCGACCAGCCACGCCCAGGCCATGCCGATCAGCCCCCATTGGGCGCCGATCAGGAAGGCGGCGGGAAAGACGATCGCGCCGCCCATCGCCACGAACATCGAGATCGAGGGCTTGCCGAGCGCGTTGGTCACCGGTGCGAAGAGGATCTGCACCGTCATCAGCATCAGCGCGAGCGAGATGAGCTGGATATAGGGCGCCATGCCGAGCCATTTGACCCCGAACAAAGTCTCGATCATCGGCGCCGCGACGACCGCCAGCCCGCAATAGAAGGGCGCGGCGACGAGCGTCAGCAGCCGCACCGTCTTCAGGAAGTTCCAGCGCACCGCCGCCATGTCGTGCTTGATTCGCGCATAGGCGGGAAAGGCGACCTCGTTCAGCGGCGGCACGAACTTCGCCATGAAGATCTGCGCGAGGAACAGCGCCTCGGCATAGAGGCCGAGCGCATGCGGTTCGAAACGGGCGCCGGCGATGAAGATGTCGGACTGGCTCTGGATCAGCCAGAAGAACTGGCTGAACAGCACGGCGGAGCCGAAGCCGATGATCTGGCCGCAGCCGCGGAAATCGAAGCTGGGCCAGACGAGCAGCCGCGCGGCGATGGTGAGGCCGATCGCGCGCGTCCAGAACAGCGCGATCGGCGCATAGACGAGCGTCCATACGCCATAGCCCGCGAGCGCGCAGCCGAGCGCGGTGCCGGCGCCGACTAGCGCCGCGGCGAGGTTGACGAAGGCCATGCGCCGGAAATCGAGCGCGCGGCTCATCATCACCTCGGGCAGCGCGATGAAGGGGGTGGCGAGGAACATCAGCGCCTGCACGCGCAAGAGGTCGGCGACCATCGGCTGGCCGTAATAGGCCGCGGCGACCGGCGCGCCGAAGAACTGGATTGCGGCGAGCAGGGCGTTGAGCAGGAGAAGCAGGCCGAACGCCTGGCGGATGCGGAAGGGGGTGACCGAATCGGACTGGACGAGCGCGCTCGCGAATCCCCAGCCGTTGAGGAAGGCGAGGAAGGCGAGCACCACCTGCGTCATCGCAAACAGGCCGTAATCGGCCGGATCGAGCAGGCGAATCACCATGAGCGTGGAGCCCCAGGTGATGATCTGCGCGAGAATCTGGCTGCCCGAGCGCCAGATCACGGCCGAGCGCACGCGGCGGCCGAAATTCTCCGGGCTCTCGCCCTCTGCGCCTCCGCCCTTGAATTCCGCGCTTTCGCTCACCATCTGGTCCCTTCGGCAACGGGCCTCGTCCTGACGCCTCATCCCCTCTTTGAAACAAAATTGCAAAAAGGGTGTTGACGCGAATCAGCGATGGGCCTAGAGGCCGTTTCACCGACGGGGAGCGGCTCACCGCCGCGACGCCTTCGGTCGCCAACAAATACGGACAACTGTCCCCCGATAGCAATAGCGGGGAACAACAGTCGTCCGCGCTTTTTGTCTGTCGGCTCTTTGACATTGTGATTGTCGATGAAGGGACATGTGGGCGGCGGCCCTGGGTCCGGCAGCTTTAAGGTGCCGGGTGCTCAGGATAAAAAGCCAAGCCTGACCTGCATGTCTTACACGTTTCCATAACGTGGAAGCAGCCTCTCGCGAGGTTGCTTCTTGTGTAGGCCAGGCTCCTTAAAATGAGCGGGTCCGCGAGGGATATTCCACCTTGGCGGATTCGAACATCAAACTTGAGAGTTTGATCCTGGCTCAGAACGAACGCTGGCGGCATGCCTAACAC
>CALMYE010000028.1 GCA_937873425.1 uncultured Sphingopyxis sp. | reverse complement strand
TCGCGTCCAGCGCCGCGTCGCGGTCGCGGTCGTCCATCGGCGCGTTGATATTGGGGCCGAGCGCGACGGCTTCGCCCCACCAGCACATCGCGCAATCGGGCTCGATGCGCTGCGCCTCGCGGAACGACCGCACCGCGCCGGCGTGGTTGAAGCCATAGGTCAAGAGCAGGCCCTGGCTGAAATAGGCGCGCGCGCGGTCATCGCGCGCCGACAGCGGAAAGGGTGAGGCGGCGAGATCGGGATAGAGGGGGATCGTCGTTCCCGCGCTGGCCGGCGCGGCGGCGGCGCTCGCGATCAGCAGATATTGGGCGAGGTTCGACCCAGAACGCCGCGCGCCGCAGAAGGCAGCGGCGAGCCGGCTCGGGTCGAGCGCCTCGAGCGCGGCTGCGGAAAAGCCGGGCTGCGGCGAAAAGCTGGCGAGCGCGAAGCCGATACCGGCGATCGCGGCGGCCCTGAACGGACGGTGCATGGGCAGTTCCCCTTCCCCAAAGGCGAGCCGAAGGATGGACGGATGCTATCACGGAAGCGGGCGCTCCCCAAGATGCGCCGGGTTCGGGCAGGGGGTCCGTTTGAAGCGCGGTTTGGGGTAGAGGCCGAACCTTCCTTCCATCGTCATGCTGAACTTGTTTCAGCATCCATGGCCTGCTCTCTCGTCTGGCGCTGCGTTTGTCGAAAGTTCAGGCCATGGACCCTGAAACAAGTTCAGGGTGACGGGAAAAGAGAGGGTCACGAGCCGATCACCGGCCGAGTTTCAAACGGACCCATATCCCGGTTTCCTGGCCCGCCGGACATTGCGGGCGCAGCCTTTGCTTCCTACATTCGTTGGCAAGAGACGCCTGTCGAGGAGATGAAGATAGTGAACGGGATGAAGACGGCCATGCTGCTGGCGGCGCTGACGGCGCTGTTCATGGGGCTCGGCTTCATGGTCGGCGGGCCGCGCGGCGCGGCGATCGCGCTGCTGGTTGCGGCGGGCATGAATCTCTTCACTTACTGGAACGCCGACAAGATCGTGCTGCGCATGCACAATGCGCGCGAGGTCGATGCGGCGAGCGCGCCCGAATTCCACGCCATGGTCCAGCGGCTGGCGCGCAACGCCGGCCTGCCGATGCCGCGCGTCTATATCGTCGAGGACCCGAGCCCCAACGCCTTCGCGACGGGGCGCAACCCGGAGAATGCGGCGGTCGCGGCGACGACCGGCCTGCTCCACATGCTGAGCCACGACGAGGTCGCCGCGGTGATGGCGCACGAGCTGGGCCATGTGCGCAACCGCGACACGCTGGTGATGACGATGGTCGCGACGATCGCCGGCGCCATTTCGATGATCGCCAATTTCGCGCTCTTCTTTCGCGGCAACAATGGCGGCAATGTGATCGCAACGATCCTCGCGGTGCTGGTCGCGCCCTTTGCCGCGATGATCGTCCAGATGGCGATCAGCCGCACGCGCGAATATGGCGCCGACCGCGCCGGCGCCGAAATCAGCGGCAATCCCGCCGCGCTCGCCTCGGCGCTTGCCAAGATTTCGGACGCGGCGCAGCGCCGCCCGACGCAGGCGGTCGCGCACAACCCTGCCGCGGCGCAGCTCTATATCGTGCCGACGCGCGTGTCCGACCTCTTCTCGACGCATCCCGCGACCGAGAAGCGCATCGCCGCGCTGCAGGCGATGGCGCCCCGCGTCCGCCGCTCGGCGCTCGATCCGCTCGGCCGGGGCTGACGATCGGGGCCGAAAACCGCGCCCTGTTAACCAATTCTTATCCATGATTGCCCACAGCGGACACGAGCATGAATTGCTGCGTGGGGAGTCAATATGTCCGTTGCAACCGGTTCGAAGAACCGTCCGACCAGCGTCGATGTCGCGATCATCGGGGCGGGGCCGGCGGGGCTGACCGCCGCCTATCTGCTGACCAAAGAGGGCTATAAGGTCACCGTGATCGAGAAGGACCCGGCCTATGTCGGCGGGATCAGCCGGACGGTCGAGCATGAGGGCTTCCGCTTCGACATCGGCGGGCATCGCTTCTTCTCGAAAAGCCAGGAAGTCGTTGACCTGTGGAACGAGATCCTCCCCGACGATTTCATCCAGCGCCCGCGGATGAGCCGCATCTATTATGAGGGTAAATTCTACTCCTATCCGCTGCGCGCGTTCGAGGCGCTGTGGAACCTCGGCATCTTCCGCTCGGCTTTGTGCATGGCGAGCTATGCCAAGGCGAAGCTGCTGCCCAACCGCAAGGTGCGCAGCTTCGAGGACTGGACGGTCAACCAGTTCGGCCACAAGCTCTATTCGATCTTCTTCAAGACCTATACCGAGAAGGTGTGGGGCATGCCGTGCGACGAAATGTCGGCCGACTGGGCGGCGCAGCGCATCAAGGGCCTCTCGCTCGGCGGCGCGGTGCTCGACGGGCTGAAGCGCAGCCTGGGGCTGAACAGGGCGCCCAACGACGGCATGGCGACCAAGACATTGCTCGAAACCTTCCGCTATCCGCGGCTCGGGCCGGGCATGATGTGGGAGGCGGCGGCGGGCAAGGTGGTCGCGGGCGGCAACCATGTGCTGATGGGCCATGGCTTCAAGCAGCTGACGCAGGACCAGAAGACGGGCCGCTGGCGGCTGACCGCGAGCGGGCCCGACGGCGACGTCGTGATCGATGCGGGCCATGTCATCAGCTCGGCGCCGATGCGCGAGCTCGCGGCCCGCATCCATCCGCTGCCCGCCTGCGCGCTTTCGGCGGCGCCCAGCCTCAAATATCGCGACTTCCTGACCGTCGCGCTCAAGATCCGCTCGGCGGACCTGTTCCCCGACAATTGGATCTATATCCACGACAGCAAGGTGCAGGTCGGCCGCGTGCAGAATTTCCGTAGCTGGTCGCCCGAAATGGTGCCCGATCCCGAACTCGCCTGCGTCGGCCTCGAATATTTCTGTTTCGAGGGCGACGGGCTGTGGGCGTCGAGCGATGATGATCTGGTTGAACTCGCCAAGCGCGAAATGGCGATCCTCGGCCTGTGCGACCCCGCCGACGTCGTCGGCGGTGCGGTGGTGCGGCAGGAAAAGGCCTATCCCGTCTATGACGATGATTATGCCGCGCATGTCGCGGCGATGCGGTCCGAGCTGGAGGCGCGCTATCCGACGCTGCACATGGTCGGGCGCAACGGCATGCACCGTTACAACAACCAAGATCATGCGATGATGACCGCGATGCTGACGGTGCGCAATATCGTTGCCGGCACGCGCGTCTACGACATATGGGGTGTCAACGAGGACGCCGAATATCATGAGAGCGGCACCGAGGGCGAACAGGCGGCGCTGGCGTCGGTGCGCGACGTGCCGGGCCGCGTGGCGAGAGCGGCCTGACGCCATGACGGCGCTGCCGCTGCCCGCCTTCGCGCAAAGGCTGATGCGGGTGACCTTCCTGCGCTATGTCGGCGCGAGCGCGGTGGCGCTGGCGGGCGACGTGGCGCTGTTCAACCTGTTGCTGATCGCCGGCTGGCGGCCCGCCGCGGCCGCGGCCGCGAGCTATGCCGCGGGGATCGTCATCCACTGGCTCATCAGCTCGCGCCTCGTCTTCGTTGCGGGCGCGCGTACCGCGGGGATGGACCGGGTGCGGCAGAAGGGGCTGTTCCTCGGCTCGGCCTTCGTTGGGCTCGGGCTGACGGTGGCGATCGTCTGGGCGGGCGATGCCGCCGGGCTCGACGCCAATCTGGCGAAGCTCGCCGCGATCGGCGTGTCCTTCGTCGCCACCTATATCCTCCGCAAGACCCTGGTCTTCGCGGCCGGCTGAGGCGAGCATGGCCCGCGCGCCGCGAAGCCTGAGCGTCCATCGCATCGCGCTGCTGCTGTGGCTCGCGGTCGCGCTCGCCGCGCTGTTCGTCTATCGCGACGCGATTCCGGCGCTCGGCCTGCGCGACACCGACGACAATCTGCGCCTCGTGCAGGTCCGCGACCTGATCGCAGGGCAGGACTGGTTCGACGTCACCCAATACCGGATCAATCCGGAGGGCGGCGGCGGGCTGATGCACTGGTCGCGCTTCATCGACATGCAGATCGCGGCGTTGATCGCGCTGTTCGGCATTGTGCTGCCGGCGGAGGCGGCCGAACGCTGGGCGGTGGCCCTCTATCCGCTGCTGCTGATCCTGCCGCTGTTCCTGCTGTTCGCGCGCATCCTCGTCCGCCTCGGTGACCGGCGGCAGGCGATCGCGGGGTTGCTGATCGCCGCGACCGGCGTGACCTTCCTTCACTATTTCGCGCCGCTGCGCATCGACCATCACAATTGGCAGCTGCTGCTGTCGGTGACGATGCTGTGGCTCGCGCTCGGCGAGCCGCGCGTGCTGCGCGGGCTGGCGGCGGCGCTGGTGATCGCCGCGCATGTCGAAATCTCGCTCGAAGGCCTGCCCTATCTGGCGGTCTTCGGCGCGCTGTTCGCGCTCGACTGGCTGCGCGATCCCGGCACCGCGCCGCGGCTGACCGGTTTCGCCGCCGGGCTGCTCGTCTTTCCGGCGCTGTGGCTGCTCGTCTTCCGCGGCACCGCGCCCTTCACCGCGGCTTATTGCGATGGCTTCTCGCTGCCCTATGCCGCCGCGGTCGCCGCCGCCGCGGCGGTGCTGCTCGCCGGGGCGCTGCGCTTCGATGCGTCGTGGCGCCTGCGGCTGGCGGTGCTCGCGCTCGCCGGCGCGGCGGGGATCGGCACTTTCCTGATCTTCGGCCGGCCGTGCCTCGACGGGCCGTTCGGCGCGCTCGAGCCGCTGGTGCGCACCCATTGGTACGAGATGGTGAAGGAAGGGCGGCCGCTGTGGGAACAGGATGCCGATGCCGCCGCGATCTTCCTTGCGCCGCTGCTCGTCGGGCTCGGCGCTGCGCTCTGGGCCTGGCGGCGCGCGCGGGGGAGCGCATGGGGCGACAATTGGACGCGGCTGCTCTTCGTGCTGCTCGGCGGCAGCTTGCTGTCGCTGACCGTGTTCCGCACCGGGGCGGTCACCCACGCCTGGTTGGTCCCCGCTTTCGGCGCGATGGCGCTGGGGCTGTGGGACTGGAGCCGGGCGCGCCGCACCGCGATCGGCCGCGTCGGCGCAGCGATGCTGCTGCTGGCCGCGATTCCCGCGGTCGATGCGTGGCTCGCCGGGCGCGCGGTGCAGGCGATGCTGCCCTCGACGCCGAAGCGCTCCTCCGGGCAGGAAGCCTGCCCGACCGCCGCGATGCTCGCCCCGCTGGCGCGCGAGCCCGCGGCTTTGCTCTTCGCGCCGATCGACACCGGGCCGACGCTGCTCGTCCATACGCCGCACAGCGTCGTCGCGACCGGCCATCACCGCAATCATGCGGCGATGAACCGGGTGATCGCCGCGCTGATTGCCGATCCCGATGCGGCGGTGGCGATCGTGCGCGCGAGCGGCGCGCGCTTCGTGGTGTTGTGCGCCGATACGGCGGAAAGCGGCAATCCGGTCCGCGCCCATCCGCACGGCCTCGCCGCCCGCCTGTCGCGCGGCGAGCCGGTCGCGGGGCTCAGCCATGACGCCATGCTGTCGCAGCGGAATTTCCGCGTCTATCGGGTGGTGCGCTGACCCGTCAGGCGGGCTCGAAGCGCAGCGCCGCGCCGTTCATGCAATAGCGCTTGCCGGTCGGCTTCGGCCCGTCGTCGAAGACATGGCCGAGGTGGCCGCCGCAGCGGCGGCAATGCACTTCGGTGCGCGCATGGCCGATGTCATAATCGGTCGAGGTGCCGATCGCGCTCTTCAGCGGCGCCCAGAAGCTCGGCCACCCGGTCTTGCTGTCATATTTGGTTGTGCTCGAATAGAGCGGCAGCGCGCATCCGGCACACAGGAAGGTGCCGGCGCGCTTTTCCTTGTCGAGCGGGCTGGTGAAGGGCCGCTCGGTCCCCGCCTCGCGGAGGATTTTATACTGGAAGGGAGTGAGGCGGCGCTTCCACTCGGCCTCGCTGAGCTGCCATCCGGCCTGCCCCTTCGGACGCGGCGAGGATTTGGCGAAGAGCAAAGGCGCGGCGATCAGCGCGGCGCCGAGCGCGATGCCGCCGATCAGGATGCGCCGTTCGATCATGGCCGACTCCGGTGAGGTGCTCGGGGCATCATAGCAAGCCCCTCCCCTTCAGGGGAGGGGTTGGGGGTGGGGTTTCGCGAGGTAGCGCGAGGCCGATGGTCCCACCCCGCTGCGACTAGGTCCGGCTGCGCCGAACCAAGTCTCGCTGCCCCTCCCCTGAAGGGGAGGGGTTGGTTTCATCAATAATGTTCGAGCTCGACCTGCATGTGGCGATAGCCGTGGACGAAGCTGGCATGGACGCGCTCGGGTTCGGCGAGGACGTTCACGCGCAGGCGGCGCTTCTGCATCTCGGAGATCAAGGTCGTCAGCTGCAGCTCGGCGACGCGGGCGCCGACGCAGCGGTGGATGCCGTAGCCGAAGGCGAGGTGGCGGCGCGCATTCTCGCGGTCGACGATGATGCGGTCGCCGTCGGGGAAGACGCTCTCGTCGCGGTTCGCCGAGGCATACCAGAGCGCGATCTTGTCGCGCTTTTTGATCTGGTGGCCGAACAGTTCGGTATCCTCGGCCGCGGTGCGGCGCATGTGCGCGAGCGGGGTCTGCCAGCGCAGGATCTCGTGCATCGCGTTGACCGCGAGTTCGTGATCATGGTTCGCTTCCAGCTTCGCGCGCTCCTCGGGGAAACAGTGCAGGCCATAGGCATAGGCCGACATCGAATTGCGCGTCGTGTCGTTGCCGCCGACGATGAGCAGGATCAGATTCCCCATGAACTCATGCTCGCTCATATGCTTCATCGCGTCGGACTGGAGCATGATCGAAATGAGGTCGTGTTCGCCCGGATTCTGGGCCTTTGCATCCCATAATTGCTTGAACGCCGCACCCATCTCGAAGGCGGTGGCGAGCCGCGCCTGACGCTCCTCGAGCGTGCCGAAGCTTTCGATGTCGCCGAGCGCGTCGGACCAGCGCGTCAGATTGTGGCGGTCCTCCCACGGGAAATCGAACAGGATCGCGAGCATGTCGGTGGTCAGCTCGATCGACACTTTGTGGACCCAGTCGAAGGGCTGGCCGACGGGCAGCGTGTCGATCAGCGCCGCGGTGCGCGCCTGGGTGTCGGCGCGCATGCGCTCGATCTCGCTGGGGCCGAAGGCGGGCGCGACGGTGCGGCGCTGCGCGGTGTGCTGCGGCGGGTCCATCGCGATGAACATCGGCATCGGCACCTCGCCTTCCTGCAGATGCTCGATGCCGTCGCCGGCGACGGTGATGCCGCCATATTCCCACGACGAGGAAAAGAGCTTGGGCAGCGCCTCGATATGCTGGATCGGCTTGTAGGTGGTCACCGACCAATAGGGGCCGAATTTCGAATCCTCGCAATGGAAGATCGGCGATTCGGCGCGCAGCTGGCGCATCGGTTCCTGCCAGCGGTCCTCGCTCCACAGTTCGGCGCGGGAGACGTCGAGCGGATGCGGGACGGCGGGGGCTTCGCGGATGACGGTGGCCATAGGGGGCAGCTCCTCTGAGGGACGGCCGTCGGGCGCGGCCGATTCCGTTGCAGAATGCCACTATTTACAATTCTGTCAATGGGGCGATCCTCCCCGGCACGGGGAGGGGGACCACCCGAAGGGTGGTGGAGGGGCACGGAAGGGCAAACGCTTCACTTAAGCCTCGCGTAAACCGGGGGTGCCCCTCCACCATGCTTCGCATGGTCCCCCTCCCCCAAGGGGGAGGTTCTCATGCCCCCTTGCGCCGCCAGAATTTCCAGCCGCTGCCGCTGCTGAGCACACCCGCGCGGAACAGGCGGACCGAGATGAAGATCACCAGGCCGACCCACAAGACCTGCCATCCGAGCGCAGCCAAGTGGACGCTGATCGATTCGTCGGTCGCCGCGCGCGCGGCCATGGCGAGCGGTGAGGAGAAGGGGAAAATCTGCGCAAAGGTCGCGAGCCGGCTGCCCGGCGCGCTCGCGGCGGCGGCGCACAGGCTGAACATGCCGACCTGGAAGATGGTGATCGGCAGGCTGAGCATCTGGATCTCGCGCACCGTCGCCGCCTGCGCCCCGACGCCGAGGAACACCGCACCGAGCAGCAGGAAGGCCATGACGAAATAGAGGAAGCCGATGCCGAGGAAGAAGCCCCAGCCGGTCGCCGGGCTCGCGGCGAGCGCGGCGGCGGGCTTGCTCGCGGCGCCGGCGGCGGCGATCGTCGCGGGGTCGATCTGCGTCACGGCGATCAGCCCGCCGCCGATCGCCATCACGACCCAGAAAGCGATGAACAGCACCGCGACGCCGAGGAAGCCGAGCAATTTGCCGAGGAAGACGCTTTCGAGTGGCACCGCGGCGGCAAGGATCTCGATCACCTTGTTGCCCTTTTCCTCGGCGAGCGAGCTCACCGTCTGGCCCGCGAGCAGCAGGGTCAGCAGGAAGATGGCGAAGACCGCGCCGAAGCCGAGCGATTGCTGCACCGCGATGCTGGTGCCGCCGCTTTCCAGCGCCTCGAAGCGCGGCGCCACCGGCGGCAGGTCGCCCGCGGCGCGCACGCGCAGAACCTCGCCCGCGAGCAATGCGAGATAGCGGCCAGAAGCGCTTTCCGCCTCGCGCTCGACGATGCGCGGGCTTTCGAGCGGGCCGCTGAGCACGGCATAGGTGTCGCTGCCCTTTTCCTTCGCGATCGCGAGCGGGTCGGCGCTTTCGGTGGCGACGCGCAGTTCGAGCGTCGCGGGCTCGCGCGGCATGGCGGCGCGCAGCTGGGCGTCGGCGGCGCGCATCGCCTCCATGTCGCCGGCCCCGATCACGGCGACGATGCGCCCCGCGCCGCGCGCGCTGTCGGCGAGCTGCGAGGCGCCCATGCCGCCCGCGAGGCCCATGGCGATCATGAACAAAGGCGCGAGCAGGAAGAGCAGGAAGGTCGGCGTCGCGACGATCGCAAGAAAGTCGCGCCGCGCAACGACGGCCATGTTGCGCAGGAAGGGGGTCATGCGCTCGCCTCCTCCAGCGCGTCCCCGGCGGCGTCGGCGGTGAAGCCGGCGTCGACCTGGCGGACGATATGGACGAAGGCGTCGTGGAGCGCCGGGCGGCTGATCGACAGGCCGGTGACGCCAAGGCCGCTTGCCGTGACGTGCGCGAGCAAGGGCTCGACGTCGCTATCCTCGATGGCGAAATGCCATGCCTCGCCGCGCCGCTCGGCCCCGGCGGGGAGCAGCGCGGCGACCGCGGCATCACTGCCTTCGCGCGGGGTGTAGCGCACCTGCATCGGGAGCAGTGCGCGGGCCTGATCGACGCTGCCTTCGAAGCGGCGCTGCGAGCGGGCGATGATCGCGATGCGGTCGCACAGCCGCTCGGCGTGCGCCATGACATGGGTCGAAAACAAAATGGTCGCGCCGCGGTCGCGCTCGCGGCGCACCAGCATCTCCAGCCGTTCCTGATTGACCGGGTCGAGGCCCGAGAAGGGCTCGTCGAGTATGATCAGGTCGGGGGCGTGGACGATCGAGCCGATCAGCTGGACCATCTGCGCCATGCCCTTCGACATCTTGCGGATCTTCTCGTCGATCACGCGTTCGAGGCCGAGTTCGGTCATGAAGGTCGCGGCGCGGCGGCGCCCCTCGCGCCAGTCGAGCCCGCGCAGCGCGCCCATGAAGGCGATCGCCTCGCGCGCCTTCATGCCCGGATAAAGCCCGCGTTCCTCGGGCAGATAGCCGATGCGGTGGCGCACCGATTGCGGGCGGTGGCCGCCGAGCAGGCGGCTCTGCCCTGCGTCGGGGTCGATGATGCCGAGCATCATCCTGAGGCTCGTCGTCTTGCCCGCGCCGTTGGGGCCGAGCACGCCGTAGATGCTGCCCGCCGGCACTTCGAGATCGACATGATCGACGGCGCGGAAGCCGCCGAAGGTCTTGGTGAGGCCGCGCGCCTCGACGCTGAGATCGGTCAAAATCTGGTCCCCGAGAGACAATCCGTTCGTCCTGAGGAGGGGCTGAGCCTGTCGAAGCCCCGTCTCGAAGGACGCCAGCGCCGGCGGTCCTTCGAGACGCCATTTCGACAAGCTCAATGGCTCCTCAGGACGAACGGAGGAAATGAGCTGTTCCACGCCGCTATGGCATGGGAAAGCCATTCGCGTATAGCGCGCATATGATTGCCGAAGCCTTGCCCCCGCTCGAAGGGCGCCTCGAAGCGGCCGCGCGCGCGCATGGCTTCGCGGCGTTCGGCATCGCGCGCGCCGACGCGGCGCCGCAGACCGCGGCGCGGCTGAACGCCTGGCTCGCCGATGGCTGCCACGGCGAGATGATCTGGATGGAAAGCCGCGCCGAGCAGCGCGGGTCGCCGCAGGGGCTGTGGCCCGAGGTCCGGTCGGTGATCGCGCTGGGGATGAGCTATGCGCCCGCCGCCGACCCGCTGGCGCTGGCGGAGCATCCGCAGCGGGGGCGCATCTCGGTCTATGCGCAGGGCGGCGACTATCACGACATCGTCAAGAAGGCGCTCAAAGCTGTCGCGCGCTGGCTGGTCGCCGAGGCGCCGGGGAGCGAGGTCAAGGTCTTCGTCGACACCGCGCCGGTGATGGAAAAGCCGCTCGCGGCGGCGGCCGGGCTCGGCTGGCAGGGCAAGCACACGAACATGGTCAGCCGCGATCATGGCAGCTGGCTGTTCCTGGGGGCGATCTACACGACGCTCGATCTTGCGCCATCGGTGCCGGGGCGCGACCGGTGCGGCAGCTGTTCGGCGTGCCAGGACGCCTGCCCGACCGCCGCCTTTCCCGCCCCCTACCGGCTCGATGCGCGGCGCTGCATCTCCTACCTCACGATCGAACATGCGGGGCCGATTCCGGTCGAATTGCGCCGCGCGCTGGGCAACCGCGTCTATGGCTGCGACGATTGCCTGGCGGTGTGCCCGTGGAACAAGTTCGCCGATGCGGCGGCGCGCCACCGCGCCTTCCTGCCGCGCGGCGAACTGGCGGCGCCCGAGTTGGGCGATCTGCTCGACCTCGACGATGCGGGGTTCCGGCAGGTGTTTGCGGGCTCGCCGATCAAGCGCATCGGCCGCGACCGCATGGTCCGCAACGCGGCGATCGCGGCGGGAAACAGCGGCGATGCGCGGTTCCGGACGCGGCTGGGGGAACTGACGGGGGACGCATCGCCCGTGGTTGCCGAGGCGGCCGCATGGGCGCTGGGCGAGCTGACGGAATGACGTCACATGGCTGTTAAGCCCCTCCTCTTCAGAGGAGGGGTTTGGGGTGGTGGCGCGCGACAGCGCGCAAGGCCCATAGCACCACCCCGCTGCGACTAGGTCCGGCTGCGCCGAACCAAGTCTCGCTGCCCTCCCCTGAAGGGGAGGGCGTTGGCTTGTTTACCGCCGCAGCGCGTCGGCGCAGCTGTTGACCTCGGCGTTGCGGCCGTCGGGGGTGCGTGCGTCGACATGCGTCGCGACCGGGTCGGCGCCCGCGCGCGGGGCGTAGAAATAGATGTCGAGCACGCAGGCGCTGCCCTGGAACTGCAGCTTGCGCGCGCCGCCCTCGGTGACGTCGATGCGCGGCTGGCCGAACAGGCGGCCGACCGCGGCGGGGCTCTGGCCGATCAAATCATTGTGCTGCACCGGGCGGACGACGGCGGGCGGCGCGGCGGGGCCGGTCACCGGCGGCGGGGTGGCGCTGCGCGGCGGCGGGGTCGCCGCGCAGGCGCCGAGCAGCGAGATAAGGGCGGCGGCGGCCAGCGGGCGGATCATGGCGTCTTCCTGTCGCGCAGATGGATCATGTGGACGGCCATAGCCGCGCCGGCGATGGGCGCCAACAGGTTGACGACGGGCACCAGAAAGGCTGCGGTGGACAGTGCGCCGAGCGCCCAGCGGCCGCCCCGGTCGAGCCGTGGCCGGCCGGGGTGGCGTGCGAGCACCATCGTTTCCAGATCGCGGCCGAGCAGCGCGCTGTTGATCGCGAAGGCGAGCAGGGGCGCGCCGACGGCGGTGAACAGCAAGGGAATATAGAAGGGCAGCGCGACCAGATTGACCGCGACCAGCCGGGCGAAGGAGACAAGGCCGAGCCGCAGCCCCTTGGTCACGCCGACCGGCACCGCGCGGGCCGCTGCGGCGGGATAGTGGCGCCCCTCGACATCGGCGACGATCGCGTCGGCGAACAGGCCGACGACGGCGATGGCGACGCCGCGAAAGGCGAGCCAGCTGCCCGCGATCAGCAGCAGGATCAACGCGAGCCCCGCCATGCCGGCCTCGACCTCGCCGAGCCAGCGCCAGTGGGCGAGCGCCCAGCGGACGGCGAAGAAGATCGCGGCGCCCGCGGCGAGGAGGACCAGCAGGGTGAGCGCGAGGCTCTTCGCCAGCACACCGAGCACCGGACGGCGCGGCAGGTCGCCGAGCGCGAGCAGCAGAGCGTGGACGGCGCGGGTCATGGGTGCGGGATGCGCAGGGTCGGCCCGGACGTCAAGCGGGGCGATATGGTTCACGCGGAGACGCGGAGACGCGGAGTTGCCGCGGCGGTCGATGTCCGGCCATCCGGTCTGGCCGGCGACGTCCGTTGCCCAGTGATCGGCGGCTTCGCCGTCCCTTCTTTTTCTCCGCGTCTCCGCGTCTCCGCGTGAACCCGTTTATACGCTCTCTACACGTTTGCCGCATGGCGCCAGCTTGCCAAGCCGCGCGGCGGACCCTAAGGGCGCGCAGCACATCATCCAGACAGGAATTTTCATGGCCTCCACCGCCCGCTTCGACGTCGTCGCCATCGGCAATGCGATCGTCGACGTCCTCGCCCGCGCCGACGACGCGCTGATCGAAGCCGAGGGGCTGACCAAGGGCTCGATGCGGCTGATCGACGCCGATGAGGCCGAGCGGCTCTATGCCGCGATGGGGCCGGCGATCGAGATGTCGGGCGGCAGCGCGGCGAACACGCTCGCGGGCATGGCCGCGCTCGGGCGCCGCTGCGGCTTCATCGGGCAGGTCGCGGGCGACCAGCTCGGCCAGGTCTTCACCCACGACCTGACCTCGCTCGGCATTGCCTTCGACACGCCGCCGCTGCAGGACGGCGCGCCGACCGCGCGCTGCCTGGTGCTCGTCACCCCCGACGGGCAGCGGACGATGAACACCTTTCTCGGCGCCTCGCAGGATCTGGGACGCGAATCGCTCGACGCCGCGCTGATCGCCGATGCCGACATCCTCTATCTCGAAGGCTATCTGTGGAATGCCGAGGCCTCGCGCGCGGCGATGGCCGAAGCGATCGGCCTCGCGCGCGCCGCCGGGCGCCGCGTCGCCTTCACCCTCTCCGATACTTTCGTGATCGCGGCGCACGGCGCGGATTTCCGCCGCATGATCGCGGCGCGCGAGATCGACATTCTTTTCGCGAACGAGGCCGAACTGCTCGAACTGGCGCAGGAAGGCGATTTCGAAACCGCGCTGGCGCGCGTCGCGCCCGACGTGCCGCTGCTGGTCGTGACGCGCAGCGAAAAGGGCGCGGTCGCGGTGACGGGCGGGACGCGCACCACGGTCGCCGCCGAGCCGATCGACGACGTGGTCGACACCACCGGCGCCGGCGACCTCTTCGCCGCCGGTTTCCTCGCCGGGCTCGCCGAAGCGCGGCCGATGGCGGACTGCCTGGCGATGGGCGCGGTCTGCGCGCGCGAGATCATCGCGCAGGTCGGCCCGCGCGCGCAGACCGACCTGAAGGCGAAGGTCGCCGCGCGGCTGGGCTAGATTGCGATCGATTTTCAATAAATGGTGTGTCCCCGCGAAGGCGGGGACCCATCTCCCGCCGGTTCAACATTGCGCCATCCGGAGATGGGCTCCCGCCTTCGCGGGAGCACAGGGCTTTTTTCGCTCTATGATGATCCGGCTCTGAGGATCAGCCGGCGGTGGAGGCCGCCGTCTCGGGATGCTTGCGGAACAGCGCGCGGTCTTCGGGGCCGAAACCACGCGTCCAGATCAGCCAGCCATAGATGCCTAGGATGACCGGCACGCCGATCAGCAGTTCGGCCCATTCGGGCAGCCGCGTCGCGCCCCAGCCGAGCACCGCCGCGCCCGCGGTCGCCCAGACCAGCGCCCAGCGCAGGCTGTTCACCGGCGTGCCGAGGATGCGCGAGAGCAGCCACGCTTTCGCGACCGAGGCGAAGCCCAGGGCGAGCATCAGCGCGAGCGCGACCGCCGCGGCATAATGGATGGGGTCGAGCCCCATCGAGCGCGCGACGAGGATCAACGCGACGCTGAGCAGCGCCTGCAGGCCGAGCGTGACGAGGCTGATCAGCAGGTTGCGGTGGCGCGCGACATAGACGAGCGCCGCTTCGCTGACCACGGCGGTCGCGGCGACGACCTCGGCGGCGAGCAGGAAGGCGAGCGCGGCGGTGCCGACGACGAATTCGGGGCCAGGAAGGCCCATCACCGCCTGCCCTGGAATGCCGAGCGCAAGCGCGACGCCGGCCTGCGCCGCGATGATCCAGAAGCCGACCTGGCTGACCTGCGCCGCCACTGCGCTGAGCTTTTTCTCGGCGAGGTTGCGGGTGATGACGGGGCCGAGGATCGGTTCGAAGCTGGTCTTCAGCTTCTGCGGTAGCGAGGCGACCTGCTGCGCCATATAATAGATGCCGCAAATGGCGGGCGAGGCGAATTGGCCGAGGATGAAAAGGTCGAGGCGGCGCGTTCCCCACTCGATCGCGTCGGCCGCCGCAAGCGGCGCATTGCGGCGCGCGAGGCCGATCAGATGGGCCGGTTGCGGACGCCAGACGCCGGGTCCGCCATAATGGCGTATCATGGGCCACAGAGCGGTCAGGAAGGCACCGACCATCGCGGCGGCATAGGACAGCATCAGTCCGTCGGGCGGCGAAACGAACCAGAAAGCGAAAGCGGCGATGCTGATCACCCAAGGCTCGACGATCGCGCGCGCGCGCACCGTCGCGCCGATGTCATAGCGATAGGCGCAGGCGGCGAGCGCGATTTCGGTCCCCGCAATGGCGAAGACCAGAAAGGCCATGAAGCGGTCCGACGTGCTGATATCCCCGCTTGGGTACATGAAGACCGGAAAGGCGAAGAGGATCGCCGAGCCGATCGCCGAGGCGAGCAGCGCGACGAACATGCCATCCCACACGACATGGCGATGGTCGGCGCCGGGCGCGCTCAATTGTTCGGCGAGGCCGCGCTTGAGACCCAGCGTCGCGAGCTGCGCGACGAGTTCGATCACCAGCACCGCAAAGGCGAAGCGGCCGAGCGCTTCGGCGCCGTACCAGCGCCCGGCGAAGTAGAGAAAGGGCAGGCGCGCGACGAGGCGCAGGATGAAGCCGAAGAAATTGGTGCGGCCGCCTTTCGCGAGCGCCGCCGTGTCGGCGTCGGGCGAAGGGGCCGCCGAATCGGCGGCGGCGCGCACGGATGCGCTGTCCGTCTGGCTCAAGCCTGGCGCCCCTTCTGCTGCTCCCCGGGCCCCTGTCTAGCGCGGGGGGTGGAGACAGGCAATCTTATGTGATGCGTCATCGCCCCTCGGGTCGGAGCGGGCGGCTGAGCAGGGCCTGAATGGCCTCGGCGGCGCGGATCTCGCCCGCGACGAGCCGGGCGACGGCGTCGGTGATCGGCATGTCGATGCCGTCGGTGCGCGCCGCGGCGGCGACCACCGGCGCGCTGAACGCCCCCTCGGCGACGGTGCGTCGGTCGGCCATCAACGCCGATGCTTCTTCGCCGCGCCCGAGTCCCTGGCCGAGCGCGAAGTTGCGCGAATTGGCCGAGGTGCAGGTCAGCACGAGGTCGCCGAGCCCGGCCAGCCCGGCAAGCGTTTCGGCGCGCGCGCCGCGCGCGAGGCCGAAACGCGTCATCTCGGCGAAACCGCGGCTGATCAGCGCGGCGCGCGCGTTGAGCCCCAGCCCGGCGCCGTCGACGATGCCGCAGGCGATGGCGAGGATATTTTTGACCGCGCCGCCAATCTCCGCGCCCGTCACGTCGGTCGAGACATAGGGGCGGAAATGCGGCCGCGCGAGCGCCTGCGCCAGTGCATCGGCGAGCGCCGCATCCTCTGCGGCGAGGGTGATGGCGGTGGGCAGGCCGGCGGCGACTTCGTGCGCGAAGGTCGGGCCGGACAGCACAGCGATCGGCCGGGCGGGCGCGACGTCGCGCGCGATGTCGACCGGAAAGGCGAAGCTGCCCGCCTCCATGCCTTTCGAACAGAAGACCAGCGGCGCGTCGCCCGCGGGCAGGTCGGCGAGCACCGCGCGCAGATAGGGGACCGGCACGACGACCAGCAGCGCGTCGCGGCCGGCGAGGTCGGCGAGGTTGCCGGTGGCGGTCAGCGACGGCGACAGCGCGGCGCCGGGCAGGAACAGCGGGTTGCGATGCTCGGCGTTGATCGCGGCGACCACCTCCGTCTCGCGCGCCCACAGGCGGACTTCGGCGCCTTCGGCGGCGAGCAGTTGCGCGAGCGCGGTGCCCCAGGCACCGCCGCCCACGACGCCGAAATTGCGATATGACGTCATGCTTTCACACCGGCGCCGCGCACCGCCTCGGCCTGCGGGTCGAGCGGCCAGCGCGGGCGCGCGGGCATGTCGAGCGGGTCGGTCAGCCCGGCGGCGAAGCGCTCGGCGCCCGCCCAGGCGATCATCGCGCCATTGTCGGTGCAGAGCCACAGCGGCGGCGCGACGAAACGCTTGTCGAAGCCGTGGGCGAGGTCGGTGAGCGCCGCGCGGATCGCGCCGTTCGCTGCCACGCCGCCCGCGACGACAAAGGCGGTGGCTTCGGGACAGGCGGCGAGCGCGATGCGGCTGCGGTCGACGAGGCAGTCGACCACCGCCTGCTGGAAGGAGGCGGCGAGATCGGGGACGCTGTGCTGACCGCTGGCGGCGGCGCGGGCGACCGCGCTCTTGAGCCCGGCGAAGGAAAAATGCGGCTCGGCGCTGCCGACGAGCGGGCGCGGCAGCGGCACGGCGCGGGGGTCGCCGTCCCGCGCGGCGCGCTCGACCGCGGGGCCGCCGGGATAGCCGAGGCCGAGCAGCTTGGCGGTCTTGTCGAAGGCTTCGCCTGCCGCGTCGTCGATGGTGGTCGCGAGGCGGCGATAGGCGCCGACGCCCCTGACGAGCAGCAACTGGCAATGGCCGCCCGAGACGAGCAGCAGCAGATAGGGAAATTCGAGGGATGCGTCGGCGAGGCGCGGGCTGAGCGCGTGGCCTTCGAGATGGTTGACCGCGATCAGTGGCTTGCCCGCGGCGTGCGCGAGCGCCTTGCCGGTGACGAGGCCGACCATCACCCCGCCGATCAGGCCGGGGCCGGCGGTCGCGGCGATGGCATCGACGTCGGCGAGCGTGACATTCGCGTCGGCGAGCACGCGTTCGACGATCGGCGCGAGCCGGTCGACATGCGCGCGCGCGGCGATCTCCGGCACCACGCCGCCATAGGGCGCGTGATCGGCCTCCTGCCCCGCGACGCGGTGCGCGAGGATGCGCCGGTCGCCGGTGACGAGCGCCGCCGCGGTTTCGTCGCAGCTCGATTCGAGGCCGAGGATGAGAGACATATTATTTCGCCCCCTTACCCGCGCGAGGCGCAAGGGGGCAAGCGGGGTCGATTCGGGGATTCGCGCAAAGATAGCGCGCAGAGATTGGGTTCACGCGGAGACGCAGAGGCGCGGAGAAGAAGGTTCGGTCCGAAAGGCCCCATTCTTCTTCAAGGTTGCGCCGGGGCGCAAACCGGCCGAGAAAAGCCGCTTCGCGGCGATCGCAATCTCTCCGCGCCTCCGCGTCTCCGCGTGAATCCCTGGTCTTCCCTTTCACCCTATGAAGCCCTAGCAGCGGCGCATGGCTTCGATCCCGCTTCCCACGCCCGGCACGCCGCTGCGTATCGGCACCCGCGCCTCGCCGCTGGCGATGGCGCAGGCGCATATGGCCGCCGCGGCGCTGACCGCGGCGCACGGGCTCGATGCGGGCGCGCTGGAAATCGTGCCGATGACCGCGACCGGCGACCGCATCCAGGACCGCGCGCTCGCCGAGGTCGGGGGCAAGGCGCTGTGGACGCGCGAACTCGACGCCGCGCTCGATGAGGGGGTGATCGACATCGCGGTCCATTCGCTCAAGGACGTCGAGACGCTGCGCGACGCGCGCTTTGCGCTGGGCGCGATGCTGCCGCGCGCCGACGTGCGCGACCGGCTGGTGACGCGGGGCGGCATCGCGGCGGCGGTGATCGCCGACCTGCCGCACGGCGCGCGGCTCGGGACCAGCAGCCCGCGCCGCGCGGCGCAGGTGAAAAGGCTACGCCCCGATATCGAGACGGTGCTGCTGCGCGGCAATGTCGCGACGCGGCTGGCGAAGCTGGCGGCGGGCGAGGTCGATGCGACCTTGCTCGCGGCGGCGGGGCTCGAACGGCTCGGCCTGCATGACGTCGGGACGGCGCAGCCGGTGGTGACGCTGCTTCCCGCGGCTTCGCAGGGCGCGATCGGCATCGAATGCCGCGCCAGCGATGCGGCGGTGCTGGCGCTGCTCGCGGCGGTCGATCATGCGCCGACGCACCGCGCGGTGGCGGCCGAGCGCGCCCTGCTCGCGGCGCTCGGCGGCGACTGCCGCTCGCCGGTGGCGGCGCATGCGCATTGGCTGGAGGACGGCGCGCTGCGCCTCGACGCCGAGCTTTATTCGGAGGACGGCGCCGAGCATGTCGCGGGCTGGACGCTGGTCGACCGCGACGATGCGCCGCATCGTCTGGCGATCGCGCTGCTCGCCGAGGCGCCCGCCGCGGTGCAGCGCCTCTTTTCCAAATGAGCGCGGCTCTGCCCGTCCTCGTCACGCGCGCCGAGCCGGGCAATGCGGCGACGGTAGCGCGCGCGCGGGCGATGGGGCTCGATGCGCGGGGGATTCCGCTGTTCGCCGCGCACGCGCTGTCGTGGGAGGCGCCCGATCCTGAGGGCCATGACGCGCTGCTGCTGACCAGTGCGCAGGCGGTGCGGCTTGCGGGGCCGCAGCTGGGGCGGCTCGCCGCGCTGCCGGCCTTCGCCGTCGGGACGGCGACCGCCGCCGCGGCGGAAGCGGCGGGATTGAGAGTGGCGATGACGGGCGAAGGGACGGTGCAGCCGCTGATCGACGCCATGGCGTCAGGCGAAATGCTTCCCCGGCCGCCGCGCATCCTGTGGCTGTGCGGGCGCGACCGCACCGTATTCGACGCGCGCGGCGCCCGGCTCGAACCGCTCGCCTGCTATGCCGTCGATCCGGTCGATCCGCCGCCGCTCTGGGTCGGGCTGACCGCAGCGCCGGCGGTGATCCTCGCTCATTCGGTGCGCGGGGCGGAGCGCGTCGACGCACTGACCGACGCGCGTCGCAGCCACCTTTCGCTGGTCGCGATCAGCGAAGCGGTAGCGCGCGCCGCAGGGGAGGGCTGGGCCGAAGTTGCCGTTACCCGGCCCCCCGACGACGCGGCGATGGTGACAGCGGCGCATATAATGTGCCAAAAGGCGCGCAAATAGGGTCGCACGAAAGAGACATATGGCAATCGAAGGCAGCGACACCCCCGTCCGGCTGGGCGAGGAGAGAGCGGGCAAAGGGCCATCTTTCCGTAGCTTGGCTATCGCCGGCCTGCTCCTGCTGGTGGCGGGAATCATCGGCGGCGGCTGGGCGGCGAGCCGGTATCTGGCCGACGACGCGCCGACGCAGACCAAGGTGATCGACACCGCGAACCCCGGCGGCGCGCTCGCGGCACCCGCCGCGGCCGAGCCGCCGGCCGCCGCGCCGCAGCCGTTGCTCGCCGCCCCGGCCGGCAGCGCCGAGGGGCTGGCGGCACGCGTCGCCGAGCTCGAGCAACGGCTGTCGCGCATCAACCTCGAGGCGAACTCGGTTTCGGGCAATTCCTCGCGCGTCGAGGGGCTGATCGTCGCCTTTTCGGTGCGCCGCGCGCTCGATCGCGGCCTGCCGCTCGACTATCTCGACACGCGGCTGCGGCTGCGCTTCGCCAATGATCAGCCGAAGGCCGTGGAGACGATCATCGAAGCCTCGCGCGATCCGGTCACGCTCGAACAGCTGCACACCGATCTCGACACGCTCGCGCCGCAGCTGGTCGGGCGCGGCGAAGGCGCGGGCGGCAGCCTGTGGACCGGATTCCGGCGCGAGCTCGGCGAATTGTTCGTTGTGCGCTCCGCGAAGACTCCGTCCCCCCGCGCGGCGGATCGGCTCGAACGCGCGCGCCGCCATCTGGCGCGCGGCATCGTCGGCGAGGCGATCAAGGAGATCGAGGCCATGCCGGGCGCGGCGGCGGCCGAGCAATGGCTGATCGACGCGCGCCGCTATCACGAGGCGCGGCGCGCGCTTGACCTGATCGAAGCCGCGGCGATATTGGAGCCGCGCGACAGCCCGGCTGCCGCCGTGGCCGATAATCCGCCGGCCGCGCCCAACCGCTAGCGTGCGTCCCGGTGGGGCGGGCGCCCCGATCGAAAGCCCGCCGCATGGCTCTCGCCGATCCGCAGCGCATTGCCGCGCTCGACCCGCTCGATCCCCTCGGGCTCGACAGCCAGCTTTCCGAAGAGGAGCGGATGGTGCGCGATGCCGCGCGCGCCTATGCGCAAGGCGAACTGCTGCCGCGCGTCACCTCGGCCTTTCTGGACGAGCGTTTCGACCGCGAGATCATGTCGGAGATGGGCGCGCTCGGCCTGCTCGGCGCGACGATCGACCCCGAATATGGCGGGGCGGGGCTGAACTATGTCAGCTACGGGCTGATCGCGCGCGAGGTCGAGCGCATCGATTCGGGATACCGCTCGGCCTGCTCGGTGCAGAGCAGCCTCGTGATGCACCCGATCAACGCCTATGGCAGCGAGGAACAGAAGCGCCGCTTCCTGCCCGGCCTCGCGGCGGGCGAACTCGTCGGCTGCTTCGGCCTGACCGAGCCCGACGCGGGCAGCGACCCCGGCGGCATGCGCACGCGCGCCGAAAGGATCGAGGGCGGATACCGGCTGAAGGGCGCGAAGATGTGGATCACCAATGCGCCGATCGCCGACGTCTTCGTCGTCTGGGCGAAGTCCGACGCGCATGACGGCGCGATACGCGGTTTCATCCTCGAAAAGGGCATGAAGGGCCTGTCGGCGCCGAAGATCGAGGGCAAGGTCAGCTTGCGCGCCTCGATCACCGGCGAGATCGTCATGGACGGGGTCGAGGTCGGCGAGGATGCGCTGCTGCCGCATGTATCGGGGCTGAAGGGGCCCTTCGGCTGCCTCAATCGCGCGCGCTACGGCATCGGCTGGGGCGCGATGGGCGCGGCGGAATTCTGCTACGAAGCCGCCCGCAACTATACGCTCGAGCGCAAGCAGTTCGGGCGTCCGCTCGCGGCGAACCAGATCGTGCAGCTGAAGCTCGCCAACATGCTGACCGAGATCGCATTGGGGACGCAGGCGGCGCTGCGCGTCGGCCGGCTGATCGACGAGGGGCATCTTGCGCCCGACATGATCAGCCTGCTGAAGCGCAACAATTGCGGCAAGGCGCTCGACATCGCGCGGGTCGCGCGCGACATGCACGGCGGCAATGGCATTTCGGCCGACTATCATGTCATCCGCCACGCGGTGAACCTGGAGACGGTGAACACCTATGAGGGGACGCACGACGTCCACGCGCTGATCCTCGGCCGCGCGATCACGGGCATCAGCGCCTTTGCCTAAGCCACTGGAGGGGCTGCGCGTCGTCGAGCTGGCGCGCGTGCTGGCCGGGCCGTGGAGCGGGCAATTGCTCGCCGATCTCGGCGCCGAAGTAGTGAAGGTCGAGCGGCCGGGAACCGGCGACGACACGCGCGAATGGGGGCCGCCTTTCGTCGCCGGACCCGACGGCGAAAATCTCGGCGCCGCCTATTATCACAGCACCAACCGCGGCAAGCGCAGCGTCGCGATCGACATCGCGCGCGCCGAAGGTCAGGCCGAAGTGCGTGCGCTGCTCGCCGATGCCGATGTGGTGATCGAGAATTACAAGGTCGGCGGGCTGGTCAAATATGGCCTCGACCCCGCGCGGCTGCGCGCCGATTTCCCGCGGCTGATCGTCTGTTCGATCACCGGTTTCGGCCAGACCGGCCCCTATGCCCACCGTGCGGGCTATGACTATATCGTCCAGGCGATGAGCGGCTTCATGTCGCTGACCGGCGAGCCCGGCGGCGCGCCGCAAAAGGCCGGGATCGCCTATGCCGACATCTTCACCGGCATGTATGCGACCGTCGCGATCCTCGCCGCGCTGCGACGCCGTGACGTCACGGGGGCGGGCGCGCATATCGACATGGCGCTGCTCGACAGCCAGGTCGCGGTGCTGGCGAACCAGGCCGCCAATTATCTGGCGAGCGGCGTCGCGCCGCAACGCATGGGCAACGCCCATGCCAATGTCGTGCCCTATCAGGTCTTCGCCACCGCCGACGGCCAGCTGGTGATCGCGGTCGGCAACGACGCGCAATATC
The DNA here is from genome assembly GCA_937873425.1 of uncultured Sphingopyxis sp. GTDB lineage: Bacteria > Pseudomonadota > Alphaproteobacteria > Sphingomonadales > Sphingomonadaceae > Sphingopyxis. Next base: position 31,716 of record CALMYE010000028.1, on the reverse strand, counting down.
GCAGGCTCTGCGCCATTCTCGGCGTGCCCGAATGGGGCAGCGACGCGCGCTTCGCGACCAATGCGGCGCGGCTCGCCCATCGCGCCGAGCTGATCCCGTTGCTCGCTGCGAAGATCGCGGCGTGGGAGGCGCAGCCGCTGTCGCTCGCGCTCGAAGCCGAGGGCGTGCCGGCGGGCCCGATCAACGATCTCGCGGGCGTGTTCGCCGACCCGCAGGTGATCGCGCGCGGTATGCGCTTTCGTCCCGAGGGCGCGAGCATAGACGGCGTCGCCAGTCCCATCGTCATCGACGGCGAGCGCATGGTGGCGCCGGGCGGAGCGCCGCCGCTTGGGGGATAGAGGGTTGTCGCGCAGAGGCGCAGCGAAGGCAGAAAGGGTTCACGCGGAGACGCGGAGGCGCGGAGAAGGCCGTGCTTGCCGCGAAGCGGCTTTTCTCTCTCCAGCCCCGCGATGAAATCGAGCCTGGGAAAAGGAAGGGATCTGTCGGCCCGAATCTCTCCGCGCCTCCGCGCCTCCGCGTGAACATATGAAAAAAGGGGCGCCGCAGCGGGCGGCCCTTTCCCCCTTTTTTCGGATGTCCGGACGGTCAGAATTTGACCGTGCCGGTGACGAAGACCTGGCGCGGATTGCCGTAGAAGGCGGTCAGAGTGCCTTCGGTGCCGAGCGCCGACAGCGGCAGGCCGTTGGCGCCGTTGACGATCGCCCCCGTCACCGGATTGACCACGGCGAAGGTATAGCCCGACGTCTTGTATTTCTTGTTGGTCAGATTCTTGCCGAACAGCCCGATGCTCCAGCGCCCCTCGGGCGCGGTATAGAGGATGCTCGCGTCGAGCAGCGCAAAGCCCTTCTGGTCGATGAAGGGGTTCGGGATCTCGAACTGGTGCGTCGTGCTGCGATAGGAGAGGGTGGTGCCGAGGCTGAGGTCGCCGTCGCCGACCGGGGCCGAATAGGCGAGGCTGCCGCTCGCGGTCCATTTCGGCGTGTTCTGCACCTCGCGGAACTGGGCGACGTCGGTCGGAACGCCGCCGATGTTGGTGATATATTCCTTATAGTCGGCGTCGATATAGCCGAGCGCGGTCGAGAAGGTCAGCCGGTCGCCGGTCGTCGCCAGATCGCGGCCGAGCCGGGCGCGGCCCTCGAACTCCAGCCCCTTGAAGGTCGCCTTGCCGGCGTTCGACACGATGCCGCAGAAGGTCGGCACGCCGGCGACGGTGCAGGCGACCGAGCCCGGGATCTGGACGTCGGTATAATCGGCATAGAAGCCGGCGAGCGCCACGTTGAGCGCGCCGTCCATCAGGCTGCCCTTGTAGCCGACCTCGTAGCTGTCGACCCTTTCGGGCCGGAAGCTCAGGAAGGCCGCGACTTCGTCGTTGGTCGGGGCGCCCGGGATGGCGGCGGGCGCGTTGGCGCCGACGCCGCGCGGGTCGAAGCCGCCGCCCTTGAAGCCCTGCGAATAGCTGGCGTAGAGCGTATGGTCGGGCGCCGGCTTGAAGGTCAGCGAGGCGCGCGGGGTGAATTTGTCGAAGTTGCGGCTGCCGGTGAAATCGGTGCTCGGCGCACCGAAGGGAACGCCGGCGCCGCCGAAGACCGGCGACCCGCCGCCGAGATAATTCTGGCGCAGGATGAAGGCTTCGCGCTTGTCCCAGGTGTAGCGCCCGCCGAGCGACAGGCTGAACTGATCGCTGAAATCATAGGTGAGGTCGCCGAAAACCGCCGAGGTCTTGGTATCGACCGCCGCTTCGGTGAAAGCGGTCAGTCCGGCGAAAGTGTTGAAGATGCGGACGTCGAACAAGGTGTCGGCGGTCGCGTCGAGATAATAGAAGCCGATGAGGCCCTTCAGCCGGTCGCCTTCGTAGAGCAGCTGGAATTCCTGGCTGATCTGCTCGTTGAAATAGAAGCCCGGGACATCGACGTCGACCGCGGGCAGCGCGTCGAAGTCGATCGGCGTCGCCGACTTGTCCTTGCGCCACGCGCTGATCGACCGCAGCGTCACTGCGTCGCTGAGATTGACCGTCACGTTCATCGCGAGGCCGTAAGCCTCGATTTCCTGCTTCGGGTCGTTAAGCGCGCCGCGGGTGTCGAAGACGTTGCGCAGCACCGGCTGGTTCGTCGCCAGCGACGGGATCAGGCGGTGGCCGCCGCGCGGGTTGCTCTTGTCCTTGGTATAGTCGCCCGAGATGCGGATCAGCACCGGCGCGCCATAGCCGCCAAGCTCGACCGTGCCGCGCCCGGCCCAGATGTCCTTGTTGTAATTCTCGAGCCCGTTGGTCAGATTGTCGCCGAAGCCGCCGCGCGACAGCCGCGCGCCCGACACGCCGACGCGCAAGAGGTCGCCGACCGGCGCGCTCGCCGAGACGACGAGGTCGGCCTGGTCATAGGTGCCGTAGGTCGCGCGAACCTTGAACGAAACATCCTGCGGCAGCGGCCGGGTGACATATTTGACCGCGCCGCCGATCGTGTTGCGGCCATAGAGTGTGCCCTGCGGCCCGCGCAGCACCTCGATCCGCTCGACGTCGTAGATGTCCAGCACCGCCGCCTGCGGCCGGTTGAGATAGACGTCGTCGAGATAGATGCCGACGCCCTGCTCGAAGCCCGACACCGGGTCCTGCTGGCCGACGCCGCGGATGAAGGCGCTGAGCGTCGAATTGGTGCCGCGCGACACTTCCAGCGTGGTGTTCGGCGTCGTCTGGCCGATGTCGGTGATGTCGAGCGCGCCCGCCTTTTCGAGCGCCTCAGCCGAGTAAGCGGTGATCGCGACCGGCACATCGACCAGCCGCTCGTCGCGGCGGCGGGCGGTGACGATGATCGCGTCGTCGTCGTCGTTGCTCGCGCCGGTCTCCTGCGCGAAGACGGGCGGCGCGAAAGCGAACAGGCCGATGGCGCTGCTGGCGCAGACGGCATGGCGGAAGCGGCGGGCGAACGGACGCATCAAGTCTCTCCCATGTGCGGGCGGCCCCTCGCCGCCCCTGTTGAATTTCTTGGGCCCGGTCTTGCCAAGCCGCGCGCCTTCCAATAATGAAACATGAACCAAGTTTCAACTTAGAATATGCGGCTGTCGTTTTTTGCTTGCCACTGGTGCAGAAAAGCCACGATGCAGGCACGATAGGGGCAGGGCGCGACGGAGCGGGAGACGGAAAGGCGATATGGATCAGCCGCGATCAGCGACCGGGAAGGACGTCGGCGAAGGGACGCCCGAGCAGGCCGGCGAAGCGCGCGACAAGACGCCGCGCACCGAGCGCGGGCGCCGCACGCTGCGCAAGCTGCTCGACGCCGCCGCGGTCGAATTCGGCGAGCGCGGCTTCCATGAGGCGTCGATCAGCGCGATCACGCGGCGCGCGGGCACCGCGCTCGGCAGCTTCTACACCTATTTCGATTCGAAGGAGGAGATCTTCCAGGCGCTCGTCCGCTATATGAGCGAGCAATTGCGCGACTATGTGACGCCGATCGTCCAGGCCGCGCCCGACGAGATCAGCGCCGAGCGCATCGGCCTCGAATCCTTCCTGCGCTTCGTGCGCGAGCATAAGGAAATCTACCGCATCATCGACGAGGCCGAGTTCGTCGACTACGCCAGCTATCGCCGCCACTACGAGACCACGGTCGCGCGTGTGCGCCAGCGGCTCGAGGCCGGCGCGGCGCGCGGCGAGATCCGCCCCGACGTCGGCGAGATTCACGCCTGGGCGATCGGCGGGATGAACGTCTTTCTCGGCATGCGCTACGGCCTGTGGGACACCGACGCCGACATCGCGGAGATCGCGCGGGTGGCGAACGACCTGCTCGCCAACGGGCTGAAAAAGCGGGATTGAACCCCCCGGAGAGAGCTCAGCCCCGCGAAATCAGGAAGATGGCATGCTCGGCGCGCCAGGCCGCGGCGGCGTCGCTCGTCGGCCGGTCGCCCGACAGATACCAGGCCGCCTCGACCCCGATGCCGCGCGCGCGCACCAGCTCGCGGAAATCGCTGACCGTGACATGGTGGATGTTCGGCGTTTCGTACCAGGCGACGGGCAGCAGCCGCGTCACCGGCATGCGCCCGCTCCACAAGAGCGACAGCCGCACGCGCCAGTGCGCGAAATTGGGAAAGCTGACGAAGGCGCGCGGCGCGATGCGCAGCAGTTCGCCGACGACGCGGTCGGGGCGCTGCGTCGTCTGCAGCGTCTGCGACAATATCGCATAGTCGAAGGCGTCGTCGGGATAGTCGGCGAGGTCGCGGTCGGCGTCGCCCTGCACCACCGACAGGCCCTGCGCCATCGCCACCTCGATCGCCGCGCCGTCGATCTCCAGCCCGCGCGCGTCGACGCCCTTGTTCGCGCGCAGCGCCGCCATCAGCGCGCCGTCGCCGCAGCCGATGTCGAGCACGCGCGCGCCGGTCGGCACCGCACCGGCGATGATCGCGAGGTCGGGGCGCAGCGCGCTCATCGCCCGTTCCCCAGCGCGCCCGCGACGATGCGGTCGAGTGCCGGCACGTCCAGGAGGAACGAGTCGTGGCCGAAGGGCGCCGACAGCTCGACGAAGCTCGCCGCCGCGCCCGCCGCGTGCAGCGCCTGGACGATGCGGCGCGATTCGGCGGTTGGATAGAGCCAGTCGGTGTCGAAGCTGACCAGCGTGAAGCGCACATCGCGCGACCCGGCGAAGGCGCCTGCGAGCCGGCCGTCGTGCGGCTCGGCGAGGTCGAAATAATCCATCGCGCGGGTGATGTAGAGATAGGCGTTGGCGTCGAAGCGGTCGGTGAACGCCAGCCCCTGATGGCGCAGATAGGATTCGATCTGGAAATCGGCGTCGAAGCCGAAGCTCTTGTTGTCGCGGCCCTGCAAGCGGCGGCCGAATTTCTCGGTCAGCCCGGCCTCCGACAGATAGGTGATGTGCGCCGCCATGCGCGCGACCGCGAGCCCTTTCGTGGGCATGCAATATTGCCCGTAATAATTGCCGTCCCGCCAGTCGGGGTCGGCCATGATCGCCTGCCGCCCGACTTCGTGAAAGGCGATATTCTGCGCCGAGTGGCGCGCCGCGCTGGCGATGACGATCGCGGACCCGATGCGGTCCGGCCAGTGCGCCGCCCAGGCGAGCGCCTGCATACCGCCCATCGAGCCGCCGACCACGGCGTGCAGCCGCGCGATGCCGAGATGGTCGAGCAGCGCCGCCTGCGCGCGCACCATGTCGACGATGGTGATGACCGGAAAGCGCATGCCGTAGGGGGCGCCGGTCGCGGGATCGAGGCTGGCCGGGCCGCTCGACCCCATGCAGCTGCCGAGCACATTGGCGCAGATGACGTGGAAGCGGTCGGTGTCGATCGGCTTGCCGGGGCCGACCATGCGCACCCACCAGCCGGGCTTGCCCGTCGCCGGATGGTTGCTCGCGACATATTGGTCGCCGGTCAGCGCGTGGCAGATCAGCACCGCATTGCTCTTGTCGGCGTTCAGCGCGCCATAGCTCTGCCAGGCGATGGTGACGCCTTCGAGGTTCTGCCCGCTGTCGAGCGGCAGTGGCGCGGCGATCGTCACGCTCTGGTGCGGAATCTGGTGAAGCGCGGTCGCCATGATGCGCGCGGGGCTATGCGGCGGAAGGCGGGCTGTCAACGATGGGCGATGGGGCGGTGCCATCGGGTTCACGCGGAGACGCGGAGACGCGGAGGGCTTTCCGCCTCGATCCGCGTGAGACGGAAATGCGCGCAGAGGCGCAGAGATCGCAGAGAAGAGGAGAATGGAAAAGGGCGGCGAAGCCGCCCGCCTCTTTCCTCCGCGTCTCCGCGTCTCCGCGTCTCCGCGTGAACCATTGCTTCTCCGCGTCCTCTGTGCCTCTGCGCGAAACAATCAACAAACTGGACTCGCACGGGCGAAACGCTAAACGCCCCCGCATGACCGACGCGACCCCGACCCTTAGCCCAAAGCCGTGGATCAGCGGCATCGCTCCCTATGTCCCCGGCAAGTCGGCGGGCGCCGACGGACGGCCGCTGATCAAGCTCAGCGCGAACGAGAATCCGCTCGGAACGGGCGCCAAGGCGCGCGCGGCCTTCGCCGCCACGCAGGACGCCCCCGATGCGCTGTCGCGCTATCCCGACCCCGGCGCGGCGGTGCTGCGCGAGACGATCGCGGCGAAATATGGCCTCGATCCGGCGCGCATCATCTGCGGCAACGGATCGGACGAGCTGCTGCACCTCGCCGCCGGCACCTATGCCGGGCCGGGCGACGAGATCCTCTATGTGCGCTATGGCTTCGCGGTCTACGAGATCGCGGCGCGGCGCGTCGGGGCGGTGCCGGTCGAGGCCGACGACCGCGACTATGCCACCGACGTCGACGCGCTGCTCGCGGCGGTGACGGAGAGGACCCGCGTCGTCTATCTCGCCAATCCGAACAATCCGACCGGCACGCTCGCGACGCGCGAAGAGGTCGCGCGCATCCACGCCGGCCTGCCGCAGGACATATTGTTCGTCATCGACCAGGCCTACGCCGAATATCTGACCCCGGAAGAGGACGACGGCGGGCTGGAGCTGGCGAAGACCGAACCAAACGTGTTCGTCACGCGCACCTTCTCGAAGATCCACGGCCTCGCCGCCGAGCGCATCGGCTGGGGCTATGCGGCGGCCGAGGTCATCGGCGCGCTGCACCGCATCCGCCTGCCCTTCAACGTCACCCGTGCCGGACAGGCGGCGGCGGTCGCCGCGATGGGCGACGATGACTTCGTCGATGCCAGCCGCGCGCACAATGCGACATGGCGCGCCTGGCTGGCGCGGGAGATCGAAAGCCTCGGCAACCACGGCCTGCGCGTCGTGCCGTCGGCGACCAATTTCCTGCTCGTGCTGTTCGAGGGCGAGACGAGCGCCGAGACGGTGTACAACCGGCTGATGGCGGCGGGCTATATCGTGCGCTGGCTGCCCGGACAGGGCATCCCGCACGCGCTGCGCATGACGATCGGCACCGAGGACGAGACGCGCGGGCTGGCGGCGGCGATCCGCGCCGCGCTCGCAGGCTGATGGCGATTGAGCATGTCGCGGTGGTCGGGCTCGGCCTGATCGGCTCGTCGATCGCGCGCGCGGTCGCGGCGCGGCTGCCGCAGGTGGCGGTGACGGGCCATGACGTCAGCGCGGACGTGCGGGCACAGGCGCGCGCGCTGGGGCTGTGCGGCGCGATCGCCGACGATCCGGCGGCGGCGGTCGCGGGGGCCGATCTGGTGATCCTCGCGGTGCCGGTTGGGCGCATGGCCGACGCGGCGGCGGCGATCGCGGCGGGGCTGAAGCCCGATGCCATCATCTCCGACGTCGGTTCGTCGAAGGCAGGCGTTGCCGACGCGCTGCGCACCGCGCTACCCGGCCATGCCGTCATCCCCGCGCATCCGGTGGCGGGGACCGAGAACAGCGGCCCGGCCGCGGGCTTCGCGACCTTGTTCGAGGGGCGCTGGTGCATCCTGACGCCGCCCGCCGATGCGGACGCCGAAAAGCTCGCGGCGCTGGCCGGCTTCTGGGAGGCACTCGGCGCGCGCGTCGAGACGATGGACGCCGCGCATCACGACATGGTGCTCGCGGTGACCAGCCATTTGCCGCACCTGATCGCCTATACGATCGTCGGCACCGCGAGCGAGCTGGAGGAGGTCACCGAGAGCGAGGTGATCAAATATTCGGCGGGCGGCTTTCGCGATTTCACCCGCATCGCCGCGAGCGACCCGGTGATGTGGCGCGACGTGTTCCTCGCGAACCGGGATGCGGTGCTCGCGACGCTGCAGCGCTTCAACGAGGATCTGACCGCGCTGCAGCAGGCGATCCGCCGCGGCGACGGCGCGAAGCTGGAGGACTGGTTCACCCGCACCCGGACGATCCGCCGCTCGATCATCGAGCAGGGACAGGACGATGCCGCGCCCGATTTCGGGCGGAAGCACTGACCTGCCCTCCTCCCCCTTGATGGGGGAGGCAGCGAGACTTGGCAGCTTGCTGCCCTAGTCGCAGCGGTGGGGGTGCGGTTTAGGTCTGACGCGGCGGTGCGATGACGCACCATCACCCTCATCCAACTGCGCCTAGCGCCTACGGCGCAAGGCTCCGTATCCTTCTCCCATCAAGGGAGAAGGATCAATGGCCTTCGACCAGCGCCTCCGGCGGATTCAGCGCGTTGATCGCGCGCCACACCCGGTCCTCCGCCTCTTCGCGCGGCAGGCCGGCGGGGATGGTCTCGCCGATCCGGTAGGTGATGGTGCCCGGCCGCTTGACCCAGCGGCGCGGCGGATAGGCGAGGCCGCTGTCCACCGCGACCGGGATCACCGGCACGCCGAGCAGGCGATAGACGCCCGCAAAGCCCGAGCGCAGCGGCGGCGCCTTTCCGTGCGGTACGCGCGTGCCTTCGGCGAACAGCACCAGCGGCCGCCCGTTCGCGAGCGCCGCCTTGGCGGCGGCGAGCATCGCGCGCATCGCCTTGCCGCCGCCGTCGCGGTCGACCGGGATCAGGCCGTAGAAGTGCGCCGCCTGACCCCAGACGGGAATCGAGAATAATTCCTCCTTGGCGAAGACCGCAGGCCAGCGGAACAGCATCGGCTGCTCGATCGTCTCGAACGCGCTCTCATGCTTGAACACGTAAAGCACCGGAATGTCGGGCATCGCGCCCTCGACCACGATCCGGTGGCCGAGGACGAAGCGGCAGATCAGGCGATGGAACCGCGCCCACATCCGCACGAACCCGCGCGTCGCATGGTGCGAGACGGGCAGCGACACGACCGCGCCGATCGAGCATATGCTGCTCATGATCACGAAGGCGATCCAGAAGAGGATCGAGCGCAGCAGCGCCACGATATAGCCGAGCGCGCTCACAGGCCGAGGATGCCGCCGGCCAGCCCCGCCAGATATTTGTGATATTCGCGAAACAGGGTCGCGAAGCTGGGCTGGCTGCGCACTGCGTCGGGGACGATCGTCACCCCCTCGCCGATCGCGCGGCCGAGCTCATATTCGGCGCGGCGCATATGCCAGTCGGTGGTGATCAGCCTGATGCTCTTGTAATTCCGCCGCTTCGCCCAGGTCGCGACCTCGGTCGCGTTCGAGCGCGTGTCCTCCGCCTCGAAACCCAGCGCGATGCAGCATTCGAACAGCGCTTCGGGCCTTTTATACTCGGCGGCGAGCTCGCGCGGCTTCACCTCGCGCGCGACGCCGCTGATCAACAGGCGGTCGGCGGTGCGCGCCTCGAGTCGTTCGAGCGCGCGGTCGATGCGCCCCGGACCGCCGGTCAGCACGACGATCGCGTCGGTCTTTTCGTCTCCGGCGGGCAGCGGCAGCAGCAGCGCGAACCAGGCGAAGCCGAGCACCCAGGCCAGAAACAGGATGGAAATCAGGCGCTTGATCATAAAATCTTCTTGAGCGCGGCGAGCAGGGTCAGCCGCGCGGTCAGGGCTGCGAGCGCGATAGCCAATAGCGGCAGCGCTGCCAAGAGCAGCCAGCCCGCCGTCCCCAGCGAGGCGGTCGCGGCGAGGCCCGACGTCATATCGGACCATTGCCAGCCGACGAGCAGCATGATCGCCGCCGCGACCGCGGTGCCGAGCGCGATGCCGTATGCGGTGTCGATCGCGATGCGCCGCTGGAACAGCCGCGTGATCTGGCGGTCGGTCGCGCCGATCAGGTGGAGCATCTCGATCGTCGCATAATGGGTGCCGAGCGCGGCGCGCGCGGTCATGATGACGATCGCGGCGCTCGCGGCGGTCATCAGCACGACGAGGCCCGCGGCGACCCACGCCAAGCTGCGGATCAGCCGCGCGACCGGCCCCAGCCATTCGGCGTGCGGGATGACGCGCGCGCCGGGCGCGGCCTCCGCGACCAGCGCGCGCAGCCGGGCGAGCTGGCCGGCGCGCTCGCCGCCGACGAAATCGATATCGACGAGCGCGGGAAGCGGCAGCGACCGCAGCACCGGATCGTCGCCGTCGGCGGTGCCGAGCCACTGGCCGAGCGTCGCGACCAGCTCCTCCTGCGCGACGCGGCGCGACGCGCGGACATAGGGTTCGGCCGCCGCGCGGCGGGTGAGGTCGGCGGCCTGCTCGGCGCGCGTCACCGGGTTGGCGGTGACGATCTGCACCGTCGCGCGGCCCGCGATCGCATCACCGATCGCATTCGCGGCGCGCGCGAGCCCGACCCCGGCCGCCGCCGCGAGCAGGGTCAGCATCATCAGGATCGCGACGACCCACGGCGTCGGCCCCGACAGGCGCCGGTCGGGCAGCAGGCGCCGGTGCTGGACGGGAACGCGCGGGATGATCATCGCCGCCCCCCTATGCCCGGTTCGCGGGCGGATAGCGCAGCGCGCCCGTCGGGTCGGCGAGGCGACCCTTTTCGAGCCGCATCATCTGCGCATTGTCGATGCGGCTGATCAGGTGGATGTCGTGCGTCGCGACGATCACCGTGGTGCCGAGCCGGTTCAGCGCCTCGAACAGGCCCAGCAGGCGCATCGCCATCTCCGGATCGACGTTGCCGGTCGGCTCGTCGGCGACAAGCAGCTGCGGCCGCGCGATCACCGCGCGGGCGATGGCGACGCGCTGCTGCTCGCCGCCCGACAGCGTCGGCGGAAAGGCGTCGGCGCGGTCGGACAGGCCGATCCAGCTCAGCATCTCGCCCACCGGCCCCGCCAGATCCTCCTCGCTCACCCCGGCGATGCGCAGCGGCAGCGCGATATTGTCGCGCGTCGTCAGATGCGGGAGCAGACGGAAATCCTGAAAGACGACGCCGATGCGGCGGCGAAAGCCGGGCAGGCGCTGGCGCGGCATGCTCACCAGATCCTCGCCGAACAGCCGCACCAGCCCGCGGCTCGGCCGCTGCGCGAGATAGAGCATCTTCAGAAGCGAGGTCTTGCCCGCGCCCGAGGCACCGGTGAGGAAATAGAAGCTGCCCGGCTGAAGGTTGAAGCTGATGTCGCACAGCACCTCGGCATCGGGGCCGTAGCGCAGCCCGACGCGGTCGAACTCGACCATCGCGCCGCCGGCACGCGGCGGCATCGCGTCGGGCGCCCTGTCCTTCATGGCGTCACGCCGGGGCGGCGCCGGCCCCGCCCGTCTCGTGCCAATGGTCCCGCTCCGGCGCGCATATCGCGCCTGTCGCACGGCTTTTCCACCAGGACAAGCGCGGAGTGGGCACGTCCGGACGACGCGGTGCTTGCAAGCCGCGAATCCCCGTGTTTAGAGGGACCATGATCCTCGCCTGCCCCGCCTGCCACACCCGCTATGTCGTGCCCGACACGGCCATCGGCGCCAACGGCCGCACCGTGCGCTGCGCCAATTGCCGCCACAGCTGGTTCCAGGAACCCTCGAGCGCGCCGGCCGCCCCCGCCGCGCCGCCGCCAGCGCCAGCCCCGCAGGTCCCGCCGCAACCCGCTCCCGCTCCCGCTCCCGCTCCCGCTCCCGCTCCCGCTCCCGCTCCCGTTGCCGCGCCGGCTCCGCCGCCGCCGAGCGAGCCCGTCGAACCGCCGCCGCCGCCCGAAGCCTTCGTCGCGCCGCCCGCCCCCGAACCGCGCGTGACGGTGACCGAAAGCGAGGCGCCGCTGCCGCACCGCCGCCCGCGCCGCAACCCGGCGAAGCGCTGGACGCTGATCGCCGGCGTCGCGGCGGTGCTGATGATCGCGGCGACCGCGGGCCTTTACTGGTTCGGGCTGCCGGGCTGGGCGCAGGGCCTCGGCATTCCGGGGATGACCGACGAGCCCGACCTGGTCATCGAGCTGCCGCCCAACCAGGACCATCGCGAGCTGGCCGACGGCACCATCTATTTCGCCGCCTCCGGCACGATCATCAACCCGACCGACCGGGCGCAGACGGTGCCGCCGATCCTCGCCGAGCTGCGCGACGCGCAGGGGACGATCGTCTACAGCTGGACGATCAACCCGCCGGTGCGCACGCTGCCTCCGAACGAGAAGGTCAATTTCAGCGAGGCCAAGCTCGACATCCCGCGCCGCGCGACGCAGCTGACGGTGAGCTGGGCACTGCCGAAGGGGTGACATGGCGTCTACACCCCTCCCCTTCAGGGGAGGGGCAGCGAGACTTGGCCCGGCGTCAGCCGGGCCTTTAGTCGAGCGGGGTGGGCCTCTCGGCCTTGCGCAACATTGACAGGCGCCACCCCCACCCCTCCCCTGAAGGGGAGGGGCTTTTTGCGCGATATCACACCATCACAGGCTGAGCGCCGCGCCCAGCGACAGCGCGAAACTCGCCAGCGTCGCGACGAGGATCGGCGTCAGGCTTTTCCAGCCCTGGTCGAGCAGCAGGTGGAGCCGCGCCTTCATCGCGGTGGCGACGATCGCGAGCAGCAGCAGCGCCTGCGCACCGCCCGCCGCGGCATCGACAGCGACCTTCGGGATGGCGACGAGCGAACCCGCCGCCGCCAGCGCGAGGAAGCCGAGGATGAACCAGGGCAGGCGCAGCGGGATGCGCATCCGGCCCGCCTCCGCCTCGCCGCGCCCCAACCACAGCGCGACGAGCATCAGCATCGGCGCGAGCAGCGCCACGCGCGTCAGCTTGACGATCGTCGCGACCTCGCCCGCCTCGGCCGAGAAGGAAAAGCCGCCGCCGATCGCCTGCGCGACGTCGTGGACCGACGCGCCGATCAGGAAGCCCGCCTGCGCGTCCGAAAGCCCGAGCTCGGCGGCCAGCACCGGATAGAGCGTCATCGCGAGCGCGCTGGCGAGAGTGATGCCGACCAGTGTCAGCGTGAAGCGCGCCTGGTCGACGCGCTTGTCGCCGATCAGCGACCAGAGCGCGAGCGCCGCCGACGCGCCGCAGATCGCCGTCGCCCCGCCCGCGAGCAGCGCGGCATGGCCGTCCTGCCGCAGCAGCCGCGCGGCGAGCAGCGTCAGCACGATCACCGCGACCATGATCAGCAGCAGCAGCGCGAAAGGCAGCGGTCCCAGCTCGGCGAGCCGGTCGGCGGTGATCCGCGCGCCGAGCAGGACGATGCCGATGCGCAGCGCGGTCTGCGACATCAGGTCGAGCCCGGCGTGGGTGCGGGCATCCTGCGACAGGAAGGACAGCGACAGGCCGATCAGCAGCCCCATCAGCACGATCGGCACGGCATAATGATCGGCGAGCCAGGCGGCGGCGAGCGCGGCGATGGCGGTGACGAGCATGCCGGGCGCATAGTCGCGCGCGCGCCGCCGCGCGGGCGGCGCCGCTTCGAGCTGCATCTCGCCGTAAAGATCGGCGGCCATCGGCCAGCTCGGTTCGGATGATGGCGCCCCGCCCTGCATATATGCCGCTTCGCATATCCGCAGCCCACGGTCGATAGCCCATTGCTGGCGCGCCGCTCCCTTGCTAGAGGCCGCCGTCGGCGAAGCACCCGTAGCTCAGCTGGATAGAGCGCTGCCCTCCGAAGGCAGAGGCCAGGGGTTCGAATCCCTTCGGGTGCGCCACGCCGCCGGAAAGGCGGAAATAGGGCCCGGTCCCGTCACCCCGGAACACCCAAGAAAATTCAGGTTGCGCCTTGTCTCGCCGCCGGGGCATGATCGCCGATATGCCCTTGGGGAGGGTGCCTGCCGCGATGGACACGAAGCATCATATCCTGATCGTCGACGATCACGGCATCACGCAAAACGGCCTGAAACTGCTGTTCGCCGGCCATCCGCGCTATGCGGTCGCCGGCATGCTCGATCGCGGCGCCACGGTCTGCGCCTTCGTCCAGTCGCAGCCGGTCGATCTCGTCATCCTCGACCTCAACCTGCCCGACGTGCGCGGCGTCAGCGTGCTGGCCGAGATCGTCGGGTCGCGCGACATGACGGTGATCATCCTGACCGGCGAGACATTGCTCAGCGAGATCGACTATGCGCTGAAGCTCGGCGCGCGCGCGGTGGTCAGCAAGTCCGACCCGCCCGACCAGATCGTCGCGGCCTGCGACGCGGCGCTGGCGGGCGACATCTTCATATCGCCCCACATGCGCGAGGCGCTCGGCCGGTTCAACCAGCCGCCGGTCGCGCTGTCGTCGCGGCAGATGGCGATCCTCCACTATCTGGCGCAGGGCGAATCGAACAAGGAGATCGCCTATCGGCTGTCGATCGCGCAGCCGACTGTCTCCTTCCATATCGCCGAACTGCGCCGCAAGCTCAATGTCGCCAACAATCGCAAGATCGTCGAGCGGGCGCAGGAGCTACAATTGCTCTGACCGCCGCAGCGCCGGATGCCGCAGCAGTTCGCGGCACGGCGGCTTGATCAGCATCAGGCCCACCATGTCGCCGAGCCGCCCGCGCGCGACGGTCGTATCGTCATAGGTCAGCGCGACGATCCGCTCGCGCGGCACCTCGGCGGCGGCGAGCGCCGCATCGAAGGCCTCGCGCCGGTCGAAGTCGAGAAGGCGCCACTCCGCCAGCCCCGCTTGCAGCTGTTCGGCCGGGCAGGGGGTGACGGCGGCGAAGGCGCACGGCAGGACGATGCGGAGCGTGGTCCCCGCCGGGGTCGAGTCGGCGATCGCCAGCGATCCGCCGAGTGCCTCGATCAGCCGCTTGGCCGAGCGGAAGCCCGACCCGGTGCCGTGGACGCTCTCGTCGGCGCGCAGCCGCGCGGTGCGGTCGCCATTCAGCGCCGCGGCGACCTCGGCGGGCATGCCCCGGCCGGTGTCGCGGATCGTGACGATCGCTTCGGCGCCCTGCCGTTCGAGCGTGACACTCGCCCCGCCCGTCTCGGTATATTTGTACGAATTGCTGAGCAGGTTGGCGATCGCGCGCATCAACAGCGGCTTGTCGGACAGGATGGTGACCGCGCCGGCCGCGCGCGTCTCCAGCGTCAGCCGCTTGTCGGCAAAGGGGGTCTTGAACATCATCCGCAGCGGTTCGACGAGCGCGGCGCCGTCGAAGGCCCCGATCGCGAGAAAGGGCCTGTCGCTGCCGACGATATTGGCGCCCGACAGCGTCGTCGAGACGATCCCGCCGAGATAGGCGGCCGAGCTTTGCAGCATGTCGGTCAGCTCGGCATGGACCCCCTGCGCATCGCCGCGCTTCAGCACGTCGATCGCGGTGTTGAGCGCGAGGATGACCTGCTTGCTGTCGTGCCCCGACGCATGCAGCAGCGCGTTCTGGCTGTTCACCGTTTCGAGCGCGAAGGCCTTTTCCTCGGCCAGCCGCGCGGCGCGCTCGCTGATCGCCAGCTGCTCCTGCATCGAACGCGCATAGTTGCGGTCGGCGGCGAGCTTGTCGTTCTGGATCTTCTTGAGGTTGAGCCCGAGCGCGACCGTCACCATGATCGATTCGAACAGGCCGACCGGGCCGGCGAGGTGCCAGTTGATCGGCAGCCAGGCGAAATAGCCCATCGAGGCGATCGCCGCATAGATGATGAACAGCGCGAGGCTCGCCCAGCCGACGAACAGCGGCCAGAGCTGGCGGCCGAGCTGCTGCATCGCCGCGAAACCGACGAAGGGCAGGAACAGCGCGACCGCGACCGCGACCAGCCAGCCGCCGATGTGGAGGAAGTGGCGGACGCCGGGCGGATAGAGCGCGAGCGCCGGCTGTGCCACCATGATCGCCAGCGCCGCGGCGATCAGCAGCCGCAGCGCCCGGTCGCTGCGCGGAAAATGGGTGCGCGTATCGACGAAGGCGCGGCCGAACTGCGCCATCGCGGCGGCAAAGCCGCATTTGAAGAAATCCTCGATCGCGACGCCGACCAGCGGCGCGTCGGCGAGGAAGAAGATGGTGATATAGCCCTCCGAATGGACGGTATTGAGCGCGAAGAAAATCTGCGCGGTCGCCAGCCAGATGAATTCGCGGTGCCCGGTGATCGAGAAGAAGAGGAAATTGAGCAGGATCAGCACGACCGCGCCGAACACGACCCCCGACACCATCGCGATATTGGCGCGCCGTTCCTTGAAGAAGCTGCCGTAGCTGTTGATCTTGAGCGGAAGATAGGTCGAATTTTCCGACAGGAAGTCGATCAGCAGCAGCTTTTCCTGCCCCGGATCGAGCACGAATTCGGTGCTGAACGCCTGATAGGTCCGCAGATTCGCGCGCGCCGCTTCGGGATCGGAACCGTCGACGAGCAGGTCCAGCCGCCCGCCCGCGACCTCGTAGAGCCGGAAATGGCTGAGCGACCCGCGCCCGGTGGTGAAGATCCAGCTCCCCTGCTGTTCGCCGATGTTGCGGACCTTGACCGCCACCAGCGTCTGGCGTCCGGGCGGACCGAAATGGATCGTCGGCCCGGTGACGCGCGCGAGCGGTCCGGCGAGCAGGGCGGCGGGATCGAGGCTCGCTGCGCCGGCCGGCGCAACCCTGTAGCGGACATGGGGTGCGAGCGGCGGCGCATCCTCGCCGGTGCGCAGCCCGATCGCCGGAATGTCCTGCGCCGCGGCGGCGGCCGGAACCAGCATCGCCAGCACCGCCAGCACCGCGGCGAGGATGACGGCGATGCGCTGTTCTGGCCGATGGGCTGGCGGCATGGTGCCACCGATGTCGCGCGGCCGGCGGCGGAAGTCAATTTTCATTCCGGTTCACGACCCCGATCCGCCCTCGCGGTTGCGGCGGCGGCCGTCCCCCCGCCGTCGCCGCCGCTTCCCGTCGCAGCGCATGGTCGCGGCGCGCGGACAGGATGCGCCTTGCTGGCGCAGTTGCGGGACGGGGACCACCCCAAAAAACATTGGGCAGGGCCTCGGGCGGCGCGGAAATCGGCGCAGGAAAACAGGATCATAAGCCGCATTTACGGCGGCGTGCGGCCGGTTTTGGGAGCGGGCCCGCCGGCGGCAGTGCCCCGGCCGCGGCGGACCCGTCCCGCCCCTCCCGCCATGCGGAAGGGGGGAGAGGGGGGAGAGGGGAGGCGCGCGCCGGTCAGAACCGGCCGCGCAGCGTCACGCCATAGGTGCGCGGTTCGCCGGGGAAGCCGACGAACAGCTGGTTCGCGGTGGCGGCGAGCCCGCTCGACGCCGGCGCCGCGACCGCGCGGAAGGTGCCGCCGCCCTGCAGCGGCATGTCGGCGCCGATCATGTAATATTTCTTGTTGAAGATATTCTGGCCCCACAGCTCGATGCCCCAGCGCCGGTCGGGACCATAGAGGCCGAGGCGCCCGTTGAAGACCGCGAAGCCGTCCTGGATCTTCTCGACGTCGAGGTCGGAGCCGGTGTTGGTGTCGCTCTGCAGGCGGGTGTCGAGATAGACGAGGCCGGTCAGCCCCGAACTGCCGATCGGTGGCGTCCAGCTGATCCCCGCGGTCGCGACATATTCGGCGGCGTTCGACACGCCGCGCCCGGGCAGCTGGAACAGCACCGGCGACAGCGGCCGGCCGTTCGTGCCGACGAGGTTGCGGCGATAGAGGGTGTCGACATAGGTCAGCCCCATATTGACCGTCAGATAGCGCGCGGGGCGCAGGAACGCCTCGATCTCGATCCCCTTGGCGACCACGCCGGGCTTGAGCCGGTCAGACGCGCAGGCGCCCGACGTTGCCGACCCGTCGCTGTCGGCGCCGCCCAGATCGTCCTTGCACGCCTGGATGTTGGTGACCTCGAAATTGACGCCGTTGAAGGTGTTGAGCTGATAGTTGCTATATTCCTGATAGAAGGCGGCGAGGTTCACGTCGATGCCGGGGCCGTCATATTTGATCCCGAATTCATAGGCATCGACCTTCTCGCTCGCGAACTGCAGGTCGCTCGCCTCGGGCCGGCCGTTGCCCGGCGAGTTGGCGGGCAGCGCGAGCCGCGCGGCGCAGGCCGCGTCGAACGCCGTGCTGCACGGCCGGTCGAGCGCCGAGAAGTCGAGGTTGAAGCCCCCGGCCTTGTAGCCCTTCGACGCCGAGCCATAGACGAGCAGGTCGCGCGTCGGCTTCCAGCTCAGCACGACGGTGCCGGTCCACTCATTGTCCTTGAACTTCGTCCCCGCGCTGCCGCGCGGCAGGTCGGGCGCGGTGCCGTTGATCACGCAGGGCAGGGTCGCGAGCGACTGGAGCGGCGAATTGACGATCAGCGGGCAGATGGCGTTGCTGAAATTGGCATCGGCATCGAGCGTCTTGCGTTCGCTGGTATAGCGCGCGCCGACCGTCAGCGTCAGCGTATCCTCGACGATGTCGAAGCTGTTGTGGGTGAAGATCGCATAGTTGCGGCTCTTCTGCTCGAAGGTCGATCCGGCGTTGCCGGTGCCGTTGATCGCGAGCCCCGGCTGGCCGAGCGCCGCGGCGACCGAGCCGAAGCCGGGCCGCGCCGGATTGGCGACCAGCGCCTCGAGCAGGCTGCGCGTCGCGCCGGGCGGCAGCGCGGCGATCGTCCCCTGCACCACCGGCACGTTGACGCAGTGCGCGTTCGACGGCAGCACCGCCGAGGGCAGCGCCTGCGCGAAGAGCAGGCAGTTGGCGAATTTCTCGTAATTGGCGCCATAGACGATGTCGTCGTCGACGTTCAGCCGCTCGTTGGCGAAATAGCCGCCGACCAGCCAGTCGAGCCGCCCGTCGAACGCCTCGCCCTGCAGCCGCAGCTCCTGCGTGAACAGGCGAAAGCGGCGGTCGAGGTCGGTGCGGCGCAGCACGCCGAGCGCGCTGAAGTCCGCGTCCTGCCCCTGCGCATTCTTATAGTCGCGATAGGCGGTGATCGAGGTCAGCGTCGCGCCGCCCAGATCATATGTCAGTTCGCCCGACAGGCCCCAGTCCTTGGTGTCGGAGCGATAGGTCACGCCGGGCGTCGTCGCCTGCTGGCGGATGAAGCTCTGTCCCGCCGGCGGCACCTGATGATTGGCGCCGAGCGCCTGGAGCAAGGGCAGCAATGTGTTGGCCGATGCCACCGGAAAACCGTCGGGGCCGCGCGCGAGGTTGCGCACCGGACCCAGCAGGATGCCGCCGCAGCAATTTTCCTTGCGCTCGCTGTAATCGGCGATCAGGCGGAATTTCAGGCTGTCGTTCGGCTCGAACAGCGCTTGCCCGCGCAGCAGCCAGCGGTCGCGGTCGTTGATGTCGGGCTCGCCGGGCGTCACATTCCTGATGAAGCCGTCGCGCTGCTGCCACACGCCGTCGAGGCGCACCGCCGCCGTCTCGCCGAGCGGGGCGTTGATCATGCCGTCGACGCGCCAATAATCGTAATTGCCATAGGATATCGACCCCTTGGCGCCGAAGCCGGTGAGGTCGGGCCCCTTGGTGACGATGTTGATCAGGCCCGCGGTCGAGTTGCGCCCGAACAATGTGCCCTGCGGCCCGCGCAGCACCTCGACGCGCTCGATGTCGCCAAGCTCGGACAGGCCGACGCCGGTGCGGCTGCGATAGACTCCGTCGATGAACAGGCCGACCGAGGATTCGAGCCCCGGATTCTCGCCGACCGTGCCGATGCCGCGGATGCGCGCGGTGAAATTGACCTCGCTCGTCGCGCCCGAAACGAGCAGCGAGGGCGCGACCTGCCCCAGCGCGCGCACGTCGGTCGCGCCGGTCTTCTCGAGCGTTTCGCCCGACACGGCCGACACCGCGATCGGCACGTTGGAGAGCAGCTCGCTGCGCCGCGTCGCGGTGACGATGATCGTGTCGTCGTCGGCGGTCGCACCCTCCTGCGCCGCCGTTTCCTGCGCCCACAAAGGCGTCGCCGCGAGGGCTGTCGCCAGCGCCGCCGCCGCGGTGCCGGTTCGCGCGATACGCGCAATTTTCCCGTCATAGGTCTTCATGGTCATCCTCCCACAGGCTGTTTTATTTCTCAGCGCTGATAACAGATTTTCGGGCGATGCCAAAGTCAAAAAAATGCCGCCCGCATCGCTGGGATGCGGGCGGCGGAAAAGGCCCTGCCGGGCGTGGGCGGCGGCGTTAGAACTTGCCGCGCAGCGTCACGCCATAGGTCCGCGGTTCGGCCAGGAACATCGAGAAGACCTGGCGTCCACCCGGATATTGCGGGTCGGTGAAGGGCGCGCCCGCGCCGCCCGCCTGGAACGGCGTGTTGAAGGCGACCTGGGCATATTGCTTGTTGAAGATATTCTGCGCCCAAAGCTCGACGGCCCATTTCTCCCTGTCGCCGCGAACGCCGACGCGGGCGTTGAAGATCGCATAGCCATCCTGTTCCTTTTGCGGGAACAGGTCGGACCCGGTGTTATAGTCGCTGGTCATGCGGCCATCGAAATAGACGAGGCCGGTCAGTCCGCCGCCCAGTTCGGGCGTCCAGGTAACGCTGCCGGTCGCGACCAGTTCGGGCGCGTTCGACATATTGTCGCCGGGCAGCTTGCGGAGCGCGGCGTCGAGCGGCGCGCCCGACTTGTTGCCGACCAGGTCGCTGCGATATTTGGTGCGCGCATAGGTCAGGCCCGCCGCGACGCGGAAGTTGCGGGCGGGAACCAGCGAAGCCTCCAGCTCGATGCCCTGGGTGCGCACGCCATAGGTGACGTCGCCCGGGGCGCAGCTGCCGGTGGCCGAACTCAGGTCGGTGTCGGCATCGGGTCCGCCGACCAGATTGTCGCACCCGTTGATCGTCTGGACCAGGAAGACGGTGCCGTTGAAGGTGTTCAGCTGGAAATTGCTGAAATCCGACCGGAAGGCCGACACGCTGAGGCTGAACGGACCGGTCGAATATTTGGCGCCCAGTTCATAGCTGTCGACCAGCTCGGGGTCGAACTGAAGGTTGCCGACCAGCGCCTGCGCTCCGCCGACGGAGGCGAAGGTCGGGGTCGGCGCCTTGAGCGCCGAGCGGTCGAGGTTGAAGCCGCCCGCCTTGTAGCCGCGCGCGAAGCTGGCATAGACCAGCAGATCGTCGACCGGCTTGTACGACAGGATCGCGGTGCCGGTCCATTCGTCCTCGCTGCGGCTGTCGTTGATCGACACGCCGTTGAGTTCGGCGGTCGAATTGCCCTGACAGCCGAGCCCGATCAGGCCGCCCGAGATGGCGGCCAGCGCGGGGTTGGCCAGGAATCCGCCCACCAGATTCTGGATGTTGACGCACGCCTGATTGTCGTTGGTGAAGGACGCCGAGAAATTCTTCTTGTCGTGGGTGTAGCGCACGCCCAGCGTCAGATCGAGCTTGTCGGTGATGTGGACGATATTGTGCGTGAACAGCGCCCAGTTCGTATCCTTCTGGAAATAGCGGTCGTTGATGCTGCCGCGATCGTTGATGCTGTCGAGCTGGGTCAGGGCGCCGAGGATGGCGGGCGCGGCGGCCCCGAAGGCGCCGGTGATCGTCGCCTGGCCGACGCCGGGAATGATGCACGACGGGCTGCCCGGCGAATAGAGGCCCGCGAGGCCGCCGCCCGAGATCAGGCGGCAGGCGGCGAAGCGCCCATATTGATTGCCGAAGCGCAGATTGTCGCGAACCGTCAGCTTCTCGTTGGCGTAGAAGCCGCCGATCAGCCAGTCGAGCTTGCCGTCGAACGCCTCGCCCTGCAGGCGGATTTCCTGGGTGAAGGTGTGGAACTGGCGATAGGCATCGTCGCTGGGTGCGCGATACAGGATGTCGACCACGCCATAATCGACGTCGCCGGCCTGGCTCGACCGATATTGGCGATAGCCGGTGATCGAGGTCAGCGTCGCACCGCCGAAATCATAGTCGATCTGGCCCGAAACGCCATAATCCTTGGTCCGGCCGGCATAGCTGCGGCCCGGCGTGACCGAGATGTTGCGGGCATAGCCCTGGTTGAACGCCGCGAGCGGCTGGCCGAGGTCGCGCAGCACGTTGATGATGTTGTTGCCGTTCGGCTGCAACGGCGTGAGCGGCGTCGACGGATTGTTGAGATTGCCGATATAGGGATTGACGCTGTTGTCGATATAGATGGCGCCGCAGCATTTCTCTTCACGGAATGTATAGTCGGCGATCAGCCGGATCGACAGCGCGTCGGTCGGTTCAAAGAGCAGCTGGCCGCGCAGGAAATAGCGGTCGCGATTATTGACGTCGGTGTTGTTCACCGTGTCGCGCAGGAAACCGTCGCGCTTGACCCAGATGCCGTCGAGGCGCGCGGCGATCGTGTCGCTGATCGGTCCGGTGATGCTGCCGCCGAGGCGCCAGTAATCATAATTGCCATAGGTGGCCTCGGCGGTGGCGCCGAAGTTGAAATCGGGCTTCTTCGAATAGATGCTGATCAGGCCCGCCGACGAGTTGCGGCCGCCGAGCGTGCCCTGCGGACCGCGCTGCACCTCGACGCGGTCGATCTCGCCCAGTTCGTTGAGGCCGATGCCCGAGCGCGAGCGATAGACGCCGTCGATGAACACCGGCACCGAGCTTTCGAGGCCGGGGTTGTCGCCGACGGTGCCGATGCCGCGGATGCGCGCCGAGCCGTTCGCTTCCGAGCCGGTCGAGGAGACGAGCAGCGAGGGGGCGACCTGGTTGAGCTGGCGGATGTCGTTGGCGCCGCTGTTCTGCAGCGTCTCGGCGCTCACCGCCGAGATGGCGACCGGCACGTCGGACAGGAGCTGCGAACGCCCCTGCGCGGTGACGATGATCGGCGCGCTGTCGTCATGGCCGTCGTCCTGCGGCGCGGCGTCCTGCGCCAGCGCGGGCGCCGACAGGGTGACGACGGCGAGCGAAACGCCGAGCGCGCTGGTGCGCAGAAGACGGGCAGGCAGAAGGGAAGATGGTTTCATGGTGGGCACTCCTCTCGGTATTTCTGTTCTGGTTGCCCGCGAATCATAGCCGCAACGGCGCTCCGATCCAGCCGGGGCCGGGGTTTGGCGCCAATGTTTTTGGTCAGTGCGGCTTTTCGGTCACAGCGGATAAAGCGCGCGATTCTGCGGAATTAAGCGCAGCGCGGCGTTGCCGTAGCGTCATCGCCGGCCGCACCGCGACAGGGCAGCGAGAGCAATTTTCCGTCCGCGACGAGCATCGCGCGATAGGGTCCGGCGAAATTGGCCGCGACGGCGCCGTCGCCGACGTCGAGCCCGCCGGTGAAGCTGCCGAAGGCGGGGAGAATCAGCCGCCGCTCGCCCAGTGCGAAGCAGGGGCGCGACACCGGCCGGCCGCGCAGGCTGAGCCGCAGCTTGGGGTGGAAATGGCCCGAGATTTCGGGCCGCGTCTCGCGCGCGTCGCACTGGTGGCGAAAGACGATGCCGTCGACCTCCAGCTCCTCGGCGACCGTCCCGCCCCAGGCGCCGCCGGCGAGCCCGTCGTGATTGCCCGCGATCCAGACCAGCCGCGCCGCGGCCGCCTGCCGCCGCAGCCGCTCGGCGACCGCTGGCGCGATGCGCTCCGCCGCGGCGCGGTCGTGGAAGCTGTCGCCGAGGCACCAGATCGCGCGCGCGCCGGTCTCGGCCGCGAGCCGGTCGAGCCGGTCGAGCGTGTCGTGGCTGTCATAGGGCGGCAGCGGCTGGCCGTGCGCCGCATACCAGCTCGCCTTTTCAAGGTGCAGGTCGGCGACGATCAGCGCGCCGTGGCGCGGCCAGAACAGCGCCCGCCCGGCGAGCGGGACGAAGCGGTGGCCGGCGAAGTCGATCATCGGTGCGGCGGGGGCGGCGGGCATGGCGCCGCTATGGCGGCGCGGCGGCGCGGCGTCTAGCTCCCCGGCGCCCAGCCGATCGCGGCGAAGCGCGCGGCGGGCGGGCGGCCCGCGCCGTCGGGCATGTCGAAAACGACGCGCTTGTTCGGGAAATCGATCTCGATGCGGTCGAACAGCGACAGGCTGTCCATGCCGAGCAGCAGCGCCGGCCGCTCGGCGAGGCCGAGCGCGCGGAACGCCTGGCTGTCGGCGAAGCTCACCGGCAGGTCGTTGACCGTCATGCCGCCGATCGCGATGCTGCGGATCGCGGTGCGCGTCGCCGGCACCGCCTCGCCGCTCACCGCGTTGAGCACCGTCGGCAGAAAGGGGAAGCGGTGCGCGCGCTTCGCCGCCACCAGCTTTTGCAGGGCGGGGTTGCCGACGCTGGTCTGGGCGCCGGTATCGACGATGACGTCGATGCGCTTGCCGTCGATGCGCGCGTCGGACAGGATCAGCCGGCCCGCCGAATTGCGCGCGGTGACGACGATCGCATCGTCGTCGCGGATGATCGGCCGCGCGCGCAGCCGGGTTTCGAGAATTTCCATCGTCTCCTTGCGGAAATCGATCAGCACCCGGCGCTCCTCGAGCATGTCGACGCCGATCAGCCCGGCGGCGCCGATATGGCGTCCGGGAAAGGCCGGCGCGTCGAATCCCGTCATGCTGAGGTCGGTCATGTGCAGCGCGGCGACGCGAAAGCTGGGCGCCGTCGTCGAACTGCCGATCGTCGCCAGCCGCAGCTTGCGCCCCTCGACGAGGCCCAGCCGGTCGGCGAGCTCGCGCGCGATCACCGTGCGCTCGGCGCCGGTATCGACCAGAAAGGAAAAGGGGCCTTCGCCCGCGACCATCACCTTCACCGCCATGCGCCGCGTCGCGTCGAGGTCGAAGGGCTGGACGAAGGGGACGACCTCGCCGGTCAGCAGGGTTTCGCCGGTTTCGGTGGGCGGCGCGGCGGGGACGGGCGCGGCGGGTGGCGCGCCCGGCGGCTGGCTCGCGCCGAGCAGCGCCGGCGCGGCGAGCAAGAGGGGCCAGATAGCGGGCCGCCTGAGAACATGGGTCATCGCGGGCATCCTCTTTTATATATGGTCGCAGTCTACGCCTCGCGCGGCGGCGCGGCAAGCGCGGCGCTCTTTAGCCCCTCCCCTTCAGGGAAGGGGTTGGGGTGGGGCCTGTCGAAGTGGCGCAAGGCCGACAGGCCCCACCCCGTTCGACTAAAGGCCCGGCTGACGCCGGACCAAGTCTCGCTGCCCCTCCCCTGAAGGGGAGGGGTTTTGCGGCTAATCCCCCATCGCCTCCGCCGCCAGGCTGTCGGCCAGTTCCCCCAGCAGCGCGTCGTCGATGTCCGCCGCCTCGACATTTTCGCGCCCGATCAGCACCAGCACCGGCACCGCGAGCGGGCTGATCCGGTCGAGCCGCTTGTGCAGCATCGTGCCGCCCGCGCGGTCGAGCAGGTCGCCGAGCCGCGCGACGTCGGTCAGCCGCTCGCGCGCATCGGCCCATGCCGCCTCGAGCAGCAGATGGCCGGGCTCATATTTGCGCAGCACGTCGAAGATCAGGTCGGTCGAAAAGGTCACCTGCCTGCCCGTCTTGCGCTTGCCGGGATGCTGGCGCTCGATCAGCCCGCCGATCACCGCCACCTCGCGGAAGGCGCGCTTGAGCAGGTGCGACCCTTCGACCCATTCGACGAACTCGTCCTCCAATATGGCGGCGTCGAACAGCGCGGCGGGGTCGGTCACAGGGCGCAGCGACCAGAGCGCCAGCGCATAGTCCGACGCGACGAAGCCCAGCGGCTGCAGCCCCGCGCGCTCCATGCGTTTCGAGATCAGCATGCCGAGCGACTGGTGCGCGTTCCACCCCTCGAACGGATAGGCGACGAGATAATGGTTGCCGTCGTGCGGAAAGGTCTCGACGAGCAGCTCGCCGGGACGGGGCAGCACCGAGCGCCGTGCCTGCATCTCCAGCCAGAAGCGCACATCTTCGGGAAAGCGCGCCCAGCTTGCCGGATCGGCGAGGAAATTCCGCACCCGGTCGGCGAGCCGCGTCGTCAGCGCCATGCGCGCGCCGACGTAGCTGGGGATGCGCGCGGGCCGCGTCGTCGCGCGGACATAGAGGTCTGTGTCGCGGATGCTCTCGACCTCGAGGCTGAGCCCCGCGAAGGCAAAGGTGTCGCCGGGCGTCAGCGTGCTCGCGAAATATTCCTCGACGCTGCCCAGCCGCCGCCCGTTTTTGAACCGCACGTCGAGCGTCGGCGCATCGACGATGATCCCGGCGTTGAGCCGGTGCTGCGCCGCCAGCCGCGGATGCGCGACGCGCCAGCGTCCCGCGCCGTCGGGGGCGAGGCGGCGGAAGCGGTCATAGCTTTTGAGCGCATAGCCGCCGTCGCGCACGAACCCCAGCAGCCGCGCGAAAGTCTCCGCATCGACCCAGCGATAGGGCGCCGCCGAGCGGATCTCGGCCAGCAATTCACCCTCGTCGAACGATGCGGCGCAGGCGAGCGCCATCACATGCTGCGCGAGCACGTCGAGCGCGCCGGGGCGGAAGCGGTCGGCGTCGCGCTCGCCCGCCGCGACCGCGTCGAGCGCCGCCTGCGCCTCCAGATATTCGAAGCGGTTGCCCGGCACGATCAGCGCGCGGCTCGGCTCGTCGAGCCGGTGGTTGGCGCGCCCGATCCGCTGGAGCAGCCGCGACGACCCCTTGGGCGCACCCATCTGGATCACGCAGTCGACGTCGCCCCAGTCGAGCCCGAGGTCGAGGCTGGAGGTCGCGACCAGCGCGCGCAGCCGCCCTTCCGCCATCGCCGCCTCGGCGCGCTGTCGCGCCTCGCGGTCGAGGCTGCCGTGGTGGATCGCGATCGGCAGTCCCGCATCATTGGCCTTCCAGAGTTCCTGAAAGATCAGCTCGGCCAGCCCGCGCGTGTTGCAGAAGATGATCGTCGTGCGGTTCTTCGCCACCTCTGCCATCACCTGATGCACCGCATAGCGTCCCGAATGCCCCGACCAGGGCACCGCGCCCTCGGGCAGCAGGATCGAGATGTCGGGATCGGCTCCCGCCTCGCCCTCGACCAGCGCGACCTTGTCGCCCGCCGCATCGGGCGCGAGCCATTCGGCATATTGCGCCGGATCGGCGATCGTCGCCGACAGGCCGACGCGGCGCATCGCGGGCGCGATCCTTTGCAGCCGCGCCAGCGCGAGGCTCAAGAGGTCGCCGCGCTTGCCCGGCGCGAAGGCGTGAATCTCGTCGATCACCACCGTCTTCAGGCCGGCGAACATCGCGAAACTGTCGGGCCAGGACAGCAGCAGCGACAGCGATTCGGGGGTGGTGAGCAGGATGTTGGGCGGCTTCGCGCGCTGGCGCGCCTTCCTGTCCGAAGACGTATCGCCGCTGCGGCTCTCGACGCTGATGTCGAGCCCCATCTCGCCGATCGGCCCCAGCAGGTTGCGCTCGACGTCGGCGGCGAGCGCCTTCAGCGGCGAGACATAAAGCGTGTGCAGCCGGTCCGACGGATGTTCGGCGAGATCGACGAGCGTCGGCAGAAACCCCGCGAGCGTCTTCCCCGCCCCGGTCGCCGCGACGAGCAGCGCATGCTCGCCGCGCCCCGCCGCCGCGAGCATCGCCGCCTGATGCCCCCGCACCCGCCACCCGCGCGCGGCGAACCAGTCGGCGAAGAGAGCGGGCAGCGGCATGAGAGGAGATGTGGCGCGCAGTGGTGCAGGGGGCAAGCCTCCATAAGATCCTCCCCATCGACTTGCGATGGGGAGGTGGCAGCGCGAAGCGCTGACGGAGGGGCCGACGCCGTCAGGCGTCGGGGCAAGGCCGCATTACCCCTCCACCACCCGCTTCGCGGGCGGTCCCCCTCCCCATCGCAAGTCGATGGGGAGGATCATCGGACGATCGCTTCCAATCGCCCCAACACCCCCCGCCAATGCTCGCCCAGCCGCCGCTGGAACAGCATCAGCGCAAACCCGTGCCGCGCGGCATGTTTCTGCGGGATCGCGTCCCAGCCGCGATGCTCGACCGTCACGCGCGTTTCGCCGCCCACCGCCTCGAAGCGCACTTCGACCTCGGTCGCCTGATCCGCGGTGAAGCTCGGCAGCCGCCAGCCGAAGGCCAGCCGCTCCCCCGGCTCCCAGCATCGCACCCGCCCGATCTCCCACTCGCTGCCGTCGGCGAAGCGCGTCACGAGCCGCCCGTCCGGTCCCTCGGGGTCGAAGCGCAGCTCGCCGTCGCCCGCGCGGGACAATCGAAACAGCGGATGGCTTTGCCACCAGCGCCCGATCTCGCGGGTGAAGACGTCGAACGCGCGGGCCGGGGTCGCCGCGACGCGCAGCGCGACGATGACCGCGGCGCTCATTCCCCGCCCCCGGCGGCGTCCTCGGCATCATGCTCGATATGGCGCCTGAACGCCGCGAGCTGATCGGCCCACAGCGCTTCGGTGTCGGCGAGCCAGCGTTTCAGCGCGTCGGTCGCGCCCGGCTTCAGCGCATAGATGCGGACGCGCGCGTCGAATATGGGGTGGCTGTCCTCGACCAGCCCGCCCGCCTTGAGCGCGCGCAGGTGGCGGCTCATCGCCGGCGGTGCGAGGCCGAGCGCGGCGGCCAGCTCGCCCGCGCTGCGCGGCCGCTCGCCGATCAGTTCGACCGCGCGCCGCCGCGCCGGGTCGGCGAGCGCCGCGAGCGCGGCGTCCACCGCGCTCAATCGTCGAGCCGCGTCTTGGTCGTGAAGCCGCCGGCCTTGTCCCATTCGGCGGAGCTCATCGCTTGCACGGTGACGCTGACGGTCCAGATATGCCCCTCGGGGTCTTTCGCGCGATAGGTGCGGTCGCCATAGAATTGCGTCTCCGGCTCGGCGATGATGACGGCCCCCGCGGCGCGGGCGCGCGCGCAATGGGCATCGACATCCTCGCCCGCCGCGAGCTGGATATGAACGCTCTGGCTGTTCTTGCCGCCGAGCGAGGCGGGACTTCGGTGATCGTCGCTCCATTCGCTGCCGACCATCACCACCGATTCGCCATAGCTCATCTCGCTGTGGGCAAGCTCGCCCCCCTCGTCGAGGATGACGAACAGCGGCTCGAAGCCGAATGCGTCCTCGAGCCAGCGAAAGGCCGTCTTGGGGTCCCGATAGCTGATGGCGCTCGAAAGCCCCTTGGGGCGCGATGCTTCGGTCATGTCCGATCTCCTTCATCCCTTGCGGTGCGGTGCTGCGTGCGATTCGATTTCCTATTCATACAATATTTCTATAAAAGTGAAATTAAATATCTGTGTCGACCCCGGTGCGATGCCATCGAGGCAGGAGACGGGCTTCTGAAATAACAGGAAATTCACGCAGAGGCGCAGAGATCGCAGAGAGGGAAGAATGGATTCGCGCGGAGACGCGGAGACGCGGAGAGAAAGAAGGGGCGGCAAAGCCGCCAATCACTTGGCAACGGATGTCGCTGACCGGACCGGATGGTCGGTCATGAGCCGTCGCGGCAACTCCGCGCCTCCGCGTCTCCGCGCGAATCAAATTCTCTGCGGCCTCTGCGCCTCTGCGCGATTCCTCTTCCGGCCGCCGAGATGACCGCAAGCGACCGTCATGTCCGCTCCGGGTTTGCGAATTCGATAGTCCCCAAAGGGAGAAGGAATGATCAATCGCCGGCGAGTAAAGCCAGCTTGACCCGCGCGGTGCCGCTGCGGTGCATGCCGATCTCGCGCGCGGCGGCGTGGGACACGTCGATCACGCGGCCGCCGTGGAACGGGCCGCGGTCGTTGATGCGCACGACGACGCTGTCGCCGTTCGAGACATTGGTGACGCGCACCAGGCTGCCGAAGGGCAGGGTGCGGTGCGCCGCGGTCAGCTGGCCGGGATCGAAGCGCTCGCCGCTCGCGGTGCGGTTGCCTGCCAGTTCGCGGCCGTAATAGCTCGCCATTCCGCCCGCGATTTCGGTTTCGATATCGGCTTCGCCCTGCGTCGCCGCGACGCTTTCGTCCTCGAAATCCGCATCCTGCGCCGCGGCCGAAACCGTGAGCAGAAGCGGTATCAGCATGGCTGAAAAAGCCCGCATGACACATCCCCTTCGGTGGACGCGCCAAGAGCAGCACCGGCCCGCCAAGGCAAGCCGCCGCGCGTCGGGCTGACGGAAATCTGCGGTCAGACGTCGAGATTGGCGACCGAAAGCGCGTTGGTCTGGATGAAATCGCGGCGCGGTTCGACCTCGTCGCCCATCAGCCGCTCGAAGATCTCGTGCGCGACGTCGGCCTGTTCGGCCTCGACGCGTAGCAGCGAGCGGTTGGCGGGGTCGAGCGTGGTTTCCCAGAGCTGTTCGGCGTTCATCTCGCCCAGCCCCTTGTAGCGGCTGATCGACAGGCCCTTGCGGCTGTGCGCGAAAATCGCGTCGAGCAGTTCGGACGGGCGCGTGACCGGATTGGCCTTGGCGCTCGCCGCGGGCGTCTCGGCTTCGTCCTCGCCGTCGCTTTCACTTTCGACCGCGGCGACCGCGGTCCCCGCCTTCACCAGCCGGCCGGGGCGGCCATAGGTTTCGGCCTGCTCGCCCGCCAGCTTGTGCAGGCGGCGCGCCTCCTGGCTCGCGAGGAAGCCCGCGTCGACGACATGATGGTCGCTCACCCCGCGCCAGCGGCGCTCGAGCGTATAGCCGCCGCCCTCGACCGCGGTGACGGTCCACACCGCCTCGGCCCCGCCGGTCAGCGCGCGCTCGGCGGCGCCCAGCCAGTCGGCGCTCGTCGCGGCGGCGCTGTGGCGGCCCGCGGTGTCGAGATCGGGGTCGAGCGCGCCGGTGAAGGCGAGCGCCTCGACGAGCGCATGGTCGAGATTGCGCGGCACATAGCGCATCAGCGCGCGCAGCCGGCGGCCATGGTCGATCAGCGAGCGCAGATCCTGCCCCGACCGTGCGCCGCCCGCCGTCTCGAAGACCAGCGCGTCGATTCCCGCGTCGACGAGATAATTTTCGAGCGCGGCGTCGTCCTTCAGATAGACCTCGCTCCGCCCCTTGGCGACCTTGTAGAGCGGCGGCTGGGCGATGTAGAGATGCCCGGCCTCGATGATTTCGGGCATCTGGCGATAGAAGAAGGTCAAGAGCAGCGTGCGGATATGCGCGCCGTCGACGTCGGCGTCGGTCATGATCACGATCTTGTGATAGCGCAATTTTTCGAGGTTGAACTCGTCGCGGATGCCGGTGCCGAGCGCCTGGATCAGCGTCCCCACCTCCTTCGACGATATGATGCGGTCGAAGCGCGCGCGCTCGACGTTCAATATCTTGCCCTTGAGCGGCAATATCGCCTGCACATGCCGGTCGCGGCCCTGCTTCGCCGAGCCGCCCGCCGAATCGCCCTCGACCAGGAAGAGTTCGCATTTCGACGGGTCGCGTTCCTGACAGTCGGCGAGCTTGCCGGGCAGGCTGGCGATGTCCATCGCGCCCTTGCGCCGCGTCAGTTCGCGCGCCTTCTTCGCGGCTTCGCGCGCTGCGGCGGCGTCGATGACCTTCTGGATCACCGCTTTCGCATAGGCGGGATTTTCCTCCAGCCATTCGGTCATGCGGTCGGCCATCAGGCTTTCGAGCGGCTGGCGCACCTCGCTCGACACCAGCTTGTCCTTGGTCTGCGACGAGAATTTGGGGTCGGGCAGCTTGACCGAGACGATCGCGGTCAGCCCCTCGCGCATATCCTCGCCGGTCAGCGAAACCTTTTCCTTTTTCAGCAGCCCCGACTTGTCGCCATAGCCGTTCAGCGTGCGCGTCAGCGCGGCGCGGAAGGCGGCCAGGTGCGTGCCGCCGTCGCGCTGCGGGATATTGTTGGTGAAGCAGAGGACATTCTCATAATAGCTGTCGTTCCACTCCAATGCGACGTCGATGCCGATGCCGTCGCGCTCGGCGCTGATCGCGATCGGATCGGGCAACAGCGCAGTCTTGTTGCGGTCGAGCCATTTCACGAAGGCCGCGATGCCGCCCTCATAATAAAGATCGTGAGCGACATGCTCGGCGTGGCGCGCGTCGACGATCTTGATGCGCACGCCCGAGTTGAGGAAGGCGAGCTCGCGATAGCGATGCTCGAGCTTTTCGAAGTCGAATTCGGTGACATTCTTGAACGTCTCGGTCGAGGCGAGGAAGGTGACGCGCGTCCCCTTCTTGCCCGCGGGCGCGGGGCCGTTGATCTTGAGCGGGGCGACCGCGTCGCCATGCTCGAAGCGCATCCAGTGCTCCTGCCCGTCGCGCCAGACGGTCAGTTCCAGCCATTCGCTGAGCGCGTTGACGACCGAGACCCCGACGCCGTGCAGGCCGCCCGACACCTTATAGGCATTGTCGTCGCTGGTGTTCTCGAACTTTCCGCCCGCGTGGAGCTGGGTCATGATGACCTCGGCCGCCGACACGCCTTCCTCGGCGTGGATGTCGGTCGGGATGCCGCGGCCATTGTCCTCGACGCTGACCG
>CALMYE010000027.1 GCA_937873425.1 uncultured Sphingopyxis sp. | reverse complement strand
AGTTCTACAAGGCGGCGTGCGACCAGGCGGGCTGGACCGGGCCGCTGCACCGCTGCTCCTTCTATGGCAATAAGGAGGTCGGGGCGAAACTCAATGCGATGCTGGAAATGGGCCTGTCGAAGCCCTGGCCCGACGCGCTCGAAGCCTTCACCGGCGAGCGCGAGATGTCGGCCAAGGCGATGGCCGAATATTTCGCGCCGCTGAAGGACTGGCTCGACGAACAGAACGAGGGCAAGCCGACGGGGTGGTGAGGCAACGGCCGTCGCCCCCGCTTTCGCGGGGGCGACGGCTTTTATGGCCCGGTCGCCGTCATGGACCCGCGCCGCCTCATTGCGCCTCGACCGCCCGTTTGAACCGCGCCAGCCGCGCCGTCGCCGCGGCGGCGTGGGGCCCGATCCAGCGGTCGTGGATTTCCTGGATCGGCATGGCATCGAGATGGTTCCAGCGCTCGCGCCCGCGGCGCTCGGCGACGACCAGGCCGGCATCTTCCAGCACCTTCAGATGCTGCATCACGGTGCAGCGGTCGAGCTCCGGGAAATGGGCGCACAATGCACCCGTGGTCAGCGGCTGGTCCTTGAGGTCGTCGAGCATCTGGCGGCGGACGTGCGACGACAGCGCCTTGAAAACCCGGTCATAGTCTTCATGGATTGACATGTTATAAATTTATAACATAATGGCGGAGAATCAAGCGGAGATTGTCATGGAGCTGAAGTTTCGAGTCGCGGCGCGGATCGCGAAGCCGGTGCACGAGGTGTTCGAGGCGGTCGCTGACCCCGCGAAACTGTCGAACTATTTCACCACCGGCGGCGCCAAGGGGCGGTTAGAGACCGGCGCGACGGTGGAGTGGGACTTCCACGACTTTCCGGGCGCGTTTCCGGTCTATGTCATCGAGGTCGTGGCGGACGAGAAGATCGTGCTCGAATGGCAGGCAAGCGAGGGTGAGACGCACAATGTCGAAGGCAGTGAGCCCAAGGATGCGGGCTATCGCACGCGCGTGACGATGCGCTTCAAGGGCCTCGACGACGGCCGCACGCTCGTCGAGATCGCCGAGGAGGGCTGGCACGAGAATCAGGGCGCGCTGGAGGCGTCATACGGCAATTGCCAAGGCTGGTCGCAGATGCTGTGCGCGCTCAAGATGTGGATCGAGCACGGGATCAATCTGCGCGAGGGGATGTATGTTTAGGGTTCGTGCGCCGCGACCATAGTTTCGTCATTGCGAGCGTAGCGAAGCAATCAAGAGCGGTTTACGCAGACTCTGGATTGCTTCGCTTCGCTCGCAATGACGAAGTGATTCAATAGGAGCGGGTTCACGCATTCCTTGCCATCAATCCGCCGTCGACCGGGATCACCGCGCCGGTGATGTAGCTCGCGGCGGGGAGGACGAGGCTGAGCGTCACATGCGCGACCTCCTCCGGCTCGCCGTAGCGGCGGAGCGCGGTGCGGCGCCGAGCGAACACCGCCTTGTCCGCGTCGGGCACCTTGTCGGTCATGCCGGTGTGGATCGGGCCGGGGCAAATGCAGTTGACGGTGATGCCTTCCTTGCCGAGGTCGACGGCGAGACCGCGCGTCAGGCCGGTGACGCCGGTCTTGGCGGCGACATAGGGGGTATCGCCCGGCGTCGCGCCGAGCCCCTCGGTCGAGGCGATGTTGACGATGCGCGCGGCGTCGCTTTGCCGCAGCCAGGGCAGCGCGGCGCGGACCATGCGCTGGTGCGCGGTCAGCATCACCGCGATCGCGCGATGCCAGACCGCGTCATAGTCGTCGGCCTCGAGCGGGCAGAAGCTGGAGACGCCGGCATTGTTGATGAGGATATCGATGCCGCCGAAGGCCGCGGCGATGTCGGCGACGACCCGTTTGATCGCGTCGCCGTCGGATACGTCGAGCGCGAAGGCGTGGGCGTTCGGTCCGGCCTGTGCCGCCACACCCTCGCAGGCGGCGAGGTCGAGGTCGGTGACCGCGACCTTCGCGCCCTCGGCGGCGAGCAGCAGCGCGGTCGCGCGGCCCATGCCGCTGGCGGCGCCGGTGACGATCGCAACGCGGCCGGCGACCGAGCGGGAGAGGGTGAGGCTCACCGGAACGGCGGCTCGTTGAACGCGCGCAGCTTGCGACTGTGCAGCTTGGCGCCCTCGTCGCGCAGCATCTCGCAGGTGTGGATGCCGATCTGGAGGTGGGCGGCGATCGCTTCCTCATAGAAGCGGTTGGCCTGTCCGGGCAGCTTGAGTTCGCCGTGGAGCGGCTTGTCGCTGACGCAGAGCAGGGTGCCGTAAGGCACGCGGAAGCGATAGCCCTGCGCGGCGATGGTCGCGCTTTCCATGTCGATACCGATCGCGCGCGACTGCGAGAAGCGCAGCGCCGAGTCGGTGTAGCGCAGTTCCCAGTTGCGGTCGTCGGTGGTGACGACGGTGCCGGTGCGCATGCGTTTCTTGAGGTCGGCGCCGCTGGTCCCCGACACCGCCTCCGCCGCGCCGGCGAGCGCCTGCTGCACCTCGGCGATCGGCGGGATCGGGATTTCGATCGGCAGCACGCTGTCGAGAATATGGTCGTCGCGCAGGTACGCGTGGGCGAGCACATAGTCGCCGATGCGCTGCGTCGGGCGCAGGCCGCCGCAGTGACCGATCATCATCCACGCCTCCGGCCGCAGCACGGCGAGATGGTCGCAGATCGTCTTGGCGTTCGAGGGACCGACGCCGATGTTGACGAGGCTGATGCCCGCCCCATCGGGCGCGATCAGGTGATAGGCGGGCATCTGGTGCCGCCGCCACGCGCTGTCGGCGACGAGCGCGCTGGCGTTGGTGCCGGCCTGGTCGACATAGAGACCGCCCGCGCCGGCGAGCGCGGTGTAGCGGCCCTGTCCGACCTGTGCGCCCGCCCAGGCGACGAATTCGTCGACATAGCGGTGATAGTTGGTGAACAGGATATAGCGCTGGAAATGCTCGGGTGCGGTGCCGGTATAGTGGCGCAGGCGCGCGAGGGAAAAGTCGGTGCGCAGTGCGTCGAACAGCGCGAGCGGCTGTGCCGCCGCCGGATCGGCGCCGAACAGGCCATCGGCCAGTTCGTCGCCGATGTCGGCAAGCTCGGTCGTCGGGAAGTGCCGCGCGAGTTCGAGCGGGGTGACGCGTCCCATGTCCGACCCGTCGCTGGCGTCGAGCACATAGGGAAAGGGGATCTGCTGTCCGGTGCGCGTGACCTCGACAGTCACTTCATAGTGGCGGACGATCAGGCTGAGCTGTTCGCGCAGATAGGCCTCGAACAGGTCGGGGCGGGTGACGGTGGTGACGAATTCGCCCGCGCGCTCGAAATGACCGAAGGCGAGGTTGTGGCCGCCCTGGCCCTCGCGAAATTCGCCGCTGGTCGTGACGCGCAGCGCCGGATAGTCGAACAATCCGGTTGCGGCGGCATCGGCGGGGGGCAGCGTGCCGTCCTGCACATAGGCGGCGATCGCCGATTTGAGATTGGTGACCGACGTGCGGAAACGCGTTTGAAGTTCCGCGATGATGTGGTCGACGAGGGCGGCGGTGTCGGGGGTTTCGTGCGATGATCTGGATGTCATCGCGGGGGTGTTGCACGAAAATGTGACAAAAGGGAAGGGGGCCGGGTTTCCAACGAACCCCTCCTCTTCAGAGGAGGGGCAGCGAGACTTGGTTCGGCGTCAGCCGGACCTAGTCGCAGCGGGGTGGTGCCATCGGTCTTGCGCGCTATCGCGCGCCACCACCCCAAACCCCTCCTCTGAAGAGGAGGGGCTTTTCTCGATGCTTCAAAGCTGCTCCAGCATGTGATCGGCGCTCGACACCCGGAACTCGCCCGGCGCTTCGACGTTCAACTGTTCGACGACCCCGTCGTTGACGACCATCGAGAAGCGCTGGCCGCGCTTGCCCATGCCAAAGGCGGTGCCGTCCATCGTCAGCCCGACCGCTTCGGCGAAGGCGCCGTTGCCGTCGGCGAGCATGGTGATCGCGTCGGCGCCCGCGCCCTTGCCCCAGGCGCCCATGACGAAGGCGTCGTTGACCGCGGTGCAGGCGATCTCGTCGATGCCCTTGGCCTTCAGCTCCTCGGCCTTTTCGACGAAGCCCGGCAGATGCTTGGCCGAGCAGGTGGGGGTGAAGGCGCCGGGAACCGAGAAGAGCGCGACCTTGCGGCCCTTGAAATAATCGGCGGTGCTGACCTGTTCGGGACCGCCTTCGGTCACCTTGACCAGCTTGGCGTCGGGCAGCGTGTCTCCGGTCTGGATCGTCATTTCGGCATCCTTTCGTTTGGGGATTTGGTTCGCGGCGTGACATCGGGTGCGGGCGGGCGGGAGTCAAGTGGATGGAGAGGGGATAGCGGGCGGCTGTCTGTTTACTACCGGGTGTTGCCAAAAGTCCTCCCCGGCACGGGGAGGGGGACCACCCGCAGGGTGGTGGAGGGGCACAGGCGGCGTCGCGCTTTCTATCGAGGGCAGGAAACAGCTCGCGTGCCCCTCCACCATGCTTCGCATGGTTCCCCTCCCCCAAGGGGGAGGATCGTCCGCTTCCCCGAACCAAAGGTGCTGGACCCCGCCCATTCCACGCGCCATGTTGCCGCGATGGACACCGCGCCCCCCTGGTTCACCGGCCAATTGCTGCTCGCGCTCCCCGGCATCGGCGATCCCCGTTTCGAGCATTCGGTGATCGCGATGGTCAGCCATGATGAAGACGGCGCGATGGGGATCGGGATCGCCGATCCGATCGGCGGAATGACGGTCGGCGCGGTGCTCGACCAGCTCGACATCGCGCACGACGACCCGCTGGAGGCGCCGGTGTTCCTCGGCGGTCCGGTCGAGCAGACGCGCGGCTTCGTGCTGCACAGCGCCGACTGGGGCGGCGAGGGGACGGTGCAGGTGGCGGACCGCTGGATGGTGTCGAGTTCGCACGATATCCTACGCGCGATCGGCGAGGGGCGCGGCCCCGCCCGCTGGCTCGTGGCGCTGGGCTATGCCGGCTGGAGTGCGGGGCAGCTGGAAGAGGAGATGGTGCGCCACGGCTGGCACGTCACGCCGGGCAGCGACGCACTGCTGTTCGACACCCCGCCCGACCGGCGCTGGCAGGCGGCCTTCGCCGAAGCCGGGATCGACGCGCGCCTGCTGACCACCGAGGGCGGCGAGGCGTAGAAACGCTTGCCGGAGCCTATCGCGCCAGCGCGAGCAGCGGGCGGTCCTGTTTCAGATTGGCGAGCGCGGTGCGCGCGGCCCAGCGCGAATCGACATAGCGGCCGTCGGCAAGCTCGAGATCGTAACGGATCGGGCTGGCGAGCGCGGCTTCGTAGGCGGTCGCGGCGTCGGCGGTGCGGCCGAGGCGGGCATAGGCGGTGCCCATGTTGATCAGCCGCGACGGGTCGCGTTCGTCGACCGTCGTTTCGCCTGCGAGCCGTTCGAGCGCGCCTTCATTGTCGCCCGCCCTGAGCTCGGCATAGGCGACCGGCAACTGCTGCGCATCGCGCTCGGGACCGGTGACGACGATGATCGACTGCGCGGCGGCAGGGGTCGCGAAGGCGAGAGCGACGAGCGGCAGCAGGATTTTCTTCATATCGTATCTCCCCGAAAACTTTGGCCGATTTTCTTGCGCGCTGCAGAAAAAGTCAATGTTTTCGGGGGTTTGTAACATAGTTGTCACAATCACCGACTATGCTTATCGCAAGTCGCATTATAAGTCAGGATTTTCAGAATCTTGGCGCCGGCGACTCGCTGTCACAATTCGCGTCCGCCGATTGTCACAATCGGCGGCGATAGAAATTTTTTGCCCCGCCCTTCCGGATCGGAGCCGGCGAATCGCGCTCGTGGGGCCTGTCCTGTCGCCGCACCGCGCTGCCCTTGCGATATAAAGAAAAGTTTATATTTGATCGCAGGCGCGCTTTCGGCTAGGCCGCGCAACATAATTTCGCGGGCGCGCGCATGCGTCCGCGCCTCGCCTGACAGGAGACAAGCATCGTGGCCACTCTCGCCGCCGACACAAGTGACTATGTGATCGCCGACATCGGCCTCGCCGATTTCGGCCGCAAGGAAATCGCGATCGCCGAAACCGAAATGCCCGGCCTGATGGCGCTGCGCAGCGAGTTCGGCGCCGCGCAGCCGCTGAAGGGCGCGCGCA
Source organism: uncultured Sphingopyxis sp. (assembly GCA_937873425.1). GTDB lineage: Bacteria > Pseudomonadota > Alphaproteobacteria > Sphingomonadales > Sphingomonadaceae > Sphingopyxis. The sequence continues at coordinate 48,395 of CALMYE010000027.1, read as the reverse complement.
TCACCGGTTCGCTGCACATGACGATCCAGACCGCGGTGCTGATCGAGACGCTGACCGCGCTCGGCGCCGAGGTGCGCTGGGCGACGTGCAACATCTTCTCGACGCAGGACCATGCCGCCGCCGCGATCGCCGCAGGCGGCACGCCGGTCTTCGCGGTGAAGGGCGAGAGCCTGGCCGATTACTGGGACTATGTCGGCCGCATCTTCGACTGGGGCGACGAGACCGCGAACATCATCCTCGACGACGGCGGCGACGCCACCATGTTCGCGCTGTGGGGCGCGAAGATCGAGGCCGGCGCCGAACTGCCCGCGCCCGAGAATGAAGAGGAGGTCGAGTTCCAGCGCGCGCTCAAGGCGTTCGTCGCGGCGAACCCCGGCTATCTGACCCGGACGGTCAAGGCCCTGAAGGGCGTGTCGGAGGAAACGACGACGGGCGTCCACCGCCTCTACGAGATTGCCAAGAAGGGCGAGCTGCCCTTCCCCGCGATCAACGTCAACGACAGCGTCACCAAGTCGAAATTCGACAATCTCTATGGCTGCAAAGAATCGCTGGTCGATGCGATCCGCCGCGCCACCGACGTGATGCTGGCGGGCAAGGTCGCCTGCGTCGCGGGCTTCGGCGATGTCGGCAAGGGCTCGGCCGCGAGCCTGCGCAACGGCGGCGCGCGCGTGCTGGTGACCGAAATCGACCCGATCTGCGCGCTGCAGGCGGCGATGGAAGGCTATGAGGTCGTCACCATGGACGAGGCCGTCGCGCGCGCCGACATCTTCTGCACCGCGACCGGCAACGCCGACGTCATCACCGCCGAGCATATGGCGGCGATGAAGCCGATGGCGATCGTGTGCAACATCGGCCACTTCGACAGCGAGATCCAGATCGCGGCGCTCGCCAACTACAAGTGGACCGAGGTCAAGCCCGGCACCGACCTGGTCGAATTCCCCGACGGCAAGCAGATCATCGTGCTGGCGAAGGGCCGTCTCGTGAACCTCGGCTGCGCGACCGGCCACCCGTCGTTCGTCATGTCGTCGAGCTTCACCAACCAGGTGCTGGCGCAGATCGAGCTGTTCACCAAGGGCGATGAATATCAGAACCAGGTCTATGTCCTGCCCAAGCATCTCGACGAAAAGGTCGCGGCGCTGCACCTCGAGAAACTGGGCGTGAAGCTGTCGACGCTGACGCAGAAGCAGGCCGACTATATCGGCGTGCCGGTCGCCGGACCGTTCAAACCCGATCATTATCGCTATTGATCGCATCGCGCGATGCGCAGGACGGGGGCGCCGGGTTTCCGGCGCCCTCTTTCATTCGGCGAGCGGCCCCAGCGCGTCGCGCAGCGGCCCCAGCCATTCGGCATAGGGTTTCCATACCTCCATCCCGTCGCGGTTGAGCGGGCGGCGGACCTGTTCGCTCGACGGGGTGCGCACGACGCGGTCGAGCTTGTGGAATTCGAGCACCGCCGGGTCCCATTCGAGGCCGAGATAGGCGAAGGCGGGGCGCAGCTGCGCCTCTGGATCGGCGACCATCGCCGCATAATCGATATGATGCACCATGTTCGGCGCGGCGCGGTCGAGGTGCGCCATCAAGCGGACATAATCGACATAGCATTGCCCGATGTCCGCAAGCCGGAAGGAGGCGGCGTGCGCGCGGCTGAAGCTCTGGGTGAAGTTGGAGAAGCAGCAGTCCATCGCCGCGCGGCGGATGTCGAGGAACTTCGCCTGCGGCAGGATGCGGCGGAGGAAGAGAATGTTGCTCCAGTTGTGCGGCAGCTTGTCGACGAAGAAGCGGCGGCCGGTCTTGCGGTGCAGCGCCGCGCGGCGGAGATAGTCCTCGCCCATCGTCCGGGCAAGTTGCGGCGGCAGGCCCGCAATCAGCTGCGTCACCGTCGTGCTGCCGCGCCGCGTCGCCATCTCCATCGCGCCGCGCAGGATCGCCGGCGCATAGGGGAGCTCGCCGACCGGCTCGATGTCGGGATGGCTGCCCAGCATCTGTTCGAGCAGGGTCGATCCCGACCGCGGCAGGCTGACGATGAAGACGGGGACGGCGTCGCCGACCGGCGCCTGGTCGAGCGAGGCGATGAAGGCGGGGCCGGCGATCCGCTCGGTCTCGGCGATTTCGGCGGTCAGTTCGCGGGCGTCATAGCCGATGTCCTCGGCGCGCTGGCGGTTGCCTTCGGCATAATGGTCGAACGCTTCCTTGTGGCGGCCGCGGTCGTGCAGCGCGCGGGCGAGCGCGAAGTGGAGCGGCGCGCTGTTGCGCACGTCGATGGCGATGCCGATCATGCGGTGCATATGCTCGATGTCGGCGTCGGTGAGCAGCTTGCTCTTGATACCGGCGAGGCCCCACCAGGCTTCGCCGCATTCCTCGTCGGCCTCTATCGCGCTGCGATAGGCGCGCACCGCACCGTCGATGTCGCCCGCGGCGCGCAGATTGTGACCGAGAGCGATCCAGTGATGCGGCCGGTCGCCGTTGCTTTGCGTCAGCGCCGCCTGAATCGCCCGCGCCTCGTCGTTGCGGCCGAGCTTGTCGAGTATCTGGGCGTGCATGGCGGACACCGTCGAATCATCGACCTCCGCGGCGAGTTCCCCGAACAGGCGGGCGGCTTCGTCGAGCCGCTCCTGCTGGTTGAGCACCGACGCGAGCTGGCGGCGCGCCTCCATGTTGCGCGGGTCGGCAGCGAGCGCGCGGCGCAGGAAATGCTCGGCCTGGACGAGCGCGCCGAGCAGCATGGCGATCTCCCCCAGCATCGCGAGGCCGGGGGGATCGTCGGGATAGCGCCGCAGATGCGCCATCACGCGCTGCGCCGCCTCCTCGAGATGCCCCGCCGTAGCGAGATCCGCCGCCTCGCCCAGCAGCGGATGGAGGGTTACGGTTCCCTGTGGCGTCATCGCACCCGCCCCTAGCGATAGCCGAGGAGGGCACGGAGGCCCGGCGCCTGATAATCGACGAGCGCGCGGTGGCGTTCGCCGAGCACGGCGGGAAAATCGAGCGGCATGCCGGTCAGATTCTCGCGCGCGGTCGCGCTCTGCTTGCGGTCGGAACCGATGCGGACGCGCGCGCGCCAGTCGTCGGGGCGGTCGATGCCGCAGGCGCCGAGCAGGTCGGCGAAGAAGCGGTCCGCGGCATCGCTGTCGAGATCGGCGAGATGCCCCACCAGATCCTCGTAGCGGACGATATGGGTTCGCGCGCCGAGCCAGGCGGCGGCGTTGAGTTCATAAATGTCATTGAGCGACGGCGCCTTGCCGGGCAGGCCGAAGATCATCATCGTCAGCAATTCGTCGATGTCGAGCGCGCCGGTCTTCAGAAAGTCCATATTGCCCGAAAATTGCTCCGACGCGAAAAAGCGCGCGCGCGCGATCACCCAGTCATAGGGGTCGCGATAGAGGAGGATGCGGCGCGTCGGCGCGGTCTCGATCGCCGAGGCGTCGGCGAAGAAGAGATGGCCCCAGCTGAGCATCGGCCGCGCCGGATCGAAGGCGTGGCGATGCTGCTGCAGGTTCGGCCACTGGATGAAGTCGGCCTGATATTGCTGGTCGACCGGCACGAACATGCGGACGATGTTGCGCAGCAGGTGGCTGCCGCTCTTGGGCACGCTGTTGAGGAACACGCCCTGGCGCAGCGGTGCCTGCACGAAGCGGCGGTTCTCCGCGTCCAGCGTGTCGGCTTTCACCATGATCTGCGGCATGGGCGAAGACACTCCTGCAAGCCCCAAAAAGAAACCGGGCGGCATGTCGCCATGCCGCCCGGTCCCCCAATGTGTCAATTCATCAGAATTTGGATTTGACGCTGATGAATCCGCGGCGTCCGCTGAAGCCATATTGCGACGCCGCGACCACCGGGCCGAGCATCGAGGTCGTGCTGCCGTTCAGCGTCGATACGCGCGGCGGGCGTGTGTCGAAGATGTTGCTGACGCCCAGCGTGATCTCGAAGCGGCCGTCGGCGATTTCCTGCGTCACCGACGCATTGTGATAGAAGATCGCCGGCGTGTCGAGCTTCGGACAATAGGTTCCGCGCACCGCGCTGTTGATGCAGGGCTGGCCGCCGTTGCGGGCGAGGAACAGGTTCATGTTCGACGAACTGCCGATGACGTTCATGCCATAAAAGAGCGTCGTGCCGCTGTTGGTCGACCAGCTCATGCGGAAATCGCCGATCCATCGCGGCGACCCGACCTGGCCATTGTCCGTAGTGACGGGCGACGTCGGCAGCAGCTGGAAGATGTCCTTCGTCTGCCAGGTCATGTCGGCCGTGAACGACAGGCGGCCGAGCTTGCCGAGGTCGTGACGGATATTGACGTTGACATCGACGCCGCTGTTCCGCTGGCGCGCGATGTTCACGAACTGGTCGCGCACCTCGTTGATATTGTTCGGTGCCGCGGTCTGGCCGCGAGTGAACAGGTTGCACAGCGGATCGTTCGGAAAATTGTCCGAATCATAGCAGCCGAACAGGATCGTGCGGGAACCGAGCTGGGTGATCTCGCCCTTCACCTTGATGTCGAAATAATCGACCGCGATATTGATCGTCGTGTTCGGCAGGAAAGCGAACTTCGGCGACAATACGCCGCCAACGACCAGTGCCTTCGATGTTTCCGACTGGAGGTTGCCGACACCGCCGCGCGAAGTTGCCGTCGCGCTGACACCGGCACCCGAGTGGTTGCCGGGAATACCGTCGGCGGCGCAGTTGTCCGCGATACGCTGGCTGATGTTGCCCTGCGCCAGATTGTCCGCCCACTGGATACAGGGGTCGATGTTGCGCTGCGCGGGGAAGCTGGTCTCGTCCGCGAGGAACAGCTCGAACAGCGCCGGGGCGCGGAACGAGGTGCCATAGCTGGCGCGGAACCGGATGGTGTCGTTCAGCGCCCAGTTGGCGCCCAGCTTGTAGGTCCAGTTCCCGTTGTCGCTGTCCGACAGACCGTCGGACGCGCGCGTCGATTTCACGCTGGTGAGACGTGCGGCGCCCGACAGCGTCAGATTCTGGAAGAAGGGCTTGTCGGCGAGCAGCGGAATGTTGATTTCGCCGAACACCTCCTTGGTGACGCTCTTGCCTGCGGTGATCCCCGAGGTCGAGGCGCCCCAGGCATTGCCCGCGCGGGTGATTTCGCCCGGAACGTCGTTGATCTTGTCCTGGCGGATGGTCGCGCCGAGCGCCACTTGGACCGCGCCGGCCGGCAGGGCGAAGAGATCGCCGTTGACGGTGGCCTCGCCCGACGTCTGGGTATAGACGGTCTTGCCCTCTTCCCACGAGAAGTAGAAGTCCTTCTCCGCGTCAGTCAGTTCGCCGCGCAGGAAGAAGGGGTCCATCCAGCGCATGTCGATGCACTGCTTGCCCGAGACGGGCAGGACCGTGCCGACGCACGACCCGCCGAAATACAGGCCCTGCTCGATGCCCGAGTCATAGGCGTCCTGCAGCGCCTGCTGCTGGCGATAGCGACCGATGCTCTTGCTGTACTGGCCATGGGCTTCCCAGCGCCATTTGCTCGAACTGCCGAAATCGCCGCGCAGACCGGCGACGCCGCGATAATAATCGACCTTCTGGCTGCTGTCGGCCTGATCTGTGATCGCGGTCGGGCTGACGAGGTTGATGCCCGTCCAGCCCGGCGCCCAGATATTGGTATTGTAGCCGGTGCCGTAGAGATCGCCGGTGTAACCGAAGTTCCAGAACTGGCGCCAGCCGTTCTGATAGGTCTTGCGGCGGTTGAACAGGAATTCGCCGAACAGTTCGACCGAATCCGACACTTCGAACGACGCATCGGCGAAGGCAGTGAACAATTCGGTTTCGGGAATGATCGTCTGCTGTTCGACAAAGGGGTGATAGGCGTTCTGGATCGCCAGTGCCGCCGTATTATAGCCGGTCGGGAACCAGCCGGCCGGCATGCCGAAGTCACCCGGATAGGCCGGCGTGCCGTATGTCGGAACGCCCAGCGTTTCCCCCGGATACTGATATTGCATCAGCACGGTCGCTCCGGTCGGCGAGGTGTTGAGGCCGGTGTTCGGCCCGCCCGGTCCGTCGAGCTGGAGGTTGTCGATCAGATTATAGGTCCACACATGGCCCCAGCGCAGATCCTCGCACTTGAACTGGCCGGTGCGCGGGTCGATCAGGTCGGCGCGGCTGCCGTCGGGACGGAAAGTATAGGCTTCCGGACAGGCGAGATAGCCGCGGTCGCCGCGCGCCAGTTCCTTGACCTTGGTATAGTCGGCGGCGACCAGGATATGGCCGCGGCTGAAGGTCTTGCCCCAGATGGCGTTGACGCGATATTCCTCGCCGCCGCCTCCGAAGGGCGCCGACACGGTGCCGCTGAGTTCGAGGCCGTTGGTGTCGGTCCTGGTGATGATGTTGACCACGCCCGCGACGGCGTCCGACCCATAGACCGACGAGGCGCCGGTCTTCAGGATCTGGATATTCTGTGCGAGCGATTGCGGCAGCACGTTGAGGTCGAAGGACGACACGCCGCCGCGGGTGCCCGCCGGGCCGGCGCGACGGCCGTTCAGCAGGACGAGCGTGCGGTTGGCGCCGAGGCCGCGAAGGTCGATCGTCTGCGCGCCGGGGCCGCCGTTGGTGACGAAGTTCGACGAGATCGCCGCCGTGATCTGGGTCGAGCCCGCCGCGATCGGCGAGCTCTGCAGCGTCGAGGCGAGGTCGAACTTGCCTTCCTTCGACGCGATGACGGGATCGATCACCGAAATGGGATCGGGGCTGTTGAACGGCGTGGTGTTGCGCAGGCGCGAGCCGGTGACGACGATGGTGGCCTCGTCGGCGCTTTCCGCATCGGTGCCGCCTTGGGGCGCGCTGTCCTGCGCGGCAGCGGGCGCCGCCATCATCACCGCCATCGCGGAGAGGCTGGCCAAACCGAGATTGCGACGCGAAGACGCCGCGGCCCTGTTGTTATAGATCATGTTTTTTCCCCGTTTATGACTGGTTCAGGCGCGCATTTCCCCGGGAAATGCCAAGCCGTCCGGACTTTTCCGGCGGCCTGGGGCCTGCCATGTCGCAAGGGTTTCAAAGCTTTCATACCAAGTCAAGCAATATGCGGCCATTTGAGGAGGTTGTGCATCACCTGTGGCCCGAATGCCGCACTGCCTATGCGGCCGGTCGGCCTGCCTGTGCGCCGCTGCGCCGGTCGCACCGGCGCGAGGCGATTGAAACGCCCCCGGACAGTCGATAGGGCGAAGCCATGGCAAGGCGCCCCATGCACCCTATTCTGCCGCCGGCGATCCGGCGGCCATGACATTGTCGTCGAGCGCCCTTTTCGCTTTGGGACTCTTCGCCGCCTTCTGGCTGCTCGTGGGCCTGTGGGCCGCGGCGCGCGGGCTGGCGACGCAGCGGCGCTCCGCCTTCGCCGCGGCGCAGACCGAGCGGCTTGCGGGCCTGATCGAGGCGTCGCCCTATCTGCCCGTCGTCGTGCGCGGCGACTGGCGCATCGAGGCGAGCGAACGGCTCGGGCGCTGGCTGGGGCTTGATCGCGGCCCGCGCAATTTCGACGAGCTGCGCGGCCTCGACGCCGGGCTCGACCAGGCGGCGCACGAGGCGCTGCGGCAGGCGATCCTCGGCGCGCAGCGCGGCGCCAAGCCCTTCACCATGAGCCTGAAGCCGCGGGGCGGGGCGCGCACCATCCTGGTCCACGGCGCCCCGGCGCCGCAGGCGATCGGCGGCGCGGGCAGCGTGCTGCTGTGGCTCGACGACGCGACCGACAGCCTCGCCTCGCAATTCACGCTGAAGCGCGAGCGCGACGAGGCGATGGGGGCGTTCGAGGCTTTGTCGGGGCTGATCGAGGTCGCGCCCTTTCCGATGTGGTTCCGCGATACGCGGCTCGAGCTGGGGCTCGTCAACCGCGCCTATGTTCAGGCGGTCGAGGCGGCGAGCGCCGACGCGGTGATCGCGCAGGGCATCGAACTGGTCGAGCCGGTTGCCGGGGTGAGCCCCGCCGAGGCGGCCGACGCCGCGCGCGCAGCAGGCGCGGCGCAGATGCGCACGGTTCCCGTGACCATCGCCGGCGAGCGGCGGATCATGCGCGTCGTCGACGTGCCGCTGACGCCGCAGGGCGGGCGGCCGATCGGCGTCGCGGGCTATGCGATCGACGTGCAGGAGCTGGAGAGCGAGCGCGGCGCGCACCGCCGCTTCGCCGACGCGCAGCGCGAGCTGCTCGACCGGCTGTCGGCGGCGGTCGCGCAGTTCGGCGACGACCACGGCCTGATCTTCGCCAACCAGCCGTTCCGCCGCCTGTTCGGGCTCGACGCCGACGAGGTCGCCGAGGCGCCCGATTTCGCCCTGCTACTCGACGCGTGGCGCGACGCCGGGCGCACGCCCGAGGTGCGCGACTTCCCTGAATGGCGGCAGGCGCATGTCGGCTGGTTCGCGAGTGCCGGGGCGGTCGAGGAGGACTGGCTGCTGCGCGACGGCACGCATCTCCGCGTGGTCGCCCAGCCGACCCCCGACGGCGGCCTGCTGCTGATCGCCGAGGACCGCACCGAGCAGGTGCAGCTTGCGGGCGCGCGCGATACGCTGCTGCGTGTGCGCACCGCGACCTTCGACAATCTGTTCGAGGCGGTGGCGGTGTTCGCACCCGACGGGCGGCTGCATCTGTGGAACCAGCGCTTCCGCCGCCTGTGGGGCGTCGACGAGCCGACGCTGGCGGCGCATCCGCGCGTCGATGCGCTGATGGGCGGGCTCGCCGACCGGCTCGCCAAGCCCAACCAGATCAGCATCGTGCAGGAGGTGATCCGCGCCGCGACGCTCGAACGGACGCAGCGCGCGGGCGAGATACGCTTCCGGGACGGGCGTCATTTCGATTTCGCGGCGATCCCGCTGCCCGACGGCAATGCGCTGCTGATCATGCTCGATGTCACCGACAGCCGGAAGATGGAAAGCGCGCTGCGCGAGCGCAACGAGGCGCTGGAAGCGGCCGACAAGGTCAAGACCGCCTTCCTGTCGCGGATGAGCTATGAGCTGCGCACGCCGCTGACCTCGATCGGCGGCTTCGGCGAAATGCTGCAGGCGGGCTATGCCGGGAAGCTGTCGGAGCAGCAGGGCACCTATGTCGATGCGATCATGGATTCGGTCGCGGTGCTGGGGCGGCAGATCGACGATGTGCTCGACCTCGCGCAGGGCGAGGCGGGAACGCTGGCGATCGAGCGCGCGCCGGTCGATGTGCGTGCGCTGCTGGAGGGCGCGCTCGCCGACGCCCGGCCCTTTGCGGACGCCGAGGGCGTCGAGCTGGCCGGCAATCTGTCCGACGCGGTCGGCAGCGTCGAGGGCGATGCGCTGCGGTTGTCGCGGCTCGTCGCGGGGCTGCTCGACAATGCAGTGCGCTACACCGCGGCGGGGCGGAAGAAGGGCGCGCGCGTGCTGCTCCACGCCGACGGCGATGCGAAGGGGGTCGACATCATCGTGTCCGACAACGGCCCCGGCCTGCCCGACGCGGTCGCGGCGGTGACCAAGGGCATGCAGGCGGGCACCGCAACCGGCGGCATCGGCCTCGCGCTCGCGCGCCAGCTCGTTGCCGCGCACGGCGGGGCGATGGAGGTGATGAGCGAAAAGGGGCAGGGGACGCTGGTGCGCGTCAGCCTGCCGCGGGGCGCATGACGGTGCCGGGTGCTTTGCTTTTTCCTGCGACGACCAAGGATGCGCGCAGAGGCGCAGAGTTCGCGGAGAAGGAAGAAAAGTTCACGCGGAGACGCGGAGACGCGGAGAAATTGCGATCGCCGCGAAGCGGCTGTCCTCTTCAGACCTTGCGTCCGGCCGAACCATTCGGATTGTTGAAGGACCTGTCGGTCCGAAGCTTTTTCTCCGCGTCTCCGCGTCTCCGCGTGAATCGAAAATCTCTGCGTCCTCTGCGCCTCTGCGCGAATCTTTTTCAGCGCGGCGATGCAGTCCAGTCGTCCCTATAATCTCGCAGACGCCGACCGCATCGGCGGCGCCATCGGCGCGGCATTGTTGCCGGGCGACGTCGTCCTGCTGTCGGGCGATCTCGGGGCGGGGAAGACGACGCTGGCGCGCGCGATGCTCAAGGCGCGCGGGCTCGCGGGCGAGGCGCCCAGCCCGACCTTTGCTATCGTCCAGCCCTATGCGCCGCCCGAGGTGGACCTCCCCATCGCGCATGTCGATCTCTACCGGATCGAGGACGAAAGCGAGCTGATCGAACTGGGGCTCGACGATTATCTCCATGACGGCGCGCTGCTGATCGAATGGCCCGAGCGGCTGGGGCCGGAGGGCTGGCCCGGTGCGCTGACGCTGACGATTTCGGGCGGCGGCGACGCCCGCGTCTTGACAGCCGAGGTGCCGCCCGCTTGGGGGAGCCGATGGCCCCTCCGATGATTCCGCCCGACCATGCGCCCGCCTTCCTCGCCGCGCATGGCTGGGGCGAGGCGCAGATATTGCCGCTCGCGGGGGATGCCTCCTTTCGCCGCTATTTCCGCGTCGTTGATGGGGAAAGGCGCGCGGTGCTGATGGACGCGCCGCCGCCGCACGAGGACCCGCGGCCCTTCGTCGCGGTCGCCGAATGGCTGCGCGGCGAGGGGTTGAGCGCGCCCGCGATCCTTGCGTGCGACCTCGAAAAGGGGCTGCTGCTGATCGAGGATTTCGGCGACGCGCGGCTGCGCGAGACGCTCGATGCGCAGCCGGAGGCCGAGGCCGGATATTATGCCGGCGTGACCGATCTGCTGGTCCACCTCCACGCCCGGCCGCCGATGGCGGGGCTGCCGGTGCATGGGCTGGAGCAATGGCTCGACGAGGTGATGCTGTTCACCGACTGGTATGGCCCGGCACTGGAGATCGACGCCGACCGCGACGGTTTTCGCGCCGCATGGGAGGCGGTGCTGGCGCCGGTCCAAACCGACGGCCTGCCGCGCGTCACCGTGCTGCGCGACTATCATGCCGAGAATATCATGCTGGTGCCGGGGCGGACGGGGATTGCGCATTATGGCCTGCTCGATTTTCAGGACGCGCTGGTCGGCCATCCGGCCTATGATCTCGCCTCGGTGCTCGAGGATGCGCGGCGCGACGTGACCCCGGCGGTCGAGGCGGCGATGCTCGATCGCTACAGGCAAGCGACCGGGACCGATATCGAAGACGCCTATTGGGCGCTCGCGGCGCAGCGCAACACGCGCATCCTCGGCGTCTTCGTCCGCCTGTGGAAGCGCGATGGAAAGCCGGGGTATCGGCAGTTCCAGCCGCGCATGTGGGGGCTGCTCGAACGCGACCTCGCGCATCCGGCGCTGGCGCCGGTGAAGGCGTGGTTCGACGCCCATGTCCCCGCCGGCAAGCGCGCGGAGGCGTGGGCATGACGGCGAAGATCGAAAGCGCGATGGTGATGGCGGCGGGGCTGGGCAAGCGGATGCGGCCGCTGACCGCGACGCGTCCCAAGCCGCTGGTGCGCGTCGCGGGCAAGCCGCTGATCGACCACAGCCTCGACCGGATCGAGGCGGCGGGGATCGGCCATGTCGTGGTCAACATCCACTATCTCGCCGACGCGCTCGAGGCACATCTGGCGAAGCAGAAGCGCGCCTTCAGCATCGCGGTGTCCGACGAGCGGAAGCATTTGCTCGAAACCGGCGGCGGGATGGTCAAGGCGCTGCCGCTGCTGAAGGGCGACCCGATCCTGATCGTCAACAGCGACAATATCTGGACCGACGGGCCGCAGGACAGCATCCTCAACCTCGCGCGCCACTGGGACGGGGCGCGGATGGATGCGCTGCTGCTGCTGATCCGGCAGGCGAGCGCGACGGGGCATGGCGGCAAGGGCGATTTTCACATGGACCCGGCGGGGCGGTTGTCGCGGCGCAGGCCGGGTCGCGTCGCGCCCTTCGTCTATACTGGCGTCCAGCTCATTTCGCCGCGCCTGCTGGAGGATGCCCCCGAGGGCGCGTTTTCGACCAACATACTGTGGGACCGCGCGATCGCGGCGGGGCGGCTCTATGGCCTGTCGCACATGGGGCAATGGTTCGACGTCGGCACCCCGGCAAGCATCGCGCCGACCGAAGCGGCGCTGGGCGAGGTTTGACAGACGATCCTCCCTGTCGCGCAGCGATGGGGAGGTGGCAGCCCGCAGGGCTGACGGAGGGGCCGAGCGCGAAGCGCTCGCTACGCTCGCGGACCCCTCCACCATCCTTCGGATGGTCCCCCTCCCCATCGCTGCGCGACAGGGAGGATCAGCTTGCGTATCGGCGGCCGCACCTGAATAACGAGACCGGATGACACCCAAACCCACCCTCTTCTCCATCCCCATTCACCGGGCCTTCGCCGATGCGCTCGCCGCCGGGCTGATTGACCGCTACGCCGACGGCGCGCTCGGGCTGGCCGAAGGCATGATCCTGCTCCCGAGCAACCGGGCGCGCAGCGCGGTGCAGGCGGCGTTCGTGCGCGCGGGGGGCAAGGGATTGCTGATGCCACGGCTCGCGGTGATCGGCGACGCTGACCTCGACGAGAGCGTGGCGCTCGCGCTCGACCCGATCGACGAATCGGGCGGCGTGCTGCCCGCGATCGACGCACTGCGCCGCCGCCTGCTGCTCGCCGAGCTGATCGAACGGCACACGCCGCCGGGCGAGGAGGCGATTCGCGGCGCGGCGGCGTTCCAGCTTGCCGAGGGGCTCGCGCGCGTCATCGACCAGCTTCATTATGAAGAGGTCGCGCCGGCGGCGCTCGTCGATCTCGACCTCGGCGCCTTCGCCGGGCATTGGCAGGCGTCGCTGTCGCGGCTGCGGCTGCTCGTCGATCATTGGCCCGACATACTCGCCCGCACCGGCACGATGGACCGCGCGGTGCGCCGCAACCGGCTGCTCGACCGGGTGAGCGAAGGCTGGCGCATCGCGCCGCCCGCGCGCTTCACCGTCGCGGCGGGCATCACCACCGCCGCGCCCGCCATCGCCCGGCTGCTGCGCACCGTTGCCGGGCTGGAGCGCGGCATGGTCGTGCTGCCGGGACTCGACGGCCGGATGGCGGCGGAGGAATGGGAGGCGCTGGGGCCGACCAGCCCCGACCCGGAACATCCGGCGCGCCCGCTGGAAACGCATCCGCAATATCATCTGAAGCTGCTCCTCGATCGCATGGGCGTGAGCCGCGACGAGGTCGCCGAGTGGGATGCGACGTCAGAATTCGACGGGCCGGCGGCGCGCGCGCCATTCGTATCACTGCTCTTCACTCCAGCCGCCTTCACCGCGCGGTGGCAGGCGGCGGGGGAGCAGCCAGCGGCGATGGCGGGCATTTCGGCGGCGGTCTTCGCCGACGACGGGCAGGAGGCGCAGGGGATTGCGCTCCTGATGCGCGAGGCGCTGGAGGTGCCGGGGCGCACCGCGGCGCTGGTGACCCCCGACCGCGCGCTCGCCGAGCGCGTCGCGGCCGCGCTCGCGCGCTGGAATGTCAAGGTCGACGACAGCGCCGGGCAGCCTTTGTCGCGCACTCCGCCGGGGACGCTGTTGCTGCTGCTCGCCGGGCTGGCGGCCGATTTCAACCCGGTCGCGCTGGTGTCGCTGCTCGGCCATCCGCTGGTCCGCAAGGGGGATGCGCGGACGGTCTGGCTTGACCGGCTGCGCGACCTCGACCTGCTGCTGCGCGATCCGGGACTGGAGCCGGGCTGGGCCGGGGTGACCGCGCGGATCGCCGAATGGGGCGCGAGCGAAAGCAGGCGCGAACGAGCGGCCGCCGAAGAGCATGCGCCATGGTGGGACGAGGTGGCGGCGGCGCTCGCCGCCGCGCTCGCGCCCTTCGCTTCGCCCGCACCGCCCTCGGCGCTGCTCGCCGCCTTGCAGCAGGCGCTCGAATGGCTGGCCGGCGACGCGGTGTGGACGGGGCCGGCCGGGCGCTCGCTGGCGGACCTGTTCGATCGCTGGGTGCTGGCGCGCGGCGACGGACCGGCGCTGGTCGATCCCGCCGACTTCCCGGCGATGCTCGGCGACCTGCTCGGCGGCGAGAGCGTCCGGCCGCCCTATGGCGGGCACCCGCGCCTGTTCATCTGGGGGCTGCTCGAGGCGCGGCTGCAGCGCGCCGACCTGATGATCCTCGGCGGGCTCGACGAGGGACGCTGGCCCGCCGCGGCGCAGCCCGACCCCTGGCTCGCGCCGGGCATCCGCCGCCTGCTCGGCCTGCCCGCGCCCGAACGGCAGCAGGGGATGGCGGCGCATGATTTCGCGGGCGCGCTCGGCGCAGGCAATATCGTCGTGACGCGCGCGCAGCGCAGCGGCGGCGACCCGGCGGTCGCCTCGCGCTTCTGGCTGCGGCTGGCGGCGCTCGCGGGCGAGCTTCCCGAGCCGATGCCGGGCGGGGTGCCGGTGACGCGGCTCGCCGCGATGCTCGACGTGCCGCCGGGCGATCCAGTGCCGGAGAAGCGCCCCGCGCCCGCCCCGCCCGCCGATGAGCGCCCGCGCAGCATCAGCGTGACCGGCGTGGACCGGCTCGCGCGCGATCCCTTTGCCTTTTACGCCAACCGGATGCTGGGCCTGTCGGCGCTCGCGCCGCTGAGCGCCGCGCCCGATCCGCGCTGGCGGGGCACGCGGGTGCATCAATTGTTCGAGGATTGGGTGCGCGCTGGCGCGAGCGCCGAGGCGTTCGAGGCCGAACTGGCGGCGCTCGCGAACGATCCCGCGCTCGACGCGATCGCGCGCGCCTTCTGGCTGCCGCGCATCGAGCCCGCGCTGCGCTGGGCGGCACGGCAGCTGCTCGACGCGGAAGGGCGCGCGCCGGTCGATGTCGAGGTGCGCGGCGAGATGACCACCGACGGGCTGACGCTACACGGCAAGGCCGACCGCGTCGACCGGCTGGCCGATGGCGGCCTCGCCATCGTCGATTACAAGAGCGGCGGTGCGCCGAGCGCGAAGGCGGCCTATGCGAAGCTGGACAACCAGCTCGGCCTGCTCGGACTGCTCGCGCGCGAGGGCGGCATGGAGGGCATCGCCGCGGCGCCGGTCGAGGCGCTCGAATATTGGAGCCTGCGCCCTGACCGACGCGCGGATGGTGCGGGCAGGATTTCGCGCACCCATGGCCCGCGCAGCGACCTCAAGAGTGCGGAGGAGGCGATCGACCATGCCGCGGACGCGCTCAGCGAGCTGGCGGCGCGCTACCTGTTCGGCGAGGCGCCTTTCGCGCCCGGCGAGGCGGCGGGCTATGGCGACTATGACCAGTTGATGCGCCGCGACGAATGGTTCGGGCGCGGGGAGGAGGGCGCATGAGCAAGCCTTCCGGCCTTGCGACGCTCGACCTGCGGCAGGGCGCCGCCGCCGATCCCGCGCACCATGTGTGGCTCGGCGCGTCGGCGGGAACGGGCAAGACGCAGGTGCTGTCGGCGCGCGTGCTGCGGCTGATGCTGGAAGGCGAGGCGCCCGAATCGATCCTCTGCATCACCTTCACCAAGGCGGGCGCGGCGGAGATGGCGCACCGCATCCACGAGCGGCTCGCCGCATGGGTGCGGATGGGCGAGGGCGATCTGCGGCTCGACCTGCGCGCGCTCGGGCTCGACTGGGACCGGCCGGGGCTGATGGAGCGCGCGCGCTCGCTGTTCGCGACGGTGATCGACAGCCCGGGCGGCGCGATCCGCGTGCAGACGATCCACAGCTTCTGCCAGACATTGCTCGCGAGCTTTCCGCTGGAGGCGAAGCTGCTCCCCGGCTTCCGTCCGATCGAGGAGGATGAGGCGGAGACGCTCAAGCGGCGGGTGCTGGGCGAACTCCTGAGCCCCTCCTCTTCAGAGGAGGGGTTTGGGGGGGTGGACGCCGGTGCGGGACGCCACCCCGCTGCGACTAGGTCCGGCTTCGCCGAACCAAGTCTCGCTGCCCCTCCTCTGAAGAGGAGGGGTGAAGAAGAGGAGCTGCGCGAGGCCGCCGCCAACCTGTCGCGGCGGCTCGGCCCCGATGCGGCGCTGTCCTTCCTGTCGAGCTGCGCGGCGGTGTTCGGCGGGCCGGGCGCGGCGCTGCCGCCCGCGGCGCACGATCTGCGCGCGGCGTTCGATCTGCCCGGCGGCGACCCCGATGCGTGGATCGTCGAAGAATTGGCGGCGGGTGTGGTTTCCGACGACGACATCCGAGCGGTCGCGGCGAGCGGCTCCGCGTGGGGGACGAAAACCGGCGAAGCCTGTTCGGACGTGATGGTCGGCTGGCTGATGTCCGATGCCGCGGCGCGCGCGGCGATGCTGGACGAGCTGATCGGCTGCTTCCTGACCGGCAAGGGCGAACTGCGCGCCGACTTCGCGGGCGACAAGGGGCGGATGACCGACTGCGTGGACAGCGCGGTGCGGATCGTCGAGGCGGCCACCGCGCTGCGCGGTACCGCCACCGCTATGCGCGTCGCCGACGAGCTGGCGGCGGCGTGGAAGCTCGGCAGCCGCTTTGCCGCGGGTTATGCGCTGGCGAAGCGCGAGAAGGGGCTCGCCGATTTCGACGATCTGATCACGCTCGCGGGTTCGCTGCTGCGCGTCAGCAGCTTCGGCGAATGGGTGCGCTTCAAGCTCGACCAGCGCACCGACCATATTTTGGTCGACGAGGCGCAGGACACGAACATGCGCCAATGGGGCATCGTCCTGTCGCTGGCGGAGGAATTTTTCGCGGTCCATGCGAAGGATGTGGAGCGCGCGCGCACTTTGTTCACCGTCGGCGACCGCAAGCAGGCGATTTTCGGCTTCCAGGGGACCGAGCCCAAGGCCTTCGCGACCGCGCGGGACCTGTTCCACGGGCTCGGCGCGCGTGTGGGGCAGGATTTCCGGCAGGTCGATCTCGTCTCCAACTATCGCTCGACCCCGGCGGTGCTGAAGGTCGTCGATGCCTGGCTCGCGGCGGGCGGGACCGAAGCGATGGGGCTGGACGGCAGCGAGCCGCTGCACCGGCCGCACCGCGAAGTCCACGCCGGGCAGGTCGAATTGTGGGAACCGCTGCCGGTCGACAAGGCGCTGGACGCAGCGGCGGCGGACGCGGGCGAGGGCGACGAGGCCGGCGGCGATACGAGCGCCCCGGCATCGGACCCCGCCTCGATGCGCCTCGCGCGCGCGATCGCGGGCGAGGTGAAACAGTGGATCGACCACGGCAAGGACGGCCGCCCCGTCGCGCCGGGCGACGTGATGATCCTCGTGCGCCGCCGCCGCGATCTCGCCGCGCGGATCGTCGCCCGCCTGCAGGCGCTGCATGTGCCGGTCGCGGGCGTCGACCGCTTCGCGCTGGCCCAGCCGCTCGCCGTGCAGGATCTGATGGCGGCGATGCGCTTCGCGGTGCAGCCGCTCGACGACCTCAACCTCGCCGCGCTGCTCGTCTCGCCGCTGATCGGCTGGTCGCAGGACGAACTTTATGCGCGCACCAAGGCGCGCGGGCGCACCCCGATCTGGGCGCATCTGCGCGCGCAGGAGGATGACATGCCCGCCGCGACGATGGTGGCGCTGCGCCAATTGCTCGGCATGGCCGACTACACCACGCCCTTCCGCTTCCTCGAAACCCTGCTGTCGGGGCCGATCGACGGGCGGCGCAAGCTCTATGCGCGGCTCGGGCGCGAGGCGCGCGATCCGATCGACGAATTGCTCAACCAGGCGCTGGCGTTCGAGGCGCGCGAGACACTGTCGCTGCTCGGCTTCCTGACGCAGGTCGAGGGCAGCGCGAGCGACATCAAGCGCCAGACCGAGGCGCGCAGCGACGTCGTGCGCGTGATGACGGTCCACGGCTCGAAGGGGTTGCAGGCGCCGATCGTCATCCTCGCCGACGCGACCGACGACGCCGGGATCGGGCATCGCCCGTTCAGCGTCGATGTCGAGGGGCGCGAGAAATTGCCCGTCTTCGCGGTCCCCGCCGACGAGCGGCACGGCAGGCTCGCCGAGGCCTATGAGGCGGCGGCGAAGGCGGCGGCCGAGGAGCATTGGCGGCTCTTCTATGTCGCGATGACGCGCGCCGAGGAAATCCTCGTCGTCGCGGGCGTGACGAAAAAGGCCGACCGCACGGTGCCCGAGGGAAGCTGGCACGCCACCGCCGATGCGGTGCTGGCCGGCATGAATCTGGATTGGGAAGATGCGGGGCCGGTGTGGAACCGCCGCCGCGTCCACCGCGCCAACGCGGGCAAATGGGCGAAGAAGGCGAAGGCGGTGAAAGCCGCGCCTCCGCCGCTGCTACTGCCCGACTGGGCGCATGCGCCCGCGCCCGAGGAAGCCCGCCCGCCGCGCCCGCTCGCGCCCTCGGCGCTCGGCGAGGACGATGTCGCGACGCCGCCGCAGGGCACGGCGCGCGCCGCGGCGGTGTCGCGCGGGCTGCTGCTCCATTCGCTGTTCGAGCGGCTGCCGCCGGTCGCGCCCGCGCGGCGGCGGCCGGCGGCGCTGCACTGGCTGGCAATGCAGGCGCCCGAACTGGGCGAGGCGGCGGGCGGCGCGCTGGTCGATGAGGTGCTGGCGGTGCTCGACGATCCCGCCCACGCCGCGCTCTTCGGTCCCGGCAGCCTCGCCGAGGTGCCGCTATCGGCGGTGGTCGCGGGCGGCGCGGTCGTCGCGGGGATCGTCGACCGGCTGCTGGTGACCGACGCGGCGGTGATGGTGATCGACTACAAGACCGGGCGCCATATTCCCGCGAGCGCGGCGGAGGTCGCGCCCGCCTATCTGCGGCAGATGGCGGCCTATCGCGAAGCGCTGGGCGTGATCTTCAAGGGGAAACGGGTCGAGGCGGCTTTGCTCTATACGGCGGGACCGAAGCTGATTCTGCTCGGCGACGCGCTGCTCGATGCGCACAAGCCCGGCTTGGCGGCAACCAAGGCGAATTTGCCGGGTTCCACCCTTGAGCCGGACGCGGCGACCCCCTAGCTTGAGGCAAAGAAGATTCAGGAGATTCCCCGATGGCAACCAAAGCGATCAGCGACGCCAGCTTTCAGGCCGACGTGCTCGACAGCGACACCCCCGTGCTCGTCGATTTCTGGGCCGAATGGTGCGGCCCGTGCAAGCAGATCGGCCCGGCGCTCGAAGAGATTTCGGACGAGCTGGCGGGCAAGGTGGTGATCGCCAAGCTCAACATCGACGACCATCCCGACGCGCCGGGCAAATATGGCGTGCGCGGCATCCCGACGATGATCCTGTTCAAGAACGGCGAGATCGCCGACACCAAGGTCGGCGCCGCGCCCAAGAGCGCGCTGAAGGGCTGGCTGGAAGGGGCGCTGTAAAGGATAGCCTTCCCTGTTTTCGTCACCCTGAACTTGTTTCAGGGTCCATGGTCGGCCCTCTCCATCAGCACTATGTTTGACGCGAGTGAAGGCCATGGATGCTGAAACAAGTTCAGCATGACAGGATTGGAGTGGAGGTCGTTCAGCTCCGGTAATCGGCGTTGATGCTGATGTAACCGTGCGTCAGGTCGCAGGTCCACACGGTCGCGCGGCCTTGGCCCAATCCCAGGTCGGCGCCGATGCGGATGTCCTGGCCTTTCAGATGCGCCGCGACCGGCGCCTCGTCATAGCCTTCGACCGGCAGGCCGTCCTTCGCCACCCAATGGTCGCCGAAGCGGATCGCGAGGCGGTCGCGGTCGGCGGGTTCGCCCGCCTTGCCCACCGCCATCACCACGCGGCCCCAGTTGGCGTCCTCGCCCGCGATCGCGGTCTTGACCAGCGGCGAATTGGCGATGGACAGCGCGACGCGTCTGGCGCTGTCGTCGCTCACCGCGCCGCTCACCTGCACCTCGATGAATTTCGACGCGCCCTCGCCGTCGCGCACCACCAGATGCGCGAGGTCGAGCGCGACCTGCCGGATCGCAGCATAGAGCGCGTCGGCGCCGGCATCCTCCCATGACGCCAGCGGTGCATTGCCGGCCCGTCCGGTCGCGAAGAGCAGCACCGTGTCACTGGTCGAGGTGTCGCTGTCGACGGTGATCGCGTTGAAGCTGCCCCCCGTCCCCTCGCTCAGCATCGCCTGCAGCAGCGCGGGCGCGACCGCGGCGTCGGTGAAGATATAGCCGAGCATCGTCGCCATGTCGGGCGCGATCATCCCCGAACCCTTGACGATCCCCGCGACCTGCACCGTGCGCTCGCCGATCACGGCGCTCGCATGCGCGCCCTTGGCGAAGGTGTCGGTGGTGCCGATCGTCTCGGCGGCGGCCTCCCACGAACAGGGCTGTGCGGTCAGCGCCGCGGCGACGCCTTCGTGTGCCTTGTCCTTGGGTAGCGGCACGCCGATGACGCCCGTGGAACTGACGAACACCTCGCCGGGCGCGCAGCCGAGATGGCCCGCGACCTGTTCCATGATCTGCTCGACCGCCTCGCGGCCGCGATAGCCGGTGAAGGCGTTGCTGTTGCCCGCGTTGACGATCAGCGCGCGCGCCGCGCCGCGCTTCACCTGCTCGCGGCCGAGTTCGACCTCGGACGAGCAGCAGATATTGCGGGTGAACACGCCCGCGACCGTGGTGCCGGGCGCTAGCTCGACATAGGTCAGGTCGCAGCGGTCCCATTCCTTGTAGCGCGCGCGCGCGACGCGGAGCGTGACGCCCGCGATTTCGGGCAGCGCCGGGAAGGATGCGGGAGCGAGGGGGGAACGGGTGGTCATGGTGGGGGCGTTTAGCTGCGCCGGAGGCAAAGCAAAAGCCCCTCCCCTTCAGGGGAGGGGTTGGGGTGGGGCCATCGGCCTTGCACAGGCATCGCGGCCCACCCCGCTGCGACTAGCGGACAAGTCCGCAAGTCTCGCTGCCCCTCCCCTGAAGGGGAAGGGAGAACAAGATTACGCCGGTATCCCGCTGATCGCCTTCACTTCCATGAAGTCCTTCAGCCCGAACAGCCCGCCTTCGCGGCCGTTGCCCGACGCCTTGTAGCCGCCGAAGGGTGCGCCCGGCGCGGGCCCCCAATTGTTCACCGCGACCATGCCCGCGCGCAGCTTCGGCGCAACCTCGGCGGCCTTGGCGGGGTCGCCCGAGACGACGGCGGAAAGGCCGTATTCGGTATCGTTGGCGATTTCGACCGCCTCGTCGAGGTCGCCATATTCGATCAGTGTCGCGACCGGCCCGAAGATCTCCTCCTGCGCGATGCGCATGTCGGGGGTGACGCCCGAGAAGACGGTCGGCTTGATATAATAGCCGCGGTTGACGTTGCTCGGCAGGCCGGTGCCGCCGGTCTCGAGCGTCGCGCCCTCGTCGATCGCCGACTGGATCAGGCCCTGTATCTTGTCGAACTGCGCCTTGTTGACGACGGGGCCGATATGGCCGCCTTCGCTCAGCGGGTCGCCGACCTGGGTGCCGTCGAACATCGCCTTGATAACGCCGACCGCTTCCTGCTTGCGCTCCTTGTGGACGAGGATGCGCGTCGGGGCGATGCAGCTCTGGCCGGTGTTGACCAGCACGCCCTGCACCGTCGGGGGCAGTACGGTTTCGAGGTCGGCGTCGGGCAGCACGATGTTCGGCGACTTGCCGCCCAGTTCCTGATGCACGCGCTTGACCGTGTCGGCGGCCGCCTTGGCGACGAGGATGCCGGCGCGGGTCGATCCGGTGAAGCTCACCATCTCGATCCCCGGATGCGCGCTGATCGCGGCGCCCACCGTGGGGCCGTCGCCCTGCACCAGGTTGAACACGCCCGGCGGCACGCCCGCGGCGTCGAGGATCTCGGCGAAGATCACCGCGTTGCCGGGGCATTCCTCCGAGGGCTTGAGCACCATCGTGTTGCCCGCCGCGAGCGCGGGGGCGACCTTTAGTGCGATCTGGTTGAGCGGCCAGTTCCACGGCGTGATCATGCCGACGACGCCGATCGGTTCATAGACGACGGTGTTGGCACCATGCTGCTCGCTGAACTGGAAATCCTGAAGCGCGGCGATGGTGCCGAGGAAGCCGCCGATGCCGGCGCCGACCTGCGCGGTGCCGGCGAAGCTGACCGGCGCGCCCATCTCGCTCGCCATCGACTTCGCAAGGTCGGGGCCGCGCTTCTTATATTCCTCGACGATGCGGTTCAGCAGCGCGAGCCGCTCCTCGCGCGTGGTCTGCGAGAAGCTCTTGAACGCCGCCTTCGCCGCCGCGACCGCGTCGTCGACGTCGGCGGCGGTGCCGAGGATGACGGTCGACGCGGCTTCTTCGGTCGCCGGGTTGATGACGTCGTGGAGCTTGCCGCCCTTCGAATCGACCCATCGGCCGCCGATGTAATTTTGTTTCAGGTGAGTTTCGGTGTCGCTCATAGTCTTTCTCCCATCGGCGTTCGAATGCGTATCACATTGCTACCTAAGCGGTGCGGCGGATGAATCAAGGCGCGTTGCGTTTTTCAGCAGCGAGACGTGACATAAGGATGGCGGCGCGCGTCGCCTGCCGCTCGATGCTCGGCAGATCGACGGTTTCGTCGGGGCCATGCCCGCCGGTCGCATAGGCGCCCAGCCCCGCGAGCGAGTCGACGTCGGGGGCGACGAAGCTGATGTCGGCGGCCCCGCGCTTCAGCGGATCGAGCGCCGCCATCTCGGCGAGGCCGAGGTCGCGGTTCACGGCGTTGAGCCGGTCCAGCAGCGCGCGGTTGCCGTCGGTCGGCGCCATCGCCGGATAGCCGCCGGGGTCGAAGGCGAGGGTCGCGGCGGTTCCCGGCGAATGTTCGGCGACGATCGCCGCCATCTTCGCCTTCACCCGCGCCGCCTGCTCGCCCGACAGGGTGCGCAGGTCGCCGCGCGCGATGGCGATCGGCGCGATGATGTTGGTCTTGCCGCTGGCGGTCGCGCGGATCTTGGCCTCGTCGAGCGCCGCATACTCGCCGCCCGCAATCAGCCCGATGTTGAAGGTCAGGTCCGGTTCGGGCAGCTCGGTGCGGAAACGGTGGAGGATGCGCGCCAGCTCATAGATGGCGCCGTCGCCGGTTCCCTCGCTGAAGATGCCCGAACTATGTCCGGTCCTGCCGGTCGCGGTGACCGTCCACGCCTCGCTGCTGCGCCGCGCGATTGCGCTCATGTCGGCGCCGTTCTCGCGCACCAGCCCCTCGAAATCGAGCGCGACGTCGCTGCGCTTGCCCGCGGCGAGCAGGTCGGCGCGCGCGATTTCGACCGGATCGCCCGTATCCTCCTCGTCGCCGGTCAGGTGGACCTCGATATTGGCGCCCTTCAGCGTCCCCGCCGCGTGCATCGCGCGCAGTGCCGCGACGATCACCACCATGCCGCCCTTGTCGTCGCCGACGCCCGGCCCCTTCGCCTTGTCGCCCATGCGCTCGAAGCGCTGAAAGGGCGAATCGGGCTCGAACACCGTGTCGAGGTGACCGATCAGCAGCAGGCGCTTGGTGTCGGGCCGCCCCTTATGCACCGCGATCAGATGGCCCGCGCGCCCGGTTTCGGGCAGCGGCTTCCAGGTCACCTCGAACCCCAAAGGTTCGAGTTCGGCGCGCATCATCGCGCCGACCTTTTCGACGCCCTCCGCGTTGAGCGAGCCGCTGTTCTGGTTGACGAGCCTTTCGAGCAGCGCGATCGAGCGTTCCTGCTCCGCCGCGACCGTCCGCGCCATCGCACTCTCCGCCTTCGACAGCTTCGCCGCGGCGGCGGGCGCGAAGGCGAGCGACAGGGCGAGAAGCGAGGCGAGCGTCAGCGATTTCATGAAAGCACTCCGGAACAAGGGGGATGCGCATCTTGTGCCGCCTGAACGGCCGCGCGGCAAGTCCGTGTCGTGATGCCGCGGACCGGACCTGTAAAGAATGTTGGCGTTATTATATTTGCCATACCCAAGCCAGATCGGGGGTGCTAAATGAGCACCACTGACCGGGAGGATGGGCGATACATGGCAAGTGCAGTCAACTTGGATGCTTTGATTCCGCGAGAGGATTTTCTTGCGGTCGATGGCCCGGATGCTGGCGCGCAAGGCAAAGCGGCAATGTCGGAAACCGACCTACGCAAGGGGGAATTGTTTTTCTCGACCTTGCGGAAGCCGGATTTCCAACGCGAGACTGCTGCTTGGACCCCGGATACCATCTGTGACTTTGTTGAAGCCTTCATTGAAGGAGAGCTAATTCCGGCTGTAATTTGCTGGCAGTCGCCCTCTCGCCTTAGCTTTGTAATTGACGGCGCTCATCGCGTCAGCGCCATCATCGCGTGGATTCAAGACGACTACGGTGCTGGAGACACTTCAGTTGAGTTCTACGACAACAACATCCCCGCTGAGCAGCGACGGTTGGCAGATAAAACTCGCAAGCTTCTTGATGCCCGCGTAGGGCGTTACAAGGACATCCGGGCGGCACTGGAGCGGCCAGGAACTAACCCCCCTTTGGAAATCAAGGGTCGCCAATTGGCACAAGCCCTAGTTCCACTGTTGTGGGTTAAGGGCTCGGATTCAAAGAAGGCTGAGAAGGCGTTTCTGACCATCAACCAAAAGGCGACGGTGATTGACCCGACCGAACTAAAAATTCTCAACGACCGATTTAAGCCGAACGCGATTGTCTCTCGGTCTATCGTTCGAAACGCGACAGGTTACCAATATTGGGCGCAATTCTCTGACGAGGCGCGGGAGAAGATCGAAAACAATGCGCGAGAGATTTATCATCTGCTTTACAAGCCCGATTTGCATAAGCCGATCAAGAATATCGACCTCCCTGTAGCGGGTCACGGTTACGGTTCGCAGACCCTGCCGCTGATCTTCGATTTCGTGAACATCGCAAACGGTTTTCCTGTCGTGGACAGTTCGAAATCCAAGGGAAAGAAATTGCTCCTAAGCGAGCACGAAACTCCTAACGAGGACGACACGATCAAGGCTATAGCCAACAGCGTCAAATTTGCTCGCCTTATCACCGGCGACCACCCTTCATCGCTCGGCTTACATCCCGCCGTGTATTTCTATTCAATCAACGGTCGCCATCAGCCAACGGCCGTTCTTGCAATGGTGCAGTTTCTAAGGGATTTGCAAGCCGCCAATGAGGTGAACAAATTTTGCCAGTTTCGAAAGGACTTCGAAGATTTTCTGATCGAACGGAAAATGTATATCAATCAACTGACAGTCAAATATGGCAGCATGGCAAAAGGCTATCGCCAAGTCAGGGACTATTATCGGTTTGTCTTTGATTCATTGGCCGCCGGAAAATCCATTGACCAAGTTGAGGCGCTTTTAAAAGAACATGACCGATTCCAGATTTTGGTCAAAGAGAAGCCAATTTTGTCGACGAGCGCGAAGCAGTTTTCGACGGAGACCAAACAGCACAAAGTGATCTCTGATACGCTCGCTGGCGCACTTACATGCGGCATTTGCGGTGGCAAGATCGACAATAAGTCAATGCACCTAGATCACGTCGAAGAAAAATCTAAAGGTGGACTGGCAACAACGGAAAACGCCCAATGGGCGCACCCCTACTGCGATAGCACCTATAAAGCGGTCAAGGCTTCCTTGTTGACTTAGCTTTGGACAATAGGCGCTCAAAGGCCTCATCGGCCTCTGTGGGGTTTAGTTCGCCAGCGTCGATCATTTCGCGAACGGCGTTTTTGAACCTCTCGCTTTGCTCGGCTTGCGTCTCCTGAACCTTCTTCTTTGGCATGGCGCTTAGGCCCCTCGACCAGTCGTTTCATAGGTAAGCCGCTTGCCGACGACACCCGCCAACAGGCGGTCGGCGCGGTCACCGTCATTGCAGCCGAGAGCCTGACGGTTGCTATAGCGGAAGTCAAATTCCGCCAAATAGCGGTGCAGATGCTTCTTCTGGCAGTGCTGGTAGACGCCCTTCATCCCGCGCTTGAAGATACTGAAATAGCCTTCGATGGTGTTGGTGTGCAGGGTTCGCGTCACCCTTGCGGACATACTCGCCGCGATTGTGGGCAACGCTGTTGTGAGCCGCATAATCGCGACCGATGGTGCGATAGTGACGCGCTTCGTCGGTCATCAGATGCGCTTCCGGCGAGACATATTCCGCGACGATCTTGCCGACACTGGTTGCAGAAAAGTCGCCGGTGAAAACGACCGACGCCGAGCGACCGGTCGCGCGGTCAACCAGCGCGACAACCTTGTTCAAATGGCGGTAGGGATGACGGGTCTTTACCGCGTCGGGATCGCGGCCAAGGAAAGTCTCGTCGGCCTCGACAGTGCCCCCGCCAGCCCCGAAATTGCCGATGCTGTCATCCTTCATCGCTTCACGGATGCGATGCGACATGAACCATGCGGTTTTCAGGGTGACGCCAAGAGTGCGGTGAAGCTGGTTGCTCGAAATGCCCTTCTTGCTACCCGCGATCAGATACATTGCCTGCAACCAAATATGCAGGGCGACATGGCTGCTCTCGAAGATGGTCCCGATCCGCACAGTGAAGGGCTTGCGGCACTGGTAGCACTTGTAGAGGCCGAGGCGGGTGGACTTGCCGCCCATCTTGCCGATACGCTCCAAGCCGCCGCAATGCGGACATACAGGGCCTTCCGGCCAGACACGCGCTTCGACATAAGCGAAGGCGGCTTCTTCGTTGTGGAAGTGAGGGGCAGAAAGCGCGGAAACCATCGAATTAACTCCTTATAGGGAGTTTTTCGCAGATTTGCGTGGGTATGTCAAGTATAATAACGCCAGAATGTTTGACAGCCCAAGCATCAGACTGTAAAGAGTGTTTGACAGGCGAAGGGACAAATGTTGGAAAACCGGGTGCGCGATCATCGCGAGGCGGCGGGCTGGAGCCAGGGCGAACTCGCGCGCCGGCTCGGCGTTTCGCGGCAGACGATCAACGCGGTCGAGACCGACAAATACGACCCCAGCCTGCCGCTCGCGCTGCGCATGGCCCGGCTTTTCGGGCTGGAGGTGCGCGAGCTGTTTATCGACCATTGGACACCGGAGAAGCAATGATGGGCATGGCGGCGACACGACCGGCGAGAGGCTGGAAGAAGACCCTGCTCAGCGCGCTGTGGGGCGCCGTGATCGGCGGAGGCAGCGTCACCGCCCTGCTGTGGCTGGGCGGCGACGATCTGCTGGACGCGATGGACGGCTCGCGCGTCGCGCTCGCGGCGACCGGCCTGATCTATCTTCTGATCGCCGCGATGATCGGCCTCGGCCTTTCGGCGCCGCGCGCCGGGGCGAAGGTGCTGAATGTCGAGGACGCCGAGGAGTTGATCGACCAGCGGCCGAAGCTGCTCGTCTCGCTCCTCTACATGGCGGTGCTCGGACTGGCGCTGATGCTGCTTGCTCTGGCGCGCGCGCCCGGCTTTGCCGAAGGGCCGGTGCCGCCCGCCGTCGCCCTGGCGGGCATGGTGGTCCTGCTGGCCGCCAGCCTCGCGTCGATCCTGTGGATGCGGGTGTATGACGAGCTCGACCGCCAGATGGGCATAGAGGGCGGTGCCTGGGCTTTCTTCATCGCCGCGGGCGTCCTGATCCCGTGGAGCATGCTCGATACCCTTGGCTGGAATGTGCCGCTCCATCCGCTCGACATCGTCACGGTTCTGGCGGTGGCGCTGCTCGCGGGTTCGTTCGTTGCCGTGGGCCGGCGCGGGATGCTGACTCTCTGACCGCGCGGCGCGTCAGGGCTTGATGCCGAAGCGCGAATATTCGGCGTCGATCCGCCCCTCCTGCATCCGCGCGAGCGCGAGGTCGGCCTGGCCGCCTTCGCGGTCGTTGCCGCGCAGGCGGACGATGCCGCGCATATACAGCGATCCCGGCAGGCCGGGGCTGATCTTGAGCGCGGCGTCGAGGTCGGCGCGCGCCTCCTCCAGCCGGCCGAGGCGGTAAAAGACCATCGCGCGGCTGTCGAGCACATGCGCCGAGGCCTGGCTGAGTTCGATCGCGCGGGTGCAGTCGCGCAGCGCCGATTCGAGCGCGAAGTCGCGCGTGCCCTTGAGCCAGCACAGGTCGTTGAGCAGACGGGGATCGCCGGGGCGCGACGCGAGCGCCTCGTCGAGCAGCGCGGCGCCCTCTTCGGCGCGGCCCGCCCGGCCGAGCGTGTCGGCCTTGCTGCTGATCCAGCCGCGCTTGTCCTGCGCCTCGGCGATGCGCTCGTCCACAAGCGCCAGCGCCGCGTCGAAATCGCCCGCTTCGGCGAGCAGGCGGATCTTGTAGTCGGCCGCGGTTTCCGAGCCGGGATCGAGTTCGAGCGCCTGTTCGATATCGGCCAGCGCCGCGCCGAAATCGCCGACATCGTAAAGCAGGCCGGCACGGCGCAGATAGGTGTCGATGTCGGCATCGCGCTTCAGCGCTTCGCCGAGGTCGGCGATCGCGGCGCGCGGCTCGAAGATGCCGCGGTAAAAGGTCGCGCGGTTGAGATAGGAGTTGGCAGTCTCCGTGTCGTCGTCGATCGCCTTCTGATAGGCGGCGAGCAGCGGCGCGAGCCGCTTCGCCTTCTTCGCTTCCGCGATCTCTTCGACGCGCGAGGGATAGCCCTCGGGCGCGCGGACGCGAAAGGCGCGCTGCTTGGCCGCGGCGGCCTGCGCGCGGGCGGCGGGCAAATCTCTGACCGGTATATCGGCGCCGCTCGTCCAGATGCGCTCGCTCTGCTCGAGGCGCGATTTGTCGAGCTTTGCCTCGCGCCGCAGCCCGATGCCGGCGATCATCATGTCGGTCCGGGCGTCGCCTTCCATCGTGAAGCCCGCGCGCGCGGGCAATTTCAGGCTGATGTTGCGCAGGACCAGGCTGGGCGAGCCGCCCGACACCGGAATCTCGCGCCACGCCGCGCGGGCGCGGTCGGCCTTGACCTCGAAATCGCCGATCAGCCCGTCGAGACCCAGATAGGGTCGCGGTTCGTCGCGCGTCCAGAAGAGGTTGCCGATGCCCGACGCGCGGATGGTGGTCGTTCCCGCGGCCTCGTCGACGTCGATCGCGCGGCTGTGGACATGGCCGTTGTTGACGAGATCGCCGAGTACGCCCTGCGCCAGGTCGCGAAGCTGCTCGGGCGACGCCTGTTCCTTCAGGCTGGCGATCTTTTCCGCAAGGTCGCCGCGCGTCGTGAAGCGGATGTCGAACAGCGGCGGAAAGGCGGTGCCGGCCGACTGGTCATAGGCGATGCTGACAATCATGTCGGGGCGCGCCGGTGCGCGCACCGGCAGCGCGGCCAGATCGTGCCCCGCCGCAGTCAGCGGCAGCGCGTGGCGGAAGGGCGGCACGTCGGCGAGATCCTCGACATGGGTGCCCGCCGTGGTGCCGTCGAGCCAGTGGGCGGTGCCGTCGATCACCGCCTCGACGACGACATGGTCGAAGGCGCCAAGCGTCGGCAGCCGGTCGGGCAGCGCGTCGCCGAGCGCCGAATGGACGAGCGTCGCCCGCGCCTCGACCCCGAGCCGGTCGAGCATGGCGAGCAGCAGCAGCGTCTTCGCCTTGCAGTCGCCATAGCGCAGCGACCAGGTCTCCTCGGGCGACTGCGGGACATAATTGCCGTTGGCGAGGCCGTTGTAGAGATAGCGGACCTCGTTCTGGACCAGCGCCAGCGCCCGCGCCGCGCGCGTCCGGGGATCGCGGCTGTCCCGCGCGATGGCATCGACCGCGCCGGCGAGCGCGCCGCCCTCGCGGATCGTGCCGGCGGTGGCATAGAGCGGCGCGGTGGTCCGCGACAGCTCGGCCCAGGAGGCGAAGGTCGAGAATTCCAGCCCCGGCGGCCGCTTGTAGCGGATCGGCGCGTCCTGCGGCACATCGTCCTGCTTCACCACCGGCTGCGCCTGGGTGAGGATCTGATACGGCCCCTTGTCCTCCACCACCGGCGCCAGGCCCTTGCCGAAGGCCTTCCATTTCACGGGCAGGTCGCGGGGCCACAGCACGCGCACCGTGCCGTCGGTGACCGGCGCGGGCTTCGCCTGGATGTCGACGATCGCCTCGCTGTTGCCGGCCAGCACGTCGCTGCGCTCGACGATGGTTACCGAAAAGCGCACCGTGTCGCCGACGCGCAGATCCTCGATCGGCGCGGTCGCGGTCAGCAGGCCGTCGATCGTCTTCGCCTCGAAATCCTTTTCGCGCCGCAGCACGGTGAGCTTCAGCCCCTGCGCGAGCAGGTCGATCGTCTGGCCGCCGCGGACGATTTCGATCCGGTGGACGATCAGCTCGTCGCGATCGGGCTGCCAGACGAACTGCAGGTCGTCCCAGTTGCGCAGCGCCTCGGCCGAACCGATCCGGAACGCATGGTCGGTGAAGGTCGATCTTTTGTCGGCCTCGATCAGCACCTGCCGGTTGCTGAGCAGCCAGGGCGTCGCGGCGTTGCCGGCGGGCAGCGGTCCGCTATTGGGCGCCACCCATTCGGCCGGCGCGCCATAGCTGGGCGTGTCGGCGGCGAACGCGGGCGCGCTCAGCGCCAGCGCGGAAGCGGCCAGAAGGACGGCAATGGAACGCAAGACGGAATCTCCCCTGGAATCGGCTTCATCTAGCTTGGATCGCGGCGGTTACCAATCTCTTTGCGCGGGCGGGGAAAGGGCGTGCGCGGATGCTTGCGTCGCCCGGGATGACAGGCGACAAGCGCGCATCGATTCAGGAGATTCCCCCATGCGCCTTGCCCTCGCCCTGTTGCTGACGTCCGCCGTCCCGCTCGTCCCCGTCGCCGCGCCCGCCCTGGCGCAGACGGAAGCCGGCGACGCGCAGGATGCGGCGCTGCTCGCATTTCTGGACGCTGCCTTCGACGAGCGGGTCGGCCAGTTTCCCGAGTTGCAGACGCGGTTGGGGTTCAAGACCGATTACGACCGGCTCGGCGACTATACCGACGCCGCCGCGGTGCGCGATCAGGAGCTTGCCGAACGCCAGCTTCAGGAAATGCGCGCACGCTTCCGGCCCGAGCAGCTGAGCGAGCGGGCGCGGGTCAGCTATCGCCTGTTCGAGGATGATGTCGAGCGCCGCCGCGCCTCCTTCGCCTTTCGCAAGCTGCGCTTTCCGGTGACGACCAACGGCAGTCCGGCGGGCGCCATCCCGGTGCTGCTGATCAACAACCACCGGATCGACACACTCGCCGACGCCGAGGCCTATATCGCGCGGCTGCGCGACACCGACCGCGTGATGCGCGAGGTCGCGGCGACGATGCGCGAGCAGGCGGCGGCGGGCGTCGTTCCCAACCGGGTCAATTTCGAGCCCGCGCGCGCCGATGCGAAGAAGGTGCTGGTCGGGGCGCCGTTCGACGGCGGCGCCGATTCGACCTTGCTCGCCGATTTCCGCAAGAAGGTCGACGCGCTCGACGCCCCGGCGGCGGACAAGGCGCGGCTGATCGCGGCGGCGAACGCGGCGCTGACCGGGCCGTTCCGCAGCGGCTATGACGCGCTGATCGCCGCGATCGACGAGATCGAGTCGCAATCGAAGGGCAATTTCGGCGTGTGGAGCCTGCCCGACGGCGAGGCCTATTATGCCGACCGGCTGAAGGTCTCGACCACCACCGACCTGACCGCCGACCAGATCCACGATCTTGGCCTGCAACAGGTCGCGGCGATCCGCGAGGAGATGGAGGCAGTCAAGCGCGAGGTCGGGTTCGACGGCACGCTCGAGGCGTTCTTCGACCATATCCGCACCGACCCCGCGCTCAAATATCCGAACACCGAGGAAGGGCGCGAGGCCTATCTGGCGGATGCACGCGCGGTTGTCGCGGCGGCGATGGCGGCGGCGCCGCGCTTTTTCAGCATATTGCCCAAGGCGGCGCTGGAGGTGCGCGCGGTCGAGAAATGGCGCGAGGCGACCGCGTCGACCGCCTTCTACAACGCCCCCTCGGCCGACGGATCGCGGCCGGGCATCTATTATGTCAACCTCGTCGACATGAACCAGACGCAGAAGGTGCAGGTCGCCGGCATCGCCGTGCATGAGGGCGCGCCCGGCCACCATTTCCAGATCGCGCGCCAGCAGGAACTGACGGGCATTCCGAAATTCCGCCGCTTCGGCGGCTATGGCGCCTATTCGGAAGGCTGGGGGCTCTATTCCGAGCGGCTGGGGGAGGAAATGGGCGTCTATCGCGATCCCTATGACCGTTTCGGGATGCTTTCGCTCCAGGTGTGGCGCGCGATCCGGCTGGTGCTCGACACGGGCATCCATTCCCGGCGCTGGACGCGCGAACAGGCGGTCGAATATTTCAAGGCGAACAGCTCGGTATCGGACACCGACATCGCGCGCGAGGTCGACCGCTATTTCAACTGGCCGGGACAGGCGACGAGCTACATGGTCGGCCAGCTCAAGATCTCCGAACTGCGCGCGCGGGCGGAACAGACGCTGGGACCACGCTTCGACATCCGCGAATTCCACGAAGCGGTGCTGGGCGAAGGCGCGCTGCCGCTGAGCGTGCTGGAGGAGCAGGTGGACCGCTATATCGCGGCGAAGGGCGGGTAGGCCCGAGCAGCCGGATGGCTGCGCGGGCTGGCCGGTTGCGGCCATAGATCCTCCCCGGCACGGGGAGGGGGACCACCCGCAGGGTGGTGGAGGGGGCTGGCGGCCTGAATCGACGCTGCGCAATGGCGCGAACCCCCTCCGTCAGCGCTTCGCGCTGCCACCTCCCCACAAGTGGGGAGGATTTATGGGGCCGCTCCCCACCCCATTTCAGCCCTTCGCTGCCGATCTGGCCGCAGCGACCGGAAACCACCCGATTGCTGTCGCCATCTTCATGCGGCTTTGGCGCGTTGCCAGTTTCGGACCGGGATAGTAGGCACCGCAGCTATGTGGCGGTCGCATTATGTCGTGCTCGGCGAGGAGCCTTCGGGAAGCAGCCTGGCGCGGGTATCGGACGGCTATCAGCTCTGGCAGGAAACCCGCACCGGCCTGTTCTATCTCACCGCCCATAGCGAGCCGCTGGGGCGCCGCCCGGATTTCGGACAGTTTCTGGATCGGCAGATCGCGCACCGGATCGATATGTCCCTGCTGGAACGCTTCATGTCCGGCGGCGGCGGCGCGCTCGACCTGAAGAAGGACGACATCAGCTGCGATCTCGTTCACCGCACGGCGACCTTGGCAAAGCAGCTGGATATGCCTGTCCTGGCGACCGAAGGCAGCGATGACGACTATGGCATGGCGGTCGTGGTGGATGACGGCGCCATCAAATATTTGCGCTTCCAGTCAAGGTTGAAGCAGGCGGCCGAAGATGAAGGCACGGTCAACGTGGTCTACACGCCCGAGGCCGGCTTTGTGATCGACCATGAACCCGGCGAGGATGTCTACGGCGTCGCGCAAAAGGCCATTGAAGAGATATATGGCAGGGCGGGGCTGAACCTCTACAACTACTCCGGCGCCAAGCCGACGCGGGAAGCGGCCAGGCGCGATGCGGCCGGGCAGAATATATCGATCGAGGCCTATCTGGAAAGCTATGGGGTGTTCAAACGCATCGCCCACGCACCGCCGCAGTTCACGCTGTTTGAACGATTGCTCATTCCCTTTCGCTTTGTGACGTCGGCCATCGTGCTGCCGTTCCTTATCGTCGGAACGGTCACCTATGCGTCGATCGGCCATGGGAAACGCAAGGCCGGTTCGGAGCCGGGCATGGGAACGCTGATCCTGATCGGCATGGCCGTGCTTGCGCTTCCCATCTGGCTGATCGTCTGGCTGGTGCGATCGACGCTGGGATACTGACCGGGTCTGTCCGCTTGCCCGAAAGAGAAAGGGCGCCCGGTTCCCCCGAACCGGACGCCCCTCTTCGCGTCGCTGACCCGTGGATCAGGCGCTGTAATACATGTCGAACTCGACCGGGCTCGGCGTCTGTTCGAAATTATAGACCTCTTCCCACTTCAGCTCGATATAGGCGTCGATCTGGTCCTTCGAGAAGACGTCGCCCTTCAGCAGGAACTCATAGTCCGCCGCGAGGCTGTCGAGCGCTTCGCGCAGCGAGCCGCAGACGGTCGGGACTTCGGCCAGCTCCTCGGGCGGCAGGTCGTAGAGATTCTTGTCCATCGCGTCGCCGGGATGGATCTTGTTCGCGATGCCGTCGAGACCCGCCATCAGCAGCGCCGAATAGCAGAGATAGGGGTTCGCCATCGCATCGGGGAAGCGGAACTCGACGCGCTTCGCCTTGGCGCCCGCCCCGTAAGGAATGCGGCACGAGGCCGAACGGTTGCGCGAAGAGTAAGCGAGCAGCACCGGCGCCTCGAAGCCGGGGACGAGGCGCTTGTAGCTGTTCGTCGTCGGGTTGGTGAAGGCATTGAGCGCCTTGGCGTGCTTGATCACGCCGCCGATGAAATAGAGGCACATGTCCGACAGGCCGGCATAGCCGTTGCCCGCGAACAGCGGCTTGCCCTTTTCCCAGATCGAGATGTGGGTGTGCATGCCCGAACCATTATCTTCCTTGATCGGCTTGGGCATGAAGGTCGCGGTCTTGCCATAAGCGTGCGCGACCTGATGCACGACATATTTGTAGATCTGCATGCGGTCGGCGGTTTCGGTGAGCGTACCGAAGGTCAGTCCCAGCTCGTGCTGCGCCGCGGCGACCTCATGGTGGTGCTTGTCGCACGGCAGGCCGAGTTCGAGCATGGTCGAGACCATCTCGGCGCGGATGTCGACCGCGCTGTCGACCGGCGCGACCGGGAAATAGCCGCCCTTGGCGCGCGGCCGGTGGGCGAGGTTGCCGCCCTCGTAGCTGCGCCCGCTGTTGGTCGGCAGCTCGATATCGTCGATCTCGAAACCCGACTTGTTGTAGCTGGTTTCGAAGCGCACATCGTCGAACATGAAGAATTCGGCCTCGGGACCGACATAGACGGTGTCGCCGATTCCGGTCGACCCCAGATAGGCCTCCGCCCGCTTGGCGGTGGTGCGCGGGTCGCGGGCATAGCCTTCGCCGGTCGAGGGTTCGACGATGTCGCAGAAGATGACGAGCATCGGCGTCGCCGAGAAGGGATCGTCATAGACGGCGTCGAGGTCGGGCTTCAGGATCATGTCGCTTTCGTTGATCGCCTTCCAGCCGGCGATCGACGATCCGTCGAACATCAGCCCGTCCTCCAGCGCATCCTCGTCGATCACGCCCGCGCACATCGTCAGATGCTGCCACTTCCCTTTGGGATCGGTGAAGCGCAGGTCCACCCACTCGATGTCGTTTTCCTTGATCCGTGCGACGATATCCTTGGGCTTCGTAGCCATGGTTTCAGCTTCCTTCTTGCGATGATGTCCGGCTGGGCCGGCGTCTGGTTGAACAGGATTGGAGAGCGGGACGCGTCAGAGCGCGTCCTCGTTGCGTTC
Organism: uncultured Sphingopyxis sp.; assembly: GCA_937873425.1. Classification (GTDB taxonomy): domain Bacteria; phylum Pseudomonadota; class Alphaproteobacteria; order Sphingomonadales; family Sphingomonadaceae; genus Sphingopyxis. The sequence goes on along the minus strand of CALMYE010000027.1, from coordinate 13,505 downwards.
GCCGGTGCGGATGCGCAGCGCGGTCTCGACCGGAATGACGAAGATCTTGCCGTCGCCGATGCGGCCGGTCTGCGCCGCGGCGGCGATCGCCTCGACGACGCGTTCGGCGAGGCCGTCCTCGACGATGACCTCCAGCTTCACCTTGGGCAGGAAATCGACGACATATTCGGCGCCGCGATAGAGTTCGGTATGGCCCTTCTGCCGCCCGAAGCCCTTGGCCTCGGTCACGGTGATGCCGCTGACGCCGACGTCGTGCAGCGCTTCCTTCACCTCGTCGAGCTTGAACGGCTTGATGATCGCCTCGATTTTCTTCACGCGTCTTGTCCCCCACTGGGCTTTTTCATTTGCCTGCAGCCAAAGCCGGATCAGGTTCGCCTGTCCGGTTCGCACCACCTGAGTCGCTGCGAGGCCCCGTCATCTTGCACCAATCAAGAGACGTGCCAATTGCTGAATCGCAAGCTTCCGGTAAGAATTTCGTAACGAAATTGCGCTGCTGCCCAAAGGGCGAGCAGCGACGCGAGTCCGATGCCTAAAAAAGCAGCAAATGAGCGTGGAGCCCCCTCCCCTTCAGGGGAGGGGCAGCGAGACTTGGTTCGGCGCAGCCGGACCTTAGTCGCAGCGGGGTGGGCAGCGAAGTCTGCGCGAGGCCGATGGCTCCACCCCAACCCCTCCCCTGAAGGGGAGGGGCTTGGAAGACCCTACCGCCCCATCGGCGCGGTCGCGTCCGCCAGGTGCGCCTTGGTCCAGTTCGACCGCTCGATGACATAGGCGCGGATCGCCTCGGCGTCGGCGGGGGTGAGCACCTGCGCGAAGCTGACCATGCCGCGGTCCTTCAATATGCCATCGATCACGACGCCCTTCCACGCATCGGCATTGGCGAGCGTGCCGGAGACGCGCAGGTCGGGGGTGAAGCCGTTGCCGATCGCGCTGTCGCCGTGACAGACCATGCAATAGCGGCCGAAGTTCGCCTTGCCCGCCGCGATCTGTTCGGGCGTGCCGGTCACCGGCGGCGGGTTCCAGGCGAGCGTCGTGGAGGCGGGCGGCGCGGGAAGCTGCGCGGTGCCGCCGAGCTTCAGCACGACGAGGCGCGGGATGTTCGGCACCTTGCGCGTGACGCCGCCCGCGACCCCGGCGACGAGCGGAAAGGCCCCGCCCTTGCTGGTCATGAAGGCGACATATTGCACCCCGCCGACGCGGAAGGTCGAGGGCGCGCTGACGATCCCCGACTGCATGTCGAGGTCGAGCAATTGCCTGCCCGTGTCGGCGGCATAGGCGCGGAAGCGGCCGGTGCTCGTCCCCTGGAACACCAGATTGCCCGCGGTGGTCATCGTGCCGCCGTTCCACGCCGCGGGATAGTCGACGCCCCAGGCGACCTTGCCGCTCTTCGGATCGAAGGCGACGAGGCGTCCGGTGGTCGCGGCGACGGCGGCGCGGAACGCGGCCCTGTCGTCGGGTAGCAGCGTGCCGGTGAGTGAGGTGCCGACGTTGAACCCGAGCACCTTGCGCTTGTCGAGCTCGTTCATGTCCTCGATATAGCCCTGCGGAATCTGCTGCGCGGGGATGTAGACGAGGCCGGTCGCCGGATTATAGCTCATCGGGTGCCAGTTGTGGGCGCCGAGCGCGCCGGGGATGGCGATGAACGGCTTACCGGTCCTGTAGAAGCGCGCCTCGGGATTTTCGATCGGCCGCCCGGTGGTCAGGTCGTATCCGGTCGCCCAGTTGATTCCGTCGACGAAGGGCCTGGCGTCGATCAGCTTGCCGTTGGTGCGGTCGATGGTGAAGAAGAAGCCGTTCTTCGGCGCGTGGTACAGCACCTTGACCGGCTTGCCGTCCACCTGCTGCTCGGCGAGGATGATCGGCTGGGTCGCGGTATAGTCCCACGTCTCCGCCGGCGTTTCCTGATAATGCCATTTATAGGCGCCGGTGTCGGGGTCGAGCGCGACGATCGACGAGAGGAACCAGTTGTCGCCCTCGCCGTTCGAGCGCGTGCCGTGGTTCCACGGATTGCCGTTGCCGACGCCGATATAGAGCTGGTCGAGATCCTTGTCATAGACGATCGCGTCCCACACCGTGCCGCCGCCGCCCGAGGTCTGCCACTCGCCCTTGTCGGACCAGGTGGCGTTGCCCTTGGCCGCGAAAATCTCGTCGCTCGCGGCGCCGTCCTTCTTCTTCTCGGGGTTGGGCGCGGTGTAGAAGCGCCACTTCGGCTTGCCGCTGTCGGCGTCATAGGCGGCGACATAGCCGCGCACGCCGAACTCGGCGCCGCCGTTGCCGATCAGCACCATGTCCTTCACGACGCGCGGCGCGCCGGTGATCGTATAGGGCTTGTCGGCGTCGAAGGTCTGCTGCGACCAGATTTCGGTGCCGGTCTTGCGGTCCAGCGCGATCAGCCGCCCGTCGAGCGCGCCGACGAACAGCTTGTCGCCCCACACGGCGACGCCGCGGTTGACGACGTCGCAGCAGGCATGGACCGCGCGCTCGCCGGGCACCTTGGGGTCGAAGGACCAGAGCGGCTTGCCGGTCGCCGCGTCCCAGGCGGTGACCTTCGACCAGGCGTGGCTGACATACATGACGCCGTCGACGACCACCGGCGTCGCTTCCTGCCCGCGTGCATCCTCGAGGTCGGCGAACCAGGCGATGCCGAGGGTGCCGACATTCCCGTCGTCGATGTCGGTCAGCGGGCTGAAGCGCTGCTCGTCATAGCTGAAGCCGATCGCGCCCCAGTCGTCGCCACTGCCGCCGGTCTTCAGCAGGGCCTCGCTGGCCCTTTCGGCGTCGTCGAGCGATCCGCCCGATATGCTATCATTCTTCGATGCGTTGCACGCCGCCAATGCCAGAAGCGCGCCGCCCAGCAGCGCGGCCGAAAAGACCCGTTTCGCCATGTCCCTCTCCCACGCCCATGCTTGACGTTAACGTCAAGACTGCGCCGGAAGCGGCGGTTGCGCAAGCGCGAAATCGCTTTTTGATAGCTGTTCCCCGGCGAAAGCCGGGGTCCAGAGCGCCATAAAGCCGGCGCGGCGTGACAAACGCCCTGGACCCCGGCTTTCGCCGGGGAGCAGCTGTGTTCTTTTGCGTTACAGCCAGGGCGGCGCGTTCAGCCCCTTCGGGCTTGCGGTGAAGATTTCGCAGCCGGTTTCGGTGATGCCGATGCTGTGCTCGAACTGCGCCGAGAGCGAGCGGTCGCGGGTCACTGCGGTCCAGCCGTCGGCGAGCATCTTCACCGCATATTTGCCGGTGTTGATCATCGGCTCGATGGTGAAGAACATGCCGGGGCGCAGTTCGGGGCCGGTGCCGGGGCGGCCGGCATGGACGACCTCGGGCGCGTCGTGGAACATCTGGCCGAGCCCGTGGCCGCAGAAGTCGCGCACCACCGAATAGCGGTGGCGTTCGGCGTGGCTCTGGATCGCGTGCGCGACGTCGCCCATGCGGTTGCCGGGTTTCGCCTGCTCGATGCCGCGCATCAGGCATTCGTATGTGACCTCGACCAGCCGGCGCGCCTTGATCGGCACCTCGCCGACCAGATACATGCGGCTGGTGTCGCCGTGCCAGCCGTCGATGATCGTCGTCACGTCGACATTGACGATGTCGCCCTCGCGCAGCGGCTTGTCGTCGGGGATGCCGTGGCAGACGACATGGTTGATGCTGGTGCAGCAGCTGTGGGTGAAGCCGCGATAACCGAGCGTCGCGGGAATGCCGCCGCCCGCAAGCATCATCGCGCGCACCTTGTCGTCGATCGCGCCGGTGGTCACGCCCGGCTGGATGAAAGGGACGAGCGCGTCGAGTATCTCGGCCGACAGCCGTCCCGCCCGGCGCATCCCGGCGAAACCGGCTTCGTCGTGCAGCTTGATCGTGCCGTCGCGGACGCGGGCGGGCGCGACCGCATCGGCGGCGGTTACGGTGACATAGTCGTACATGGCGAAGGATATAGTCGCTGGGGGACCAAAAAGCGAGGGGTGCGCGACGTCATGCCCCGGACAGGTGGTCGCGAAACCAGTCGGCCAACTCGTCCTCGGTTAGTTCGCCCGCGGCGAGGGCGAGAACGGTCATGATTGCGTCCTGCGGATCGAACCGAAGATCATGCCCGTTCAGGCGAAGGAAAAGTCGCGCCAGAACCCAGGCGGTCCGCTTGTTGCCGTCGCCGAAAGGATGGTTGCGCGCGATACCGAACGCATAGGCTGCGGCGAGCCTGACGTGGTCGTCTTCGCCATAGGCCCACTGGTTGACGGGTCGCGCCAGCGCCGATTCGAGCATGCCTGCATCGCGCACACCGGCAATGCCACCATGTTCGGCCAGCTGTCGATCGTGAATGGCCAATGCGACGTCCGCATCGAGCCAGATCGGCTCGATGCGATCCGGCTGGGTCATTTTGCGAGCACGCGCAGGATGTCGCGATCTTCGCGCATGATCTCTTCGGCCAAGGCCATCTTCGCGGCGAAATCGGGATCGGACGCGGTCAGGCGAATGCCGTCGGGTGATTCGGTCGCGAACAGCGTGTCGCCCAGCGAAACGCGGAGCCGCGCGAGCAGTTCCTTGGGCAGGATGACGGCGGCGCTGTTGCCGACCTTGGTGATTTTGAGCGGCATGTTCATACGTGTGTTATAACGCCGTATCCCGAAAACTTCAACTCGGAACTTGATCCGTCGTCGTCTCCACCGGGAAAAGATAATCGCAATCCCGTCCGCGCTCGACGGGCAGCAAGGCGTAGGAGTCCTCTTGATCATCCGTTGCAACGGCGATCGCCGCATCGCAGACCGCCCATATCGCCTGCGTTGCTTCGACGAAATCGGCGCGCGTTGCGCCTTTCCTCAAGCGGAACAAAGCGAAGAATTCCGGGGAGTCGATATTCTGCGGATGACGCGCATCCCGAATGATGTCCTTTGGGCGAAGGGGCAGACCCGACGGTGAATGGAAGCTTCCGGCCTCAAAATAAGGCAGTTTGGGCCGGATATCCTCCGTGAGGTCATCGAATGACACCCAAGAGGTGGGGTGGGTATCGAACAGAAAGTCGGGTTTTTGAGGTCCGGACGGCCACAGCCACCACGCCGCCCAGATTGCCGAAAAGCCCAAACCGGCCATCAGGGCGCGGCGGACATGCCGTCTGCGCCCCGCTTCCATCACTCCGCCGCCTTCTCGGCCTTGCCCTTCGCCTTGCCCTTGCCGCCCTTGGGCGGCGCGGGGACGATCTCGAAGGCCAGCGGGTTGCCGACATGGGCGTCCTCGCCGGTCTTCATCTTCACCTTGACCTCGCCGCCGTGGACCAGCTTGCCGAACAGCAGCTCCTCGGCCAGCGGCTGCTTGATCTTCTCCTGGATCAGGCGGCCCATCGGGCGCGCGCCATAGAGCTTGTCATAGCCCTTGGCGGTCAGCCATTCGCGCGCCGCATCGTCGAGCTGGATGTGGACGTTGCGGTCGGCGAGCTGCAGTTCGAGCTGCAGGATGAACTTGTCGACGACGCGCGCGACGACCTCGGGCGGCAGGTATCCGAAGGGCACGATCGCATCGAGGCGGTTGCGGAATTCGGGGGTGAACATGCGCTTCACCGCCTCCTCCTGCGCATCCTCGCGCGTCTGCTGGCCGAAGCCGATCGACTCGCGCGCCATGTCGCTGGCGCCCGCATTGGTCGTCATGATCAATATGACGTTGCGGAAATCGACCGTCTTGCCGTGGTGGTCGGTCAACCGGCCGTTGTCCATCACCTGCAGCAGGATGTTGAACAGGTCGGGATGCGCCTTCTCGATCTCGTCGAGCAGCAGCACGCAATGCGGGTTCTGGTCGATCGCGTCGGTGAGCAGGCCGCCCTGATCATAGCCGACATAGCCCGGCGGCGCGCCGATCAGGCGGCTCACCGAATGGCGCTCCATATATTCGCTCATGTCGAACCGCTGGAGCGGGATGCCCATGATGTGCGCGAGCTGCTTCGCGACCTCGGTCTTGCCGACGCCGGTCGGGCCGCTGAAGAGGTAGTTGCCGATCGGCTTTTCGGGATCGCGCAGCCCCGCGCGGGACAGCTTGATCGCCGACGACAGCACTTCGATCGCGGTGTTCTGGCCGAAGACGACGCGCTTGAGGTCGGTTTCCAGCCCTTCGAGCACCTTCTTGTCGTCGCTCGACACCGATTTGGGGGGAATGCGCGCCATCGTCGCGATCACCGCCTCGATCTCCTTGGCGGTGATCGTCTTGCGGCGTTTCGACGGCGGCACCAGCATCTGCATCGCGCCGACCTCGTCGATCACGTCGATCGCCTTGTCGGGCAGCTTGCGGTCGTTGATGTAGCGCGCCGACAGCTCGACCGCCGCGTTGATCGCGTCGCTCGTATATTTGACATTGTGGTGGCTCTCGAACGCCTCGCGCAGCCCGGCGAGGATCTTCTTCGTGTCCTCCAGCGTCGGCTCGATCACGTCGATCTTCTGGAAGCGGCGCAGCAGCGCGCGGTCCTTTTCGAAATGGTTGCGGAACTCCTTGTAGGTCGTCGATCCGATGCAGCGGATGATGCCGCCCGACAGCGCGGGCTTGAGCAGGTTCGACGCATCCATCGCGCCGCCGCTGGTCGCGCCGGCACCGATCACCGTGTGAATCTCGTCGATGAACAATATCGCGTGCGGCAGCCCTTCGAGTTCGGAGACGACCTGCTTCAGCCGTTCCTCGAAATCGCCGCGATAGCGCGTACCGGCAAGCAGCGCGCCCATGTCGAGCGAATAGATGACCGCGGGCAGCAGCACCTCGGGCACGTCGCCTTCGACGATCTTGCGCGCGAGGCCCTCGGCGATCGCCGTCTTGCCGACGCCGGGGTCGCCGACATAGAGCGGGTTGTTCTTGCTGCGGCGGCAGAGGATCTGGATCGTGCGGTCGACCTCGGCGCTGCGGCCGATCAGCGGATCGACCTTGCCGGTCTTCGCCTTCTCGTTGAGGTTGACGGTGAACTGGTCGAGCGCCGTCTCCTTCTTGTTCTTGGCGCTCTCCTTCTCCTTAGCTTCCTCCTTTTCCTCGGGTTCGGCCTGCGGCGAAGGCTTGCCGCCCTTGCCGACGCCGTGGCTGAGGTAGGAAACCGCGTCGAGGCGCGTCAGGTCCTGCTGTTGAAGGAAATAGACGGCGTAGCTTTCGCGCTCCGAAAACAGCGCGACGAGGACGTTGGCGCCCGTCACCTCGTCCTTGCCCGACGACTGGACGTGCAGGATCGCGCGCTGGACGACGCGCTGGAAGCCGCTGGTGGGGGAGGGGTCGCTATGTCCTTCGACCTTCAGGCTGTCGAGTTCGGTGTCGAGATAATGGACCACCGCTGACTGCAGGTCGTCGAGCGCCACGCCGCACGCCCGCATCACCTCGGCGGCGTGCTCGTCGTCGATCAGCGCGTAGAGCAGATGCTCGAGCGTCGCATATTCGTGGTGACGCTCCGACGCGGCCTTCAGCGCGTTGTGCAGGGTCTTTTCGAGCGATTCCGAAAAGGACGGCATGGGCTTATCTCCTTGGGGACAAGCCGGGGAGAGGCCCGCCCGATAGATACAAGGTGGCGATGCCGCCGCCCCGCCGCAAGGGAAAAGCGGATGGCGAGGCGAAATTACGCGCGCGGGCCTTGCAACATGGTTAACGGCGCGTTGAGAAATTCGCGGCGGGCGACGGCGCGCCTTCCGGTTGCGGGAGAGGGGCGGGCGGGCTAGCCCCGCCCCATGACATGCTTTCCCGTCCGCCTCGCCGCCATCCTGCTTGCCGCGCTCGCCGCTTTCGCACCGGCCGCATTTTCCATCGAAGCGCCCGCGCTGACGCTCTACGAAAATGCGACGCTGATCGACGGGACCGGGGCGCCCGCCCGGCCCGGTCAGGATATATTGGTGCGCGGCGAGCGCATCGAGGCGACCGGCCCGCACGGCAGCCTCGATGCCCAGGCGGACGGCGCGCGCCGCGTCGACCTGTCGGGCCGATACGTCATCCCAGGGCTGATCGACAGCCACGTCCACCTCGCCACGCCGCCCAACCGCCCGCGCGCCGAGGCGATATTGCGGCGCCAGCTCTATGGCGGCGTCACGGCGGTGCGCGACATGGCCGACGATCTGCGGTCGGTGGGCGAACTCGCCCGCGCCTCGCTGGCGGGCGAGATCGCCGCGCCCGACATATATTATGCGGCGCTGATGGCGGGGCCGTCCTTTTTCGCCGATCCGCGCGTGCTGGCGGTGAGCCGCGGCTTCGCGCCCGGAAGCGCGCCGTGGATGCAGGCGATCGACGCCGATACCGACCTGCCTTCAGCCGTCGCGATGGCGCGCGGGACGGCGGCGGTTGCGATCAAGATCTACGCCAATCTGCCACCCGAAAGCGTCGCGGCGATCACCGCCGAGGCGCATCGGCAGAAGATGATGATCTGGGCGCACAGCGCGATATTCCCCGCGCGCCCGGCGGAGATCACCGCGGCCGGTCCCGATTCGGTCAGCCATGTCTGCTACCTCGGCTATGAGGCGCAGTCGGTGATGCTGCCCGTCTATGAGGACCGCACGCCGGTCGATGAATCGCTGCTGGCGGCGGAGGGCGACGATCCGGTTATTGCCGGCCTGTTCGAGACTATGCTGGCGAAGGGCAGCATCCTCGACGCGACCGGCAGCCTGTTCGTGAAGTTCGCCGAGGAGCGCCGGGCCGATCCGTCGAAGAAGCCGCTGCGCTGCACCGGCGACCAGACGGTTCGCCTGACGCAGCAGGCGTGGCGCGCGGGGGTGCCGATCTCTACGGGCACCGATTTCGTCAATCCGGCGGGCGATGCCTGGCCCGAGGTGCATGCCGAACTGCTTTTCCTCGCCCGCGACGTCGGCATGCCGCCGCTCGCCGTGATCCACGCGGCGACGCTGGTCGGCGCGCGGGCGGCGGGACAGGACAGGGACATGGGCTCGGTCGAGGCGGGCAAGCTCGCCAATTTCGTCATACTGGCGGCCGACCCGCTGGCGGACATCGGCCATATCGAGAGCGTGGAGACGACGGTGAAGCGCGGCCGGGAATATCGGCGGGCCGATTATGTTCCGGTCACGGAGCAGGAGCTGGCCGCCCGGACCGCGGAATAGAGCATCGGGCCATAAATCAGCACCGCATCCCCGAGCGAAGTCGAGGCTGCTACGGTGCGGTTCTCGCTACGCTCGAACGAACCCCTCGTCTTCGCTCGGGGATGCGGCTGGAATACGGACTAATTCCGATTTTGCGAGGCTCGCCGGAGGCTACCCCTTCTTGAACAGCGCCTCGGCGCTCGCCTTGAAGCCGCCGGCGGCGTCGCGGTGTTTCTTCGTGCGCGCGATCTCGGCCTCCAGCACCGCGATGCGCTCCGCCAGCTCCTCGACCGACAGCGGGTCGAGCGGCTGTTTGGTCAGCGCCGCCAGCACGTCGTCGCGGCGGCGGGGAAGATCGTCGTCGTCCATCGCGGGCATCCTCTTTTCGCGGCGCGGACTGTTGACCCGGTGCGTCCCTCTGTCAATAAGGCGCGCCAGTGGGAAGCAGGGGGATTTCGCCGTGACCAGCGTGCCGACGAGCATGACCGCCATCGCCATCCGCGCGCCCGGCGGGCCGGAGGTGCTGGTGGCCGAGGAGCGGCCCGTGCCGCGGCCGGGGCCGGGCGAACTGCTGATCCGCGTCGCCGCCGCCGGGGTCAACCGGCCCGACGTCCTCCAGCGCATGGGTTTCTACCCGCCGCCGCCGGGTGCGTCCGACCTGCCGGGGCTGGAAGTCGCGGGCACGGTCGCCGCGATCGGGCCGGGCGGCGATCCCGAACTGCTGGGGCAGGCGGTGTGCGCGCTCGTCGCGGGCGGCGGCTACGCCGAATATTGCACGGCGCCGGCGGGAAGCTGTCTGCCGGTGCCGGCCGGTTTCTCGATGGCCGAGGCGGCGGCGCTGCCCGAGACGGTCTTCACCGTCTGGCACAACCTCTTCGAGCGCGCGTGGGTGTGCGAGGGCGAGACGGTGCTCGTCCACGGCGGCACCAGCGGCATCGGCACGACCGCGATCGGGCTGTGCCGCCTGTTCGGTATCCGCATCATCGTTACCTGCGGCAGCGCCGAGAAATGCGACGCGGCGCGTGCGCTCGGCACCGACCTCGCCATCGATTATTCCGCCGAGGACTATGTCGAGGCGGTCAAGGCGTTCACGGACGGAAAGGGCGTCGATGCGGTGCTCGACATGGTCGGCGGCGACTATGTGCCGCGCAACCTCGCCTGCCTCGCCGAGGACGGGCGCCACGTCACCATCGCTTTCCAGCGCGGCGCGAAGGTGGAGATCGACATTTCGCAGGTCATGCGCCGCCGCTTGACGCTGACCGGCTCGACGCTCCGCGCGCGCAGCGCTGACTTCAAGGCCGCGCTTGCCGACGAGATCCACCGCACCGTCTGGCCGCGCCTCGCCGAGGGCGCGTGGAAGCCGGCGATGGACAAGAGCTTCCCGCTCGCCGAAGCCGCCGCCGCCCACGCGCGGATGCAGGCGGGCGAGCATGTGGGCAAGATCGTGCTGACCATCTGATTGCGGCCGAATCGGCAGGGCCTTGCCCCCTTCGCCAATCCGGCATATAGCCGCCGCCAATATCCGGCCGCCCCGCGAGGGGCGGCCCTTTCATTTTCGCTTGGAGAAAAGCGCCATGGCCGCCGCCAATCCCACCCCCCTGATGCCGCATGCGACCGCCGCCTGGCTGGTCGACAACACCGGCCTGACCTTCGTCCAGATCGCCGATTATTGCGGCATCCACATCCTCGAGGTGCAGGCGATCGCCGACGAGACCGCGGCGACCAAATATACCGGCCGCGACCCGGTGCGCGCGCACGAGCTGTCGATGGAAGAGATCGAGAAGGGCCAGGCGGACCCGAACTACAAGCTCAAGATGAGCGTGCAGGCGCAGGACACGATCCGCCGCACCCGCGGCCCGCGCTACACGCCGGTCAGCAAGCGTCAGGACAAGCCCGACGGCATCGCCTGGATATTGAAGAACCATCCCGAAGTGTCCGACGGCGCGATCGGCAAGCTGATCGGCACGACGCGCAACACGATCAACGCGATCCGCGAGCGCAGCCACTGGAACAGCGCGAACCTGGTGCCCAAGGACCCGGTGACGCTCGGCCTCTGCTCGCAGCGCGAGCTCGACGCGCTGGTGGCGAAGGCGGCGAAGAAGGCGGGCATCAAGGCGCCCGAGGACAGCCGCCTCGAAGGCGACCGCGAGGCGCTGCTCGAGGAGCTCCGCGCCGAACGCACCGCCGCCGCCGAAGCGCGCGCCGCCGAGGAAATGGGCGAAGCGGGCAGCGAAGCCTGATCGCGTGCCGGACGCGGCGTCGATAAATAGGGACAGTCCCTATTTAACGGAAGTCGTGGCGTGCGCCGACGACCGGCCATCTCGGTTAAATAGGGACTGTCCCTATTTATCGGGAACGGCCCGATGACGGCGGGCAATGGCGACGAGGACGATATTCCGGCGGCCAGCGGCTCGCCGGACGCGTCGCTGACGCAGGACGACAGCTTCACCGCGACCAGCCATGCCGGGCTGACCTATCCGTGGGGCGAGGCCGCGCCGGGGCCGGGCGAGACGATCCGCATCGCCGACGGGATCAGCTGGGCGCGCATTCCGATGCCGGGTTCGCTCGGCCATATCAACAGCTGGCTGCTCGACGATCAGGACGGCGTCGCGGTGGTCGATACCGGCGTCTGCCTGACCATCTGCTCCGACGCGTGGAAGGCACTCTATGCCGGGGCGCTCGCCGGCCGGCGCATCACCCGCGTGATCGGCACACACCTCCACCCCGACCATATCGGCCTCGCCGGCTGGATCGCGAAGAAGCAGGGCGTGTCGCTGTGGATGACGCGCGGCGAGATGCTGACCGCGCGGATGATCGTCGGCGACACCAGCGACACCGTGCCTGACGAGGCGCTCGCCCAGTCGCGCGGCGCGGGCTGGGACGACGAGGCGATCGAGCGGCAGAAGGCGGGCGGCTGGGGCCGCTTCGGCATGCTCGTCTTCCCGCTGCCGCGCGCCTATCGCCGCATCCGCGACGGCGAGCTGATCGACATGGGCGCGCAGCAATGGCGCGTCGTGACCGGATCGGGGCACAGCCCCGAACATGCCTGCCTGTGGAACGAGCGCGAGGGCGTGCTGGTGTCGGGCGACCAGGTGCTGCCGCGGATCAGCTCGAACGTGTCGGTCAACATCACCGAACCCGATGCCGATCCGCTGGGCGAATGGCTCGATTCGATCGACAAGCTGATCGCGACGATTCCCGGCGACGTCACCGTCTGCCCCGCGCACGGCGAGCCGTTCCGCGGCCTGCACGTCCGGCTGATGGCGCTGCGCGACGAGCATCGCATGCGGCTCTACAAGGTCGCCGAGGCCGTCGCCGAAAAGCCGATGCGCGTGATCGACAGCTTCCCCTTGCTGTTCAACCGCCCGATCGGCCCCGATCATCAGGGCCTCGCGACCGGCGAGGCGCTCGCGCATCTCAAGCGGCTCGAGGTCGAGGGCCGCGTGCGGCGCGAGGATGTGGACGGCGTATGGTGGTATCACGGCGTGGCGTGACGGCGCGCGGGCTTCTGATCGCGGTGCTGCTCGCCGCGGCGCCCGCAGCAACGGCATCGGAACCGGCTGTGCTGCCCGCTGCCGAAAGCCATGACGATATCGTCGTTACCGCGCGCCGGTCGGGCGCGCCGATGTGGACGATCGAGACGCAGGCCGGGGTAATCATCCTCGTCGGCGAGATCCTTGAAGTCCCCAAGGCGACACCATGGCGTCCCGAGCGGCTGGAGGGCGCGACCGAACGCGCGCAGCGTGTCATCCTGGGGACGCGGGCGAAAGTGTCGCCGGGCGACATATTGCGGCTGATCTTCCGGGGCGGCAAGCTCACGCGCTTGCCGAAGGACAGCGCCGCCGCCGACTATCTGGACGCCGAACGGCTGGCGCGGCTACGGGCGCTCGAAGCCCGCTTCGGGCAGGATTATGCGCGCAGGAATTTCCTGATGACGGCGTTCGACCTGCTGTCGAAACGCTTGTCCTTCAACCGCGATACTGCCGACGATGCGTCCGACGTCGTGCGCCGGGCGGCGCGGCGCGCGAAGATTCCGGCGCGGCCCGTCGGCGAGGTGCGCGGCGAGGATATGCTCGACAATCTCTTCGCCGCCGCGCCCGCGACGCATATCCCCTGCCTCGACGCTGCGATGGCCGCAGCCGAGGCGGGACCGGACGTGGTGATCGTGCGCGGCGCGGCGTGGACCGAATTCGACGTCCCGGCGGTGATGGCCAATCCGCTGGAGGAAGCGCTCGGGCGCTGCTGGCCGTGGACGAACGATGCGTTCGGGCCGGCGCTTCGCCAGCAATGGATCGACGCCATTGATACGGCCGCGGCGGAGCCCGGCGTCACGCTGGCGGTGGTTCCGCTGCGGGTTCTCGCCGAACCCGAGGGGGTGCTCGACCGGCTCGACCGGCGGGGTCTGGCGATCGCCGGGCCGGCCTGGCGCGCGGTCACTCCCCCCGGTGCATCACCCAGCTGAACGCCATCGCGTTGAAGATGGTATAG
>CALMYE010000026.1 GCA_937873425.1 uncultured Sphingopyxis sp. | reverse complement strand
GTCGCGATGAAGCTCGGCCAGGCGATCTACGAGAAGGAACAGCAGGCCGCGGCGTCCCCCGGTGCCGACGATGCCGGCGAGGCAAAGGCCGACGAGGATGTCGTCGACGCCGAATTCTCGGAAGTCGAGGACGACAAGAAGTAAGCCAAGGGCATGGCCCTTCGAGACGCCCTTTCGACAGGCTCAAGGGCTCCTCAGGGCGAGCGGCGGTTTTGTGACCCCGTTCGTCCTGAGGAGGGGCTGAGCTTGGCGAAGACCCGTCTCGAAGGGCTGCCGCGGACAGGGGCATGGGGGCGTCTATGAGCCTCGACATCGATTATTACGAACTGCTCGAATGCGAACGCACCGTCGACGATGCGACGCTGAAGGCGAGCTATCGCAAGCTGGCGATGAAATATCACCCCGACAAGAATCCGGGGTGCCACGACAGCGAGGCGCGCTTCAAGGCGATCAACGAAGCCTATGACTGCCTGAAAGACCCCCAGAAGCGCGCCGCCTATGACCGCTTCGGCAAGGGCGGCTTTCCGGGCGGCGGGGGCAACGCCGATTTCGGCGATATCGGCGACATCTTCGAATCGATCTTCGGTTCGGCCTTCGGCGGGCGCCAGCAACAGCGCGGCCCCGCGCGCGGCGCCGACCTGCGCTACGACATGGAGATAAGGCTCGAGGACGCCTTCACCGGCGTGACGCGCGAGATCCAGGTCGATGTCGCCGCGCGCTGCGACGCCTGCGACGGGTCGGGTGCGAAGCCCGGCACCTCGACGCACCGCTGCACCACCTGCGGCGGCCACGGCAAGGTGCGCGCGCAGCAGGGCTTCTTCATGGTCGAGCGCACCTGCCCGCACTGCCAGGGATCGGGCGAGGTCATCGCCGACCCTTGCAACACATGCCACGGCGAGGGCCGCGTCGATCGCCGCAAGACGCTGACCGTCACCGTCCCGCCCGGGGTCGACGAGGGCACGCGCATCCGCCTGTCGGGCGAGGGCGAGAGCGGCGCGCGCGGCGCGGCGCCGGGCGACCTCTATATCTTCCTGCACATGGCGCGGCACAAATTGTTCGAACGCGAGGGCACCACCCTGTTCACCCGCGCGCCGATCAGCTTCACCACCGCCGCGCTCGGCGGCGAGATCGCCATCCCCGGCCTCGACGGCACCAAACACGACATCCGCATCCCCGCCGGCATCCAGTCAGGCAAGCAGCTGCGCCAGCGCGGCGCCGGCATGCCGGTGCTCAACGGCCGCGGCCACGGCGACCTCGTCGTCCAGATCGACGTCGAGACCCCGACGAAGCTGACCGCGCGGCAAAAGGAGCTGCTCTGCGAATTCCGCGAGACGGAGACCGGCGAGGAATGCCCGGCGAGCCAGGGCTTCTTCGGCCGCATCAAGGAAATGTGGGACGATCTGACCGACTAATCCCTCTCCCGCCGGGAGAGGGATACGAAGGCTTGGCAGCTTGCTGCCTGGACCATGATCCTCTTTGATTGAAAAACCTGTGTGCTCCCGCGAAGGCGGGAGCCCATCTCCGATCGGTGCCATGTCGAACCGGCGGGAGATGGGTCCCCGCCTTCGCGGGGACACACCAGTGCTTTATTCACTCCGGTCGCAGCGGGGTGGGGGGCATCGGCCTTGCGCTACGCCGGCAAGCCCCAACCCAACCCCTCCCCTGAAGGGGAGGGGCTTAGATGGCCCCGATCTCTCCCCTGATCTCCGCGATCAGCGCCTCGACCCGAAGCAGCCGCCCTTCTTCCTCGTCCAGTATCGCATGGAACGCCCGCCGTTTCAGCGCCGCCAGTTCCTCCGCCGTCAGCGCCTCGGCGACGCTCGACGCCACGATATCGATCAGCCGGTCGGCGCCGTGGAGGCGCCCCCAGAGATAGTCGTTCTCGCGATAGGCGCGGCTGAAGAAGGCGCCGAAACTGTTGAACTCGATCCCCTTCAGCATCGCCGCCGCGCCGCCGCTGCGGATCGCGGTCGCGTCCGAGGGCGAGATGCGGTCGATCTTGATCGGGTCGAACTCGTCGAACCCTTCGCCCTGGAGCAGCGGCAGCGTCGCGATGTCATAGAAGGGATAGCCGAGATAGGCGAGCAGCAGCACCCGCCGGTCATCCTTCGGTAGCGCCGCGAGCCCCGCCGCGATCAGTATATCGGCCTCGGCATCGGCGGCGACGAGGTCGCGGCGCGCGGCGATCGCGTCGATCCAGTCGCCCGGCGCCGCGTCGGCGGGCACGTCGAGATCCGCGAGCCAGGCGTCGCCCTCGCGTTCGAGATAGAGGCCGAGCGCGGCGAAGATCGCCTCGCGCATATCCTCGCATACCGGGTCGCGGCCCTCGCGCGTCGCCTCGACCGACGCGTCGAGCTCGCGCGCGAGGAAACGCAGGCGGCGGATGCGAAAGCCGAGGTCGTGGATGCGGAAGAAGTCGATGGCATCGCTGCTCGCCCCCGCCCCCTTGCGCCCCGAGATGCGGTCGAGGCCGCGCGCACGCACCTCGTCCCACAGCGCGCGGCGGCGGTTCGAGCGATGGACCGCGCCCTCCGCCGGCGCCAGCCGGTCGATCGCGCCGACCAGTTCCTCGACCACCGCCGACAGTTTCAGATGGCCATAGGGCGCATAGGCGAAGCCCGCGCGCGCCGCCGCCTGATCCTGTGCCTTCGCCCGCCACTTGTCGAGGCGCGCCGGGGTCGGCGTGTCGAGAAAGAAGGTGGTGCCGAACAGAGCCGCCACCTGTTCCTCCACCTCGACCTTCATCGCATCGACGATGCGCTGCATGCGGCGGATGCGCCGCGACATGCCCTCGATCGCCTCGACATTGTCGCGGATCGGCTGTTCGCGCGGGATTTCGGACAGCGCGCCGAGGATGGTGGAGAGGAAGCCCGGCAGGCGCGGTGCGGCCCCCTCCGCCGTGCCGGACTTGCCGAAGCTGATCGCGCGGTAATCGGGCTTGGGATCGATATAGACGAAGCGCCGGTCGATCTCGCGCCGCGCCGGGCGCTGCTTCAATGCCGCGATGGCGGGGCGGAAGGGCGCGTTGGCGAGCACCGACCCGTCGATCAGCACCCGGTCGGCGGGGTCGGCCTCGCCGCCCGCTGGCAGCTGGACGCGCAGGAAGGCGTCGCGATCGGGCCAGGCGAGCGCCCGCTTTTCGAGCACCCGGTCGAGCTCGCGCAGCGTGAAGGGCGGAAAGGCGCCGGGGAAGCTCGCGGTCGCGCGCGCCGCCGCGGCGAGGGCGGGAATGTCGGCGAGGTCGCACCCCGCCGGCCCGGCCCGGCGGAAGCGAAGAACCAGCCGATGCTCCTGCTCGGTCACCCGCGCGGGACTGTTCAGCGACAGCGGCATGCTGTGCCCCGCGAAATCGGTGACCGAGACGAACAGGTCGACCGGCTGACCGTCGGGCACCAGCGCCGGGCCGCGCGGCCCCGCGTCCATCGCGTCGAAGGCGTCGAACAGCAGGTTGGCGAAGGTCTCGCCCCCGAAGGGCGGCTCGAACCAGCGCGCGCGCACGAAGCGCGACAGCTTCGCGCGCACCTCCTCCTGCGCCGCCTCGCCCACGGTGCGGTCGATGACGTTGCCGCGCTTCTTCATCGCCCAGCCGGCGATCGGCACCGCCCAGAATTTGGTCGCCGCCGACAGCGGCCGCGCATCGGGGTCGAGCAGGCTGTCGACGTCGGCATCCGCGAGCCACAGATCGGTCAGCGGGTCGAGCGACTGGCCGGTCGCGAGCGCGCGGGCGAGGAAGATGCCGTTGATCCCACCCGCGCTCGCCCCCGCGACGATGTCGGCGAGGATGCGCAGCTTGACCCCGCTCTTCGCCTCGATCGCCCCGATCAGGTCGCGATAGACGCCGCACGACCCGTCAGGATCGCGCCCGTCGTGGAACGCCCGCGACGCGGCGGCGAGCCGCCACACCTCCTTGGTGATGCCGTGCATATAGACGGCCAGGCTGATCCCGCCGTAGCAAATCAGCGCGAAACGCAGTTCCTTCTCCCGCATGAGTGCCATGGTAGCGCGCTTTGCGGGGCGACGTCACCCCTCCCCAACCGAGTCCCGAATGCGGGCGGGGTCCGCGGCGATGCGCCGCGACATGGAAATGTTCGCGCAGAGGCGCAGAGATCGCGGAGACTTAAGTTCACGCGGAGACGCGGAGATTATTGCTCGGGCCGACAGGCCCCTTCATTCTCACGGCATGGCGTTCGCCGCGACGCCCCGGAAGAAAGGCCGCTTCGCGGCAACCGCAATCTCTCCGCGCCTCCGCGTCTCCGTGTGAAATCAATCTTCCCTTCTCTGCGATCTCTGCGGCACTGCGCGCATTTTGCCTTCGCCGCTTTCCTAATATGCGCGCGGCCCTATATCCTCCCTCACCCATGACCCGCGCCCGCGTCCTCCTTCTCACCGCCGCGCTCGGCCCGCTCGACTATCGCGTGCCGCAGGGCGCCGACGCGCCGCTCGGCAGCGTCGTCGTCGCGCCGCTCGGGCCGCGGCGGATGGGCGGCGTGGTGTGGGAGGACGCGAGCTTCGGCGCGCCCGAACCGGTCGGCGACAACCGCCTCCGCAACCTCTACGAGATCGTGCCGGTGCCGCCCGTTCCCGCGCCGCTGCGCCGCCTCGTCGAATGGACGAGCGACTATTATCTCAGCCCCCCGGGATCGGTGCTGCGCATGGTGCTGCCCGGCGCGGCTTTCGCCGACGCGCGTCGTCCGATCTTCGAATATCGCGCCACCGGCGAATTGCCCGCGCGGATGACGCCGCAGCGCACAGTCGCGCTCGAAAAGATCGGCGCGCGGCAGGGCATCGTCCGCGAACTCGCCGCACTTGCCGAGGTCAGCGAGGCGGTGATTCGCGGCCTCGTGCAGGCAGGCGCGCTCGAAGCGGTGAGCGTCTCCGCCGACCAGCCCTATCCCGAACCCGACCCGGCCTTTGCGCCGCCCGACCTGTCGGGCGAGCAGGCAGCGGCCGCCCGGCAATTGCGCGAAGCCGTCGAGGCGGCGAAATTCGAAACCCTGCTGCTCGACGGCGTCACCGGATCGGGCAAGACCGAAGTCTATATGGAGGCGATCGCCGCCGCGGTCGAAGCGGGCAAGCAGACGCTCGTCCTCCTCCCCGAGATCGCGCTGACCGAACCGATGCTGACGCGCTTCGCCGCACGCTTCGGCTGCGAGCCGGTGCCGTGGCATTCGGGGCTGCGCTCGGTCGAGCGCCGCCGCGCATGGCACGCCATCGCGCGCGGCGAGGCAAAGATCGTCGTCGGTGCCCGCTCCGCCCTTTTCCTCCCCTATGCCAATCTCGGTCTGATCGTCGTCGACGAGGCGCACGAGACGAGCTTCAAGCAGGAGGACGGCGTCCATTATCACGCCCGCGACGTCGCGGTGATGCGCGGGCATTTCGAGGGGCTCCCGGTGGTGCTCGCGAGCGCCACCCCCGCGCTCGAAAGCCTCGCGCAGGTCGAGGCGGCGGACAACCTCCCTATCGTCCCGCCCCCCCGCCACCGCGGCGCGCCGCCCCCCCCCCCCCCCGCCAGCCCCACCCCCCCCCCCCCCCCCCCCCCC
>CALMYE010000025.1 GCA_937873425.1 uncultured Sphingopyxis sp. | reverse complement strand
CGCGTCGCGACGCAGGTCAACATGCGCCTGCGCGACCATGTCGCGGTGCTCGAAGGCGTGCGCGCGCTCTACCAGTCCGACACCGCCGCCAGCGGCCCCGGCATCCGCGCCTATCTCACCGCGCTCCAGCCGCAGGTCCACGCGCCGGGGATGGAGGGCGTCGGCATCGCCGCGGCGATGCGCACCGGCGCCCCCGCCTCGGCGGAGGCGATGCTGAAGGCGAACTACGGCCGCGACATCGCCGTCCGTCCCGCGGTCAGCGATCAGCCGATCGGCTTTCCGATCGTGCTCGTCGAACCGCATACGCCGCGCCGCGACATCGCGCTCGGCTTCGACATGTACAGCGAGCCCGTGCGCCGCGAGGCGATGCGCCGGGCGTGGCAGACCGGACGCCCGGCGGCGAGCGGAATCGTCGAGCTGGTCCAGGAAAAGGCCGCGACGACGAAACAGCCCGGCTTCCTCATCTATGTCCCCGTCTACGCCCGCCATGCCGCAGAAACCGCCGGAGCGGCGGAGACGGACGACGCCCCCGCGCCGCCGGCCGTCCTTGCGACCACCCCCGGCGCCCGGCCGATCGAGGCGTTCGTCTACGCCCCCTTCCGCTCGCGCGACCTGATGACCGCGGTGCTCGGCGAACAGCTCGACACGATCGACGGCATAGAGGTGCGCGCGGGCAGCGGCCCCTCGGCGCCGCTCGTCTTCCGCCACGGCCGGATGGGCTGGGACGCGCACGAACAGACGCTGCGCGTCGCCGACCGGTATTGGACGATGCGCATCTCCTACGGCCGCTTCATCGACCGGCTCGGCCGCCCGCTCGGCATCTTCCTGTTCGGTCTCGCGATCGCATTGCTCGCGACCCAGCTCCACCGCGTCCAGCAGCGCCGCGTCGGCGCCGCGCAGGCGCTGGCCGAGGAAAAGGCGCGCCATGCCGAGGACCGCGAACTGATGATCGGCGAGATGGCGCACCGCATGAAGAACGCCTTCGCCCGCATCGGCGCGCTCGCGCGCATCACGCTGCGCGAAGCGGACAGCCTCGAAGCGTTCGAGGCGAAGTTCGACGGCCGGCTGCGCGCGCTGTCGGACGCCAAGCAGATGCTGGTCACCGGCGCGGTCGATACGGTCGAGCTGGGCGCGATCGTCCGCCGCGAGCTCGAACTCGCCGGCTGGCCGAAAGGCCGGCTCGACGCGCTCGGCGGCCCCGATGTCCGTCTCGACGACGAGGGCGCGCAGGCGATCTCGCTCGCGATCCACGAATTCGTCACCAACAGCATCAAATATGGCGCGCTCTCCGGCACCGGCGACCTCGCCGTCGGCTGGCGCCGCGAGGACAGCGACATCGTCTTCGACTGGGCCGAAAACGGCCTCGCCGAAACCCCGCACATCGACCGCGAAAGCTTCGGCACCCAGTTCATCCGCACGCTGATCGAACGGCAGCTGAAGGGCAGCTGGGACCGCACCGCCGCCGGCAACCGCCTGTCGATCACCATCCGCTGGCCCGATCGTGACGCAGGAGGCTAACAGCCGCTGGCAGATATGGATCGACCGCGGCGGCACGTTCACCGACGTCGTCGCGCGGCGCCCCGATGGCAAGGTCGTCACCGCCAAATATCTCTCCGACGATCCCGCCCGCCCCGGCGACGCCGCCGTCAATGCGATCCGCGAGCTGACCGGCGCGCGGGGCGGCGCCCTCCCGCCGCTCGCCATCCGCATGGGCTCGACCGTCGCCACCAACGCGCTCCTCGAACGCAAGGGCGAACCGACCCTGCTCGCGATCACGCGCGGCTTCGGCGACGCGCTGACCATCGGCTATCAGGACCGGCCCGAGCTGTTCGCGCGCCGCCTCGACCGCATTCCCCCGCCGCACGCCGCGGTCGCCGAGATCGCCGAGCGCACCGGCCCCGGCGGCGAAATCCTCCTGCCGCTCGACGAGAGGGCCGCCCGCGCATCGCTGCAAGCCGCCCGCGACCACGGCCTCGCCAGCATCGCGATCGTGCTGATGCACGGCTATCGCTATCCCGCCCACGAACGCCGCCTCGCCGAAATCGCCGCCGAAACCGGCTTCACGCAAATCTCGACCAGTCACGACGTCAGCGCGCTGATCAAGCTGGTCGGACGCGGCGACACGACGCTCGCCGACGCCTATCTCTCGCCGATCCTGCGCCATTATGTCGATCAATTCTGCGCCGGGCTCGGCGACGGCATCGATCCGCAATTCATGAAAAGCTCGGGCGGCCTCGCTTCCGCCGCCGCCTTCCACGGCCGCGACGCGATCCTCTCCGGCCCCGCGGGCGGCATCGTCGGCATGGCCGGCAGCGCCGCGCCGCTGGGCAGGACGCGCCTCATCGGCTTCGACATGGGCGGCACCTCGACCGACGTCAGCCATTATGCCGGGCGACTGGAACGCGACAATGAGACCATCGTCGCCGGCACGCGCATCCGCGCCCCGATGCTGCGCATCCACACGGTGGCGGCGGGCGGCGGCTCGATCTGCCGCTGGGACGGCGCGCGCCTGCTCGTCGGCCCCGAAAGCGCGGGCGCCAACCCCGGCCCCGCCGCCTATGGCCGCGGCGGGCCGCTGACCGTCACCGACTGCAATGTGCTGCTCGGCAAGATCCAGCCCGATCATTTCCCCCGGCTCTTCGGCCCGAACGGCGACCAGCCGCTCGACCGCGAGATCGTCGCCCGCAAATTCGCCGCCATGGCCGAAGAGGTCGGCAATATCACCGCGCAAGCCCTCGCCGAAGGGCTGCTCGCCATCGCGGTTCAGCAGATGGCGAACGCGATCAAGCGCATCACCGTCGCGCGCGGCCACGACGTGACGCAGGGCTACAGCCTCGTCGGTTTCGGCGGCGCGGCGGGCCAACATGTCTGCCTCGTCGCCGACGCGCTCGGTGTGGACGAAATCCTGCTGCACCCGCTCGCGGGCGTGCTCTCGGCCTATGGCATGGGCCTCGCCAAACCCTCAGCGATCCGCGAGCGCACGCTGGCACTGCCGCTCGACGAAGATTGCGCCGCGCCGCTCGCCGCCGCCGAAACCGAACTCGCCGGACAGGCCCGCGCCGACCTCGCCGACGGCGCCGAAACCACCGGCGAAACCCTGCTCTTCGTCCGCCTCGCCGACAGCGACAATGCGATCGAACTGCCGCTCGCGCCGCCCGCCGACCTGCGCGCCGCCTTCGCCGCCGCCTTCCGCCGGCGCTTCGGCTATGCCCCGCACGATAATCTGGTGATCGACCGCATCCGCGTCGAACTGGCCGAAGCGGGCGGTGCGCCGGCGACCGTCCCACCGCCTGCAGCGACAGCCGAATCCGCCCCGGAAACCGTCACCGCCTGGCTCGCCGGCGCACGGCACGACGTCCCGCTCCACCGGCGCGAGGCGCTCGCGCCGGGCCGCACCGTCGCCGGCCCGGCGATCATCGTCGATCCGCTCGCCACCACCGTGATCGAGCCGGAGTGGATGGCGACGGTGGAGAAGGAAGGGACGTTGCGGCTCACAAAAAGCCCCTCCTCTTCAGAGGAGGGGTTTGGGGTGGTGGCGCGCGATAGTGCGCAAGACGGCTCGCACCACCCCGCTGCGACTAGGCCCGGCTCCGCCGGACCAAGCCTCGCTGCCCCTCCTCTGAAGAGGAGGGGGGAGGAGCCCCCCGACCCCATCCGCCTCGAAATCTTCAACAGCCTGTTCATGGCGATCGCCGAGG
>CALMYE010000024.1 GCA_937873425.1 uncultured Sphingopyxis sp. | reverse complement strand
ACGATCCTCCGCAGGAAATTCACCGCCGACCTCGAAGCGCTGCGCCAGCTCGTCGCCGCGCAATCCGTCGCCGGCCTCGTCGTCGGTCTCCCCCTCAACATGGACGGCAGCGACAGCCCGCGCACCCAGTCGGTGCGCGCCTTCGCCCGCAACCTCGCGCCGCTGGGCCTGCCAGTGCTGCTGTGGGACGAACGCTGGTCCACTGCCGCCGTCGAGCGCGCGATGATCGCCGCCGACGTCAGCCGCGCAAAAAGGGCCGAACGCATCGACAGCGCGGCGGCGGCGTTCATCCTGCAAGGCGCGATCGACGCGCTGACCAGATGATCCTCCCTGCGGCGAAGCCGTGGGGAGGGGGACCGCTCGCGAAGCGAGTGGTGGAGGGGCCGCAACGTCGCGTCATCACCCCTCCGTCAGCGCTTCGCGCTGCCACCTCCCCATCGCTGCGCGACAGGGAGGATCACAGCTTGCGATTTTCGCAACTTCGGCATAGAGGCTCGGCTTTAATGACAAGCGCCACCATCCGACCCGCCAGCGACTATCCGCCCGGCGGCGATGCCTTTCGCCATCGCCACCTGCTCGGCATCGCGCAGCTCACGCCGTGGGAAATTTCCTACATTCTCGACGCCGCCGAGCAGTGGGTCGAGATGAACCGCGCCGGCGCCGCCAAGCATGACGACGCACTCGCCGGCCTCACCATCATCAACGCCTTTTTCGAAAACTCCACCCGCACGCTTCTCTCGTTCGAGATCGCGGGCAAGCGGCTCGGCGCCGACGTCGTCAACATGCACGCCGCCCAGTCGAGCGTGAAGAAGGGCGAGACGCTGATCGACACCGCGATGACGCTGAATGCGATGCGCGCCGACGCGATCGTCATCCGCCATTCGGCCTCGGGCGCGGTGCAGCTGATCGCCGACAAGGTCGACTGCCCGGTGCTCAACGCGGGCGACGGCCGCCACGAACATCCGACGCAGGCGCTGCTCGACGCGCTCACCATCCGCCGCCGCCTCGGCCGCGTCGAGGGGCTTACCGTCGCGATCTGCGGCGACGTGCTGCACAGCCGCGTCGCCCGCTCGAACATCCTCGCGCTGACCCTGCTCGGCAACGAGGTGCGCGTCGTCGCGCCGCCGACCCTGATCCCGCCCGCGATCGACCGCATGCACGTCGCCACCTTCACCGACATGGACGAGGGGCTTAGGCAAGCCGACGTGGTGATGGCGCTCCGCCTCCAGAACGAGCGCATGGACGGCGCCTACCTCCCCTCGGCGCGCGAATATCACGCGCTCTACGGCCTCACCCCGCAGCGCCTCGAAAAGGCGAAGCCCGGCGCGATCGTCATGCACCCCGGCCCGATGAACCGCGGCGTCGAGATCGACAGCAGCGTCGCCGACGACCCCGCGCGCTCGACGATCACCGAGCAGGTCGAGATGGGCGTCGCGGTGCGCATGGCCTGCCTCGACATATTGACGCGCCGCAAGCGGGGGGTGCCGGGATGGAACTGAACCCGATCCTGATCCGCAACGCGCGCCTGCCCGGCGGGGAGGGCGTCAGCCTGCTCGCGGTCGCCGGCCGCATCGCCGCGCTGAACCCTGCCGAAACCCCCGACGGCGCCGAGACCGTCGACGCCAAAGGGCAGTGGCTCGCGCCCGGCATCATCGACCTCGGCGTCTTCGCGACCGACAAGCCGGCCTTTCATTTCGGCGGCATCACCCGCGCCGCGCTGATGCCCGACGGCGGCCCGCTCGACGGTGCCGGCCTCGTCGAGCGCGCCGCCAAGGGCGGCAAGCCCGACCTCTGGGTCCACCCCCTCGCCGCCGCGACCAAGGGACTCGCGGGCAGGGAACTCGCCGAGATCGGCCTGATGAGGGCAGCGGGCGCGCGCGCCGTCGCGACGGGCCGCGCGCGCATCGCCGACGCGGGCGTGATGCGCCGCGTCCTCGCCTACGCCGCCGCGCTGGGCCTCACCGTCATCACCCACGCCGAAGACGAGGGGCTCACCGCTGGCGCGGTCGCGACCGACGGCGAGATGGCGACCCGCCTCGGCCTTGCCTCCGCCCCCGCCATCGCCGAAGCCATGGCGATCGCGCGCGACCTTTTCCTCGTCGAGGAAACCGGCGCCCCCATCCACTTCCGACAGGTCACCACCGCGCGCGGGCTGGACCTGATCCGCGAAGCGAAGGCAAAGGGCCTCCCCGTCACCTGCGGCATCACGCCTGCGCATCTCTTCCTCTCCGACAACGCCATCGGCGATTTCCGCACCTTCGCGCGTCTCTCGCCGCCGCTGCGCAGCGAGGACGACCGCAAGGCCTGCCTCGCCGCCGTCGCCGACGGCACGATCGACGTCCTCGCCTCGGGCCACGACCCGCGCGGGCCGGAGGACAAGCGCCTGCCCTTCGCCGAGGCGCAGCCCGGCATGGCGGGTGCGGAAACCCTGCTGGCGATGGGCCTCCAGCTCGTCCGCGACGGTCATATCGGCCCGGAGCGCCTCTTCGACCTGCTAGCCGCCAACCCGGCAAAGCTGCTCGGCGTCGCCGCCGGCCGCCTCGAGGCGGGGCTGGAAGCCGACCTCATCCTGATCGACGAAGGCACCCCGTGGCAGGTCGATGCGAAGAAGATGGCGGCCTATGCGGGCAACACCCCCTTCGACGGCATGCCGGTGCAGGGCCGCACGACCGCGATGTGGAAGGGCGGGATCAGGATTCGTTAAAGGGCGCCCCTCAAATCCTCCCCACTTGTGGGGAGGTGGCAGCGCGAAGCGCTGACGGAGGGGGCTTTCGGCCTTTCGCATCGCTTGAGGCCGAGAGCCCCCTCCACCACCCTTCGGGTGGTCCCCCTCCCCGCAAGCGGGGAGGATCTATGTCCCCAGCCGCGCCCGCAGCTGCTGCAACTCGCGTTGCGGCAGCGGCGGCAGCGGCGACGCCGCCTTTCCTTCGCGCAGCCGCTTGCGGTCCTTCTCGCCCGGCTCGACGCGGCGGACGCGCACCGGGGCGACGCCCTGCGCCTTCACGCCCAGCTGTTCCGCCGCGCCGCGCGACAGGTCGATGATGCGCCGATTGCCCGCGAACGGCCCGC
>CALMYE010000023.1 GCA_937873425.1 uncultured Sphingopyxis sp. | reverse complement strand
GCGCCATGATCGCGGGCGCGTCATCGAGGTCGGCGATGGTTTCAAAGAGCGGCACGACCATCAGCGTGTCCTCGCCCTCGGCGGTCCACAGCCCTGCTTCGCGCGCGAGCACATGCACCTCGAGCAGGTCGGACAGGCTCTCGGCCTTGCTGATGATCCACTGGCAGATCGCGTCGCTGCCCAGCCGCCGGCGCACGTCGGCCGCGGCGTGGACGATCGCCAGTTCGCCCGCCGTCTCCTCGCTCCATTGGTGCCAGGGCGCGGCGAGCGGGCGGTTGGCGGAAAGCTCGCGGCGCAGCAGCGCGACGCGCGCCTCCTCGTCGAGCGCCGGATAATCGGCCTCGACGCCCGAGACGCGCAGCAGCTCGGCGAGCACGCGCTCGTGCACCGCGCTGTTCTGCCGCATGTCGAGCGTCGCGAGGTGGAACCCGAACACTTCGACCGCGCGGATCAGCCGCCCGAGCGCGCCGATGCCGCCGAGCTGGCCCTCGCCGCTCGCCTCCAGCCCCTCGGCGAGCGTGGCGAGGTCGCGGCGGAAATCCCCCGGCGTCGCATAGGGCGCGCCCTTCAGTGCCGACGGCCGCGGCGCCGGGCGGTCGGCGATCGCGGCATAGGTGGCGGTCAGCCGGGCATAGACGCCCGACAGCGCGCGGCGATAGGGCTCGTCGCGGCGGCTCGGCGCTTCGTCGCCGCTCGCTTCGGCGAGCGCCTCGACCGCCGCGGGAACCGGGGCGAGCGCCGAGGACACCGACAGCTCGGCGCCGAGCGCATGCACCGCGTCGATATAATGGCCGAGCACCGCGGCGGCGTTGCGCGCCGTCGCCATGCGCAGCGTCCCGGCGGTGACGAAGGGATTGCCGTCGCGGTCGCCGCCGATCCAGCTGCCGACGCGCAGGAAGCTCGCCGGGCGCCGTCCCAGCTCGCTTTCCCAGCGCGCATAGAGCTTGGGCAGCACGGGCAGGAAGACATCGCGCAAATAGGTCAGCGCATTGTCGATCTCGTCGGCGACGAACAATTTTTCGGTGCGCAGCGGCCGCGTCTGCCAGAGCAGCACGATCTGCCGCCGGATCGCATCCTCGACCACGTCGCCTTCCGCCGTCTCCTCGATGCCGGCGTCGCGCAGCCGCATCAGCTCGGCGACGCGGTTCTTGTGGTCGAGCACCGACTTGCGGCGCACCTCGGTCGGGTGTGCGGTCAGCACCGGGGCGACCAGCGCCGCGTCCATCAGCGCCGCGACCGCGTCGCCGTCGATCCCGTCGGCCCTGAGCTTCGCCAGCACCGCGGCGACGGTCGCCTCGGGCTCGGCGGCGATGCCCTGCCGGTCCTCGGCGAGGTTGGCGAGCATCGAAAAGAGCATGAAGCCGCGCACGAAGGCGATGGTGTCGTCGAGGCTCAGCGCGTCGAGCCCCGGATCGATCGCCTCCGCCCCCGCGATGCCGCGGTGCCGATCGACGCTTGACGAACGGATATATTCGGTCTGCCGAAACAATTTCTCGCCGCCATAGGCGCGGATGACGTCGCCGAGAATCCGCCCGAGATAACGGATATCGGGATTCTGCGAGATCTGGATCGGCGGGCCCATGCGCGGTTGCTGCACCTGCGAAGGCGCGGGGTCAAGCGCGCGGGCGGCGCATAGCTATGCGCCCCGCCTCCCGTGGCCGATCCTTCGTCCGTCATTGCGAGCGCAGCGAAGCAATCCAGAGCCCGCGTAAACCGCCCTGGATTGCTTCGCTGCGCTCGCAATGACGAACAGAGGTGGCGTTTACCCCTCCAGCTCGACGTCCCAATAGAGCCAGTCGATCCAGCTTTCGTGCAGATAGTTGGGCGGGAAACAGCGGCCATTGTCCTGCAACTGCCAGCTCGTCGGGCGCCACGGCTGCTGGTGCAGCGGCATGCGCGCCTGCTGCGGGGTGCGGCCGCCTTTCTTGAGGTTGCACGGCGCGCAGGCGGTGGTGACATTTTCCCATGTCGTGCGTCCGCCGAGCCGCCGCGGCACGACATGATCGAAAGTCAGATCCTTGCCCGACCCGCAATATTGGCAGGAAAAGCGGTCACGCAGGAACAGGTTGAAGCGGGTGAAGGCCGGATATTGCGACGGCTTCACATATTGGCGGAGCGCGATGACGCTGGGGATCGGCATCGTCCGCGTCGGCGAATGGATTTCGCGCTCGTAATTCTCGACGATGGTGACGCGGTCGAGGAAAACCGCCTTGACCGCGGTCTGCCACGGCCACAGGCTCAGGGGATAATAGCTGAGCGGCGTATAGTCGGCATTCAATACCAGCGCCGGACAAGAGTCGGGATGCCGGGCAAGATCGGG
Organism: uncultured Sphingopyxis sp.; assembly: GCA_937873425.1. GTDB lineage: Bacteria > Pseudomonadota > Alphaproteobacteria > Sphingomonadales > Sphingomonadaceae > Sphingopyxis. The sequence goes on along the minus strand of CALMYE010000023.1, from coordinate 7,916 downwards.
ATGAAACATGGCTTTTGGACGCTGCCCCCTATGCTGCGCGGGTTGGCGCGCCACTGCCTTCCTCACGTGACAGGCGCATTACATGCCGCATCAGAATCTGACGTCAAGGGGGCATCTGTCGCAATATATGGGAAGATTCGCTTGCGACTCCCACAGGATATGGAAGATAGCGCTCGCTCATGCTGACCCGCTTCGCGCCCAGCCCGACCGGCGAACTGCACCTCGGCCACGCCTACAGCGCCGTCCTGGCGCATGACGCCGCGCGCGCGGCGGGCGGGATTTTCCGCATCCGCATCGACGATATCGACGGCAGCCGCTCGCGCGAGGACCATGTCGCCGCTGCGCTCGCCGACCTCGCCTGGCTCGGGCTCGGCTGGGACGGCGATCCGCTGCGCCAGTCGGACCGGCTCGGCGACTATGCCGCGGCGCTGGAGGAATTGCGGAGCCGCGCGCTGGTCTATCCTTGCTTCTGCACCCGCGCCGACATCGCCGCGAGCCTCGCCGCGCCGCACGGCCCGGCGGGCGCCCTCTATCCCGGCACCTGCCGCGCCCTGTCCGACACCGAACGCGGGCGGCGGCTGGCGGACGAGGCGCATTGCTGGCGGCTCGACATGGAGCGTGCCGCCGCACTCGCGGGGCCGCTCGCATGGGAGGAATCGGGGCAGGGCCAGCGCACGGCCGATCCGCGCGCGCATGGCGACGTGGTGCTCGCGCGCAAGGATGCGCCCGCCTCCTATCATCTCGCGAGCACGCTCGACGACGCCGCGATGGGGGTGAAGCTTGTGGTGCGCGGCGCCGACCTGATCGCGTCGACCGACGTCCACCGGCTGCTTCAGGCGCTGCTCGGCCTTCCGGCGCCCGCCTATCGCCACCACCCCCTCGTCTGCGGTCTCGATGGGCGGCGCCTCGCCAAGCGCGATGCCGCCGCCTCGCTCGCGTCGCTCCGCGCCGCGGGCGCCGACGGCCCCGCGCTGGCCGCCGATCTGCGCGCCGGGCGCCTTCCGGCTGGCTATTCGCTGAAAAATCCCTAAATGGGGGCCATGCAGATTCTTCTCGTCCTGGGCGTCGTTGCCGCCGCCGGCCTCGTTCTCTTCGCGCTCGCGCGGGGCCTCTTCTATTTCGCGCAGGGTCACCGCGCGGCGATCGAGGGCACGGTCGAACAGAATCAGGCGATGCAGAACAAGATGATGATGGCGCGCGTCAAATGGCAGGCGATCGCGATCATCCTCGTCATGATCATCGGCGTGACCGCCGCCGCCAGCTGAGGCGGCGGCTGACATCGGCATATGGTCAAGCTCAACAAGATCTACACCCGCACCGGCGACGATGGCACGACGGGGCTCGTCGACGGCTCGCGCATCGCCAAGTCGGATGCGCTGATGGCGGCGATCGGCGACGTCGACGAGGCGAACAGCGCGGTCGGCATCGCCGCCGCCGCGCTCGATCCGGCGAGCGACGAGGCGAAGATGCTGTCGCGCATCCAGAACGAGCTGTTCGACCTCGGCGCCGACCTCGCGACCCCGCCCGACATCCAGTTCGGCTTCGGTCCGCACGAAATGGCGCTGCGCATCGTGCCGAGCCAGATCGCGCGGCTGGAGGACGAGATCGACGCGATGAACGGCGCGCTGGACGCGCTCAAGAGCTTCATCCTGCCCGGCGGGACCGAGGCGGCGGCGCGGCTCCACCTCGCGCGCGCCATCGCGCGCCGCGCCGAACGCGCCGCGGTGACGGCGGGGTCGGCGCGCGACCTCAACCCGCTCGCTCTCTCCTATCTTAACCGCCTGTCGGACCATCTGTTCGTGCTGACGCGCCACCTGAATGCCGCGGCGGGCGGCGACATCCTCTGGAAGCCCGGCGCGACCCGCTGACGTCGCTTTGCGGGGTTTCATTCAAGGCCGGTCACGATCTAGCGCGCCGACTCCAATATCGTCTCCATCGCGACGAAGGTCGAGGTGCTCGCGACATGCGGCAGGCTCGATATCTTCTCGCCGAGCACGATGCGGTAGCGGCGGATGTCGGGGGGGCGAACCTTCAAGAGATAGTCGAAGCTGCTCGCGATCATGTGGCATTCCTCGACCTCGGGAATCTGCCGCACCGCATCGTTGAACCGGCGCAGCGCCTCTTCGCGCGTGTCGGACAATTTCACCTCGGTGAAGGCGACATGATCGAGGCCCACCTTGGCGGGATCGACAATCGCGCGAAAGCCGGTGATCAGCCCGCTGTCGACGAGCCGCCTGACCCGCTGCTGGCACGGCGTCTTGGACAGGCCGACCTGCGCGGCGAGGTCGGTGTAGGTGATCCGTCCGTCGCGGCCGAGAATGGCAAGGATCTTGCGGTCGAACTCATCCATATCGACCAAGGATACGCTATTTTTCATGAAATTAGACTAATCTTCAGATAATAATTGGTCAAAACATATATGATATGACGCTAATGAAGTCGGATAGACTTCGCGCGATCTGCTATGGATTGGCCATGACCCAGCCCACCGACCGCGCCGCCATCCGCGCCCTCGCCCGCCGTCCCGAAGCCGATATCGTCGCCGACCTGCGCGCCGAGCTCGCCCGTTCGTCCGCCACGGTAGACGCGACGATCGCGCGCGGTCTCGCCCTCATCCGCAAGGCAAAGGCCGAGGGCGAGCGCGAGACGCTCGTCGCGCAGCTGATGAACCGGTACCGCCTGTCGACCGAGGAAGGCGTGGTGCTGATGTGCCTCGCCGAGGCGCTGCTGCGCGTGCCCGACAGCGCGACCGCCAATGCGCTGATCCGCGACAAGATCGCCGGGCGGCGCTGGAAGGACGGCGAGGACGAGGACAGCCCGCTGATCGTCGCCCTGTCGGCGCGTGGCCTGTCGCTGGGGTCGGCGACGCTGATGCTGGGTGCGCTGGGCAGCAAGGCGAACCCGCTGTCGCTGCTCAAGGCGATGATCCGCCGCTCGGGCGAACCGGTGATCCGTCAGGCGGCGCTCGCGGCGATGAAATTGCTCGGCCAGCAGTTCGTGATGGGCGAGACGATCGACGCGGCGGTCAGGCGCGCCGACAAGGAGAAGAGCGAGCTCGCGAGCTTCGACATGCTGGGAGAGGCGGCGCGCACCGCCGAGGACGCGCGGCGCTATTACGACAGCTATGCGAATGCGATCGCGCGCATCGGCAGGGATGCGAAGCCCGGCGACCCGCATGCCAATCACGGCATTTCGATCAAGCTGTCGGCGCTTCACCCGCGCTATGAATATCTGCAAGGGCGGCGCGTTCGCGACGAGTTGATCCCCGACGTCATCGCGCTCGCTCGCGCGGCGCGCGACGTGAACATCCCGCTGATGATCGACGCCGAGGAAAGCGACCGGCTCGAACCGCACATGGACGTCTATGCGGCGCTGATCGACGCCGGCATCGCCGACGGCTGGAGCGGCCTCGGGATCGTGATCCAGGCCTATCAGAAGCGCGCGCCCGAAGTGATCCGCTGGGTCGCCGCCAAGGCGCGGGCGCGCGGCGTCAAGCTGTCGATGCGGCTCGTCAAGGGCGCCTATTGGGACACCGAGATCAAGCGCGCGCAGACGCTGGGGCTTGGCGATTTCCCGGTGTTCACCGCCAAGAACCACACCGACCTCAACTATATGGCGTGCGCGCAGATCTTGCGCGCGGCGCAGGACGCGATCTTCCCCGCCTTCGCCAGCCACAATGCGATGACGCTCGCTTTCGTCACCGAGTTGTTCGCAGGCGCCGATTACGAGCTGCAGCGCCTCCACGGCATGGGCGAGGGCGCGCACGATGCGATCGTCGCGCTCACGCCGCCGCCGCGCCCGGTGCGCGTCTATGCGCCGGTCGGCACCCACCGCGACCTGCTCGCCTATCTCGTCCGCCGCCTGCTCGAAAATGGCGCGAATTCCAGCTTCGTCCACCAATTCTCCGACCCCGACGTGACGGCGGAGGAACTGGCGGTCGATCCGCGCAGCATCGCCAGCAAGCCTTCGACGATTTCCACCGGCCTTCAGCTGTTCGACCCCGCGCGGCGCAATTCGCGCGGCTACGATCTCGGCGAACCCGGCGTGCCGGAAGCGCTGATGACGGCGATCGCCAAGGCGCGGCGCGCGAATCCGGTCGCCGCCCCGATCGTCGTGGGCGAAGCGCTGGCGGGCAAGGCCGAGCCGGTGCTCAACCCGGCGACCGGCGCGGCGGTCGGTTCGGTGATCGAGGCCGATGCCGCCGCGGTCGATGCGGCGGTGGCCGCGTCGCGCAAGGTGCAGGAGGACTGGAGCCTCGCGGGCGGCGCTTTCCGCGCCGAACGGCTCGAACGCGCCGCCGACCTGCTCGAGGAGCGCGATGCGCTGTTCCTCGGCCTTGCGATCGACGAGGCGGGCAAGACGCTGGCCGATGCGGTCGCCGAGGTGCGCGAAGCCGTCGATTTCCTGCGTTATTACGCAGGTCAGGCGCGCGACCATTTCACCCGCCCGCTGCCGCTGCCCGGCCCGACGGGCGAGCGCAACGAGCTGATGCTCGAGGGCAAGGGCATCTTCGCCTGCATCAGCCCGTGGAACTTCCCACTCGCCATCTTCCTGGGACAGGTGTCGGCGGCGCTCGCCGCGGGCAATGCGGTGCTGGCGAAGCCTGCCGAACAGACGCCGCTGATCGCGCACGCAGCCGTCGAGCTGCTCCATGAAGCAGGCGTGCCGGTCGAGGTGCTCCACTTTCTGCCCGGCCGCGGCGAGACGGTCGGCGCGGCGGTGACCGGCCATCCCGACGTCATCGGCGTCGCCTTCACCGGGTCGACCGAGGTCGCGCGGATGATCAACCGCAGTCTCGCGATGCGCGACGGCCCGATCGCGACTTTGATCGCCGAGACCGGCGGGGCGAACGCGATGATCGTCGATTCGACCGCGCTGCCCGAACAGGTCGCGCGCGACGCGGTCGCCTCCGCCTTCCAGTCGGCGGGCCAGCGCTGCTCGGCGCTGCGCCTGCTCTGCGTGCAGGAGGATGTGGCGGACGGCATGGTCGACATGGTCGCGGGCGCGATGGCCGAGCTGGCGGTCGGCGATCCGGCCGGCCTCGCCACCGACACCGGCCCGATCATCGACGAGGAGGCGCAAGCCGGCATCGCGGCTTATGTCGCCGACATGCGCGCGGCGGGCCGCGTCATCGCCGAGGCTGGCGACGACCTGCCGCCGGGCGGCACCTTCATCCGCCCCGCGCTGATCCGCCTCGACCATGTCACCGATCTGAAGCGCGAGATTTTCGGTCCGGTGCTGCATGTCGCGACGTGGAAGGGCGGCGAGCTCGACGCGCTGATCGACGCGATCAACGCCTCGGGCTATGGGCTGACGCTCGGCGTCCACACGCGCATCGACGGGGTGGCGGCGCATGTCGCAGCGCGCGCGGGCGTCGGCAACGTCTATGTCAACCGCAACCAGATCGGCGCGATCGTCGGCTCGCAGCCCTTCGGCGGGCGCGGCCTGTCGGGCACCGGTCCAAAGGCGGGCGGGCCGCATTACCTGTTCCGCTTTGCCGAGGAAAAGACGATCTCGACGGATATTACGGCAGCGGGGGGCAATGCGGCGCTGATGGCGGGGTGACAGATAGCTAGTCTAAGCCATATTCGGCGCGCAAGGCGCTCCATTCAGAATGAAGCTTTTGATAGGCTGTTCGGAAAATGGCTTCTTCGTCGCCCTTCAATTTAAGCGTACGCCCCGAAAAGCCGACGCCAGCAATGACGTCGAGAATCTCGAACTCATCAAGGTCAAATTCGGTAAAGCCTTGCAACATGAGCCAGAGGCCAACACGCGCCCATTTTTCGTTGAGGCGGTGTTCTTTGCAAAAGAAGGGGTAGATCAAGCGATCATGGCCATCCGCCCCGTGGAGACCCATAACGTTGTCGATCTTCAGAAGAAGGTGAAGATCTGGAAACTCAAAGCGGATATGAAAATTTTTCGCTGTCGGCACGAGCGGATGATTTGTCTCTCGCCTAGCGAGTTCTAGCCATTTGAGGAAACCGCTGCACAGCAGCGGGTATAGCGTTTTGCGCTGGGCCGAATCGGCAATTCTCTGAATGGTGGATATGTGAAGGTCTAGTCGACCGGCAACATGGGCTTTAGCGTCAGCCCAAAATGCAATATAGAAATCACCTCCACCCTCTTGAACGAGGAGTTTCTTAGCTCTCTCTTCGCGTAAATCCGACCTAATTATTCTTATACGGTCAGCATCCCTAGCGCTGAAAATCTTGAGTAATTTACCAAGCCCGATCTTTTCTATCGTCATGTGAGTGTCCTTTTAGAAGTCCGGTGATCGTTCGATATTTGGACATGTCATCTCTCCCTATGTGAATGCACGACGAGTGGGTTAGCACTCTCCAATGCAGAGTGCTAAGTATTCTCTTTCTGTTCTAACTTCAACTGGATTCTTAAGCCCCCGGCACCCCGAGCAATTTCGCCTGCGCGCGCAGCCTTGCCTCCGCGCCGGGATTCGCCGCGATGCCGTCCTTCAGCGCCTGTGCCGCCTTGGCGCTTTCGCCGAGCGTCATGCGGCTGCGCATCAGCATGATCCAGCGGTCGACGTCGCCCGGATTGGCCTTCAGCTTGGCTTCCAGCCCGCTCACCATGCCCTCGATCATCTGATCCTGCTGACCCTTCGGAAGCTGTGACGCCGCCTCCATGTCGGCGCGGCTCGGGCCCGGGATGCCGCGCGCGGCGACGGGCATTTCCTGCGGCGTCAGCGCGCGCGGCTGGGTCCGTGCCAGCCGGTCGGCGACCTCGATCTTGTGGATCGCGCCGACCTGTTCGATCGTGCGGCGCAGGTCGGCTTCCCACGGCGCGCCCTGCGGCGTGTCCTCCAGCAGCGCGAACCAGTCGGCGATCGCGCCCTTGTGGTCGCCGCCGACATCCTTCTTCACCGCCAGGAAATAGCGCGCGCGCGGGTCTTTGGCATCCAGCGCTATGGCCTTGTCGAAGGCCTCGACCGCCGCCGGCGGCATCGGGTCGCGCTCGCTCGCCATCACCCGGGCCTCGCCGAGCGCCGACCACAGGCCGGCCGAGTCCGGGGACAGCGCGACCGCCCTTTCGAAGGCAGCGGCGGCGGCGCCGAATTCGCCGAGGTCGAAGCGCGCGGCGCCGAGCTGCATCCAGGCGTCGGCGCTGCCCGGCTCGCTCTTCGTGCGCGCCTCCAGCGCGGCGAGCTGGTCGGGCGGGGCTGCGCCCTCGGCGGCGGGCGCCGCGGCGGAGGGGCCGGAATCGCGCCAGACCGCATAGCCGACCGCCACCGCCAGCAACAGGAAGGCGGCCGCCAATATGGCCCAGCCCGTCCGTGTCATGCCGCCCGCCATCCCGTTGCTCTCGCTCATTTTTGATCCCCCCTGTAAGCCCTCGTGCGCCCGCGAAAAAATCCGCGGCGCATGCGCTCGCGTCTTGCCTTTGCCTCGCGATGGTGTAGCCTTTGTCATGCGAGGTCGGTCAACGACAAAATCGCATAACAGGGGGTCGCACCAATTTTCCCGTTTTCGCGAGGGAGGGGTGCATGGCAGTTTCGGATCACGTCGATTTTCCGACGTTCATGGAAGGGGTGACGCGGCGCAACCCGGGGCAGCCCGAGTTCGTGCAGGCGGTGCAGGAGGTCGCGGAGGACATCTTCGACTTCATCGCCGACAAGGTGGAGTATCACGAGCAGCAGATTTTGCGGCGCATCGCCGAGCCCGATCGCGTCGTGTCCTTTCGCGTCTGCTGGGAGGACGACAACGGCAATATCCGCGTCCAGCGCGGCTGGCGCGTCCAGAACAACAACGCCATCGGCCCCTATAAGGGCGGCATCCGCTTTCACCCCAGCGTCACCGAAAGCGTGCTCAAGTTCCTGGCGTTCGAACAGACGTTCAAGAATGCGCTGACCGGCCTGCCGATGGGCGGCGGCAAGGGCGGGTCGAACTTCAATCCCAAGGGCA
>CALMYE010000022.1 GCA_937873425.1 uncultured Sphingopyxis sp. | reverse complement strand
GTCGACATCATCGACGTCGGCACGCGCCCGATGCTGCGCTACGACATGGTCATGCACGCGCTCGCGGCGGGCAAGCATGTAATCAACGCCAACCCCTTCGCGCCCGATATCGCCGGGGCGAAGGCGATCCGCGCGGCGCAGCAGGCGGCCGGGGTCGTCGGGATGGTCGAGGCGCAGTTCCAATGGCTGCCGCAGTTCCGCCAGATGAAGGCGATGATCGGGGACGGCGCGCTCGGCGACCTGATCGGGGTCGAACTGCGCTGCCATTTCCCGCTCATCCGCGACGGCGACGCGATTTTCCCCTTTGTCACGCGGCCCGGCTACACCACCAATTACAACTGGCTCGGCATGGCGGGCGAGGGGGCGAGCGCGCTTCGCAATCTCGGCGGTCATTGCCTCCACGCGCTGATCTATCTCTTCGGCGAGGTCGAGAGCGTGTCGGCGACGCTCGGTCGCGGCCTCAGGCAATGGCGCTTCGACGACGGCAGCAGCTTCACGCCCGAGACGGTCGATACCGCCTTTGCCACTTTGCGGTTCCGCGACGGCGGGACGGCGCAGATGAACATCGGCTGGAGCGTCGCGGCGGCGCGCGGCTTCGCGATCGAAGCCTATGGCACGAACGGGCGGTTGCGGATCGAGGCGCCCTCGGGCTTTCCGGATGCCGGCAATGCGACATTGTTCCACGCGCCGGCCGGCCCGCGCGAAACCCTCGGCGCGCCGGAGCAGCCGGTCGTCCTGCCCGAAGCGCTGTCGCAATTGCGCGGCGCGCCGATCGCCGCACCCGCCGACGCGCGCGTCATCGTCCCGATGACGCTGATGCTCGACGAGATGGTGACCGCGGTGCGCGAGGGGCGCGAATGCAGCCCCGGCTTCGGTCAGGCGCTGCAGGTGCAGGCGATCTGCGAGGCGGCGGAGGAATCGGACCGCTCGGGCCGGCGCGTTTCGGTGGAAGCCTAGCCGGCTTCCGACCGCACCCAGGCGTCGAGCCGTTCTGCCAGCGGGCGCCAGGCGAGTTCGAGGAAGAAGCCGAGGGTCGCCACCGTGTCGAGATGCAGGATCGCCGGGCCGCCGTCGGGCCGGCGCTGGGTCCGCACCTCGAACACGACCTCGGCGTCCATCGGACGCTTATCCATGTCGTCGATCGCGACGCCGACATGGAAAATTCCTTCGCCGCGCGTACTCAGCCATTCGCGCGCATTGCCCTCACCGACGCCGGGTTCGATCATCTCGAGATGGATCGGACCCCAGGGCGCGAAGGCGTTGCGGTTGGCGATGCGTCCCTCCCAGTCGCGGTAGCGCGCGACATAGTCGGTATCCATGCGCTTCCAGCCGGTCAGGCCGAGCAGGCGGCTGTAGTGGTCGATGCCCGCATCGAGGTCGGCGACTACGACGCCGATCTGATAGATGTCGAGCCCGGAAGGCGGGATCACCATTTGCGCCGGAACTGCGCGCCGCGGAAGCGCGCGAGCAGGCTCTCGCGCCGCGCCGCGCGGTCGATATGCGGCGTGTCGGCGGGGAGGTGATCGCGCAGATCGGACAGCTTCACGCGCTTGAGTGTCGGCGTCGGCGCCGAGCTCGCCTGATACCAGCGGCCCTGCACCACGCCCTTGAACCGCCCGGCGGTGTCGAGCCAGTTGGGGACACCGGGGTCTTCGGCGGCGATCACCGCGCGGAACTTGCCGTCGCCGTCGAGGCGCGCCTGGAAGCCGTTGAGGCTCGATTGGCATTTCTCCCAGTCGATGGTGTTGAACAGCTGGTCCGCCAGCAGCACCGCCCAATAGCGCACCCGCTCGGGCACCTCGGTTTCGAGGATCAGCGCCTCGCCTTCGGAAAACTCGAACAATCCCTCATAATAGGTCTGTTCGGCGAGCCCGCCGATGTCCGACCATGTGTTGAGCACCACCTGATTCACCGGATGCTGGCTCAGCGTCTTGACGAAATGGACGAAGAGCTGCGCATAGCGTTCGGGGAAACCCGCGAGACGTTCGAGGCGATAGGCGATCTCGTCCATCGTCGGCCGGGTGAAGCCGCCGACATCGTCGAGCCGCTCGATCGCGATGCGGCTGTCGACCTCATTCTCCCAGTCGTAGCTCGCCTCGCGGATGCCGATCGTGCGCGCGTTGGCGGGGAGCGGGTACCAGTCGCCGTCATGGCCGCCGGGCCGCTCGGCGCTGAGGATGACAGAGAAGCGGCCCTGATCGTCCAGCGTCAGCGTGTCGGCGTCGATATGGCCGACCGACGGCCCCGGCTTGTCGTCGACGCCGATATAGCCCGACCCGATGCCGATATGCAGGAACAGGGTGGTTCCGCGCCAGCCCGACAGGCGATAGGTGCCGCCCCCCTCGACGAAGGTCGAGCGATACATATAGTCGGGGTTGGGCGCCGCCGATTTGATCACCGGGTTGAGGAAGGTGTAGAAGCCGGGCACGCGGCTGTCCTGCGCCATGATCGGCGCATAGCCTTGCGACAGGCTCATCGCCATCTGCTGGATCGCTTCCTGCTTCAGCCAGGGGTCGGCGGGGTCGATGACATGCTGCAGGCTGCGGTCGATGCCCGCGATCAGCTCGATATAGCGTTCCCATTCCATCGGGACGGCGGGGCCGGTCGACATGGCGCGTCTCCCCGTCAGTTGCGCGGGATGCGGGCAAAGAATTGCTCGCCCGCGGGTTTCAGGTTGATCAGCTCGTAAAAATGGCCGAGCAGCGCGGTGGTGTCGGCGTAATGATAGTCGAGATTGTCGCCGAAGCTGCCGCTGTGCGCGGTCGGGTAACCCGCCGCTTCGAGCTGCGCGACCGCCGCGCGAAAATCGGCATCGCTGCGGACGAGGAAGCCGAGATGATGGAGTCGCACGCCATCCTCCGCGTCGGGAATCCAGTCGCGATAGATGGTGTCGCCCGCGGGGTCGGGCTCGATCAGCTCGATCATCACCTCGCCCGAATAGGCATTGCCGATGAAGCGCGTGCCGTGGCCGGGGCCGAGCAGCGCCGCCATGTCCATGATGTCCCACTCGGCGATGCCGAACTCGCGGGCGAAGCGCTGCGTCGCCGCCGCCATGTCCCGCACCACATAGGCGATCTGGAAATGTTTCTGGAAAAGCACGGTCATGATCAGGCTCCTGCGGGCGCGGGGCGCTTCAGGTCGAAGCGCGCGATATAGTCGGAAAACAGCGGATCGACGGCCGCCGCCTCGACCGGGCGATAGTGGTGAGCCGAGCGGGCGTCGGGCGGGTTGGCGGCGGCCCAGCCGCGAAAGCGCGCCTCGGCCTCCGCCGACATCGGGATGTCGAAATGGTCGTAGATGCGCGTCACCACCCCCATCGGGTCGCGGCGGATATCCTCCTGCCGCACATGGACGAAGCGGCCGGGTTCGCGGTCGGCGGCGGCCATGCTGCGCCGCGCGCCTTCCGCCCAGAAGCTCGCCTCGCGGGCGAGCAGGCGGTCGCGATCGACCGGCGCGTCGGCCATCAGGTCGCGGATGCCGCCGAGCAGGCTCATCAGCGAGGCGATGGACGCCGCCGGGTCGCGGTGCGTCTGGACGATGCAGGCGTCGGGAAAGGCGGTCAGCAGCGCGTCGATGCC
>CALMYE010000021.1 GCA_937873425.1 uncultured Sphingopyxis sp. | reverse complement strand
GCATGACCATGTCGTAGCGCAGCATCGGGCGCGTGCCGACGTCGATGATGTCGACGGGCGCCTCGTCGATCATGCGACGATAGTCGTGATAGGCATTGGGGATGCCGTGCGTATCGGCAGCGGCGCGGGCGGTCTCCTCATGCGCGGTGCAGATCGCAGCGACCTCCACGCCCGGGAGATTGCGCCAGGCGGGCAGATGGCCGACGATTCCCCAGTTGGCGCCGATCATCCCGACGCGCAGCGGACGGTGTCCATCCGTCATGCCATTTCTCCTTCTCCGACTATAATCCTATATCTTGTTATGATGATTATAGTGGCGAAGAGAACCATCGCGCGCAAGGGGCTTGCGCCAGAGGCAGGGTCACCCTCCTTCCGCCGGCCCCGCAAGAGCCAGCAGGCCGGCGCGGTTCCGGATCGTAATGCCGCCATAGCCGAGGCCGATCAGCTTGCGGTCCGCGAGCGAGTGCAGCAGCCCGTTCATGTGCTGGCGCGACACGCCGACGATGCGCGCCAGCTCGTCCTGCGTCACGCGCAGCCGCCCGTCGGCCTTGCCGCCCCCGGCGAGGAACAGCGCCAGCCGCGCAAGTGCCGGCGCGCCCCTGACCCGCGCCGCCTCGCGCATCCCGAGCCGGTGATGGATGCAGTTGAGCAGCGCGAGGCCGCGCCACAGATCGGGCATCGCGGCGGTCAGCGCGGCGACCGCCGCCATCGGCACGGTCAGGATCAGCGCCGTTCCCGCCGCGATCGCATCGTGCGGCCGCTCCCGGCCGTCGATCACCGACAATTCGCCGAACCAGCGGCCGGGCTTGACGATCATATTGACCAGTTCCTGCCCCACCGCCGGATAGCTGACGAGGCGCACCCGCCCGTCGACGACCGCGTGCAGACCGTTGGGCGCATCGCCGATCCGATAGACATGCCCGCCATCCGCCAATGCGTGTATCTGCCCGCGTTCGACCAGCGCCATGCGCTGCTGCTCGGGCAGCGCGGCGAACCAGCTGTCGCCGCCGAGAATGTCAGTCAGATCGGGCGCCATGGCGATGACGCTGAGACGGCGAGGATGAATTGTCAATGACATGACATTCTGTTGCCCGGCCCCATGTTAGGAGATGCGCGAAACCGAACGGGAGAGAAACATGGCCGATTTCGATCTGGTGATTCGCGGCGGGACGATCGTCGATGGACTCGGCAACCCCGGGCAGGTCGCCGACCTTGCCATCCGCGACGGCCGCATCGCCGCAATCGGCACGGTCGCGGGCAAGAGCCGCGAGGAGATCGACGCGACCGGGCGGATCGTCACCCCCGGCTTCGTCGACGTCCACACCCATTATGACGGGCAGGCGCTGTGGGAATCGCGCCTCGCCCCTTCCTCGAACCACGGCGTGACCACCGCGGTGATGGGCAATTGCGGCGTCGGCTTCGCGCCGTGCAAACCCGACCAGCGCGACATGCTGGTCGCGGTGATGGAGGGGGTGGAGGACGTCCCCGAGGTGGTGATGACCGAAGGGCTGCCGTGGAACTGGGAGACCTTCCCCGAATATCTCGACGCGCTCGACGCGCGCGAGCTCGACATCGACATCGCCGCGCAGCTCCCGCACTCGGCGCTGCGCGTCTATGTGATGGGCGAGCGCGCCGCCGATCATGAACCGCCGAACGCCGACGATCTGGTGCAGATGCGCGCGCTCACGACCGAGGCGATCCGCGCGGGCGCGCTTGGCGTCAGCACCTCGCGCAACCTGATGCACCGCACCAAGGCGGGCGAGCTGGCGCCGAGCCTCCATTCCGAGGAGGATGAGCTGACCGCGCTCGCGGGCGGGCTGCGCGATGCGGCGGACGGCGTCTATCAGATCATCCCGCGCGTCATGGGTCCGGCGAAGGACGAGTTCGCGCTGATGCGGCGGCTGGCCGAGGCGTCTGGCCGCCCCCTCTCCTATTCGCTGCTGCAGATGCCGGCGGGCGACCCCGACGAATGGCGCGTGTCGCTCGACGCGCTCGCCGAGGCACGCAAGGACGGCCTGCCGATGCACGCGCAGGTCGCGCCGCGCCCGGTCGGCATGCTCTATGGCCTCGACCTCAGTTTCCATCCCTTCGCGCTGCACCCGAGCTTCCGCCCGCTGCTCGACCGGCCGCTGGCCGAAAAGGTCGCGGCGATGCGCGACCCCGCGTTCCGCGCACGCCTGCTGGCGGAACGGCCCGAGGACAGCAACCCGGTGTCGCTGGCGACGGTCAAGGCATGCCGCTTCGCCTATCCGATGGGAGAGACGCCCGACTATGAGCCCGACCTCGCCGACCGTATCGACAACCGCGCGGCGGCGCTGGGGCTGACCCCCGAAGAATATGCCTATGACCTGCTGCTCGAACAGGAGGGGCGTGCGATCCTCTATCAGCCCGGCGCCAATTATCGCGACGGCAATTTCGATGCAGTGCATGCAATGCTGTCGCACCCCGGCACGATCGTCGGGCTCGCCGATGGCGGCGCGCACTACGGGATGATCTGCGACGCGAGCTTCCCAACCTTCTACCTGAAGCGCTGGGTCGCCAATGCAAAGGGCGATCAGCATATTCCGCTCGAACGGGCGATCGCCGCCCTGACGAGCGAGCCGGCCGACATGATCGGGCTCGGCGATCGCGGCCGCCTCGTCCTCGGGGCGAAGGCCGACCTCAATATCATCGATCTGGACGCGCTGCACCTGCACGCGCCGACCGTGGTCTACGACCTGCCTGCGGGTGGACGCCGGCTGCGGCAGCGAGCAGATGGCTATGTCGCGACAATCGTGTCGGGCGTCGTCACCTATCGCGGCGGAACCCCGACCGGCGCACTGCCCGGCCGCCTGGTGCGCGGCACGCAAAGGCTCGCGGCCTGACCGCACCAGCGGCGCAAGAAAAAAAAGGCCGGGGCAGATCGCTGTCCCCGGCCGCGGCGACGCCCGGTCGGAACCGGGCGCCTCAACCCTTTCAGTAGCGCCAGGTCACCGACACGCCATAAGTCCGCGGATCGCCCGGAATATAGGAGGTCAGGCCGAAGGGCGTGTTCTCCAGCGACAGCAGGCGGACGAAATATTTTTCCTTCGTGATGTTGCGGGCATAGAGCGCGAACTCCAGGCTCGGCTCGTCGAGCTCGAAGGCAATGCGTGCGTTGAAGATGCCATAGCTCGGCATCCTCGACGTATTCTGCAGCGCCCGGTTGCCCGCGGCGATCTGTTCGGGTGTCAGCCCGACGCGCGCCGCAGCGGGGAGCTGCATCGGCGCCGCGAACTGTTTCGACCGCCAGCCATAGTCGGCGCGCAACCGCAGCGTTCCCGGCCCCATGTCGGCCTCATAATCCGCGGTCAGGCCATAGGTGTATTTGGGCGAATAGGGGAAGGCCGCATCGCGCCAGTCGGTGTTGTCGAGAATGTTGATGAATCGGCGATAGCTGGCGTCGGTCAGGCCGAAATTGGCGCCCAGCGTCAGCCCGTCGACCGGCACCACCGTCAGCTCGGCCTCGAGCCCGCGGATGCGCGCCTTCGCCGCATTGGCGACGCCCGAGATCAGACGCGTGCCGGCCACGCCGATCAGGTTGCGCTGGACGCTGTCGACGTCCGAGTTGAACGCCGCGAGATTGAGCCGCATGCGGCGATCGAACAGATCGACCTTGGCGCCGATCTCATAATCGGTCACTTCCTCGGGCGCAAAGCTGACGGGCGGATTGCCGCCCGCGACGGCGCGGGTGTTGAAGCCGCCCGACCGCTGCGACCGGCTCGTCTTCACATAGAAGAAGAGGTTGTTCGCCGCCTGCCAGTCGGCGCTGACCAGATAGGACCAGTAGTTGAACGTCCGGTTGAAGGTCGCGCGGAACGGATCGCCCGCATCGCCGTCGAGGAAATCGGGAATCGACGATGTCACGGCATTGGTGAAGAAATTGAGATCGCGGTTGCGCGAAACCAGCCGGCGCTTGTCCTCGGTATAGCGCAGGCCGCCGGTCAGGCGGACGCCGTCGACCACCTCGACGATGACCTGGCCGAAGCCCGCGAGACTCTGGTTGCGCACCGTGCCGTCGACGATGCCAATCGCGGGACTCAACGGGAACAGGCTGCCCGACCGCGAACGGTCGGTGCCATTCTCGACGAAATAGAAGCCGCCGAGAATATATTGGAACCGGTCGATCGAGCCCGAAAGCTGGATTTCCTGGCTGAACTGGTTCTGATCGATCCGGTTGCCCGCGAACGGCGCGAGCCCGCCGGTGAACAGATAGGGCGTGCCGTCATTGTCGCTCAGCGAATCGAGGCTGACCCCGCGCCACGCTGTCGTGCTCTTGAGCACCGCGGCGTCGGAGAATTCATATTCGAGGATGCCCGACGCGCCATGCGTGCGCGATTTCCCGTAAGCGGGCGTGTTCTGATACACTTCGTAGATATTGTCGTTGCCGTTCTGGCCATAGATGTAATTCTGCAGCGGGCCGCGCGCGACGGCGGGGCAGAAGGGCTGCAACGCATTGAGCGCCGGCACCGGCGCCGTGCCGTTGCACAGCCCCACGAGCAATTGCTGCGGATCGGCCGGCCCGCCGAGCGTCAGCGACTTCAGGCCGACGAGTTCGCCCTGATTCCGGAAATTGGTATAGTCGGCGGACAGCAGCGCCTTGAAGCGCGAGCCCGGCGGTTCGAGCTTGAAGCTCACCCGGAAATAATCGGAATTGGCATCGCCGAGCTCGCGATTCAGCGCGAGGTTGCGCCCATAGCCGTCGTGCTGGCGGTGCTGATAGGCGACGCGCGCCGCCAGCGCATCGCCCATCGGAATGTTCACCATGCCGCGCGCGAGGAAGGTGTCGTAATTGCCGTAGTCGAAGCGTGCCATCGCATCGAAGCCGCTGGTCGACGGTTCGTTGGGAATGATGTTGACCGCGCCGCCGGTCGTGTTGCGGCCGAACAACGTCCCCTGCGGGCCACGCAGCACTTCGACGCGCTGCACGTCGACCATGTCGAAGGCACCGCCGGTCGAGCGCGCCGAATAGATGCCGTTGATATAGACGCCGACCGCCTGGTCGATCGCGATCAGGCCGTCCGACGAGCCCTGCCCGCGGATGAA
>CALMYE010000020.1 GCA_937873425.1 uncultured Sphingopyxis sp. | reverse complement strand
CATCACCCATACCTCGTCAGCATCAGCCAGCCCGACACCAGCACCACCCAGATCAGCGAGATCGGCAGAAAGACCTTCCAGCCCAGCCGCATCAGCTGGTCGTAGCGGTAGCGCGGGACGGTCGCCTTCACCCAGCTGAAGATGAAGAAGAAGATGAAGATCTTCAGGAACAGCCAGATGATGCCCGGCACCTCATAGAGGATGGGGATGTCGATCGGTGGCAGCCACCCGCCCCAGAACAGGATGGCGTTGAGTGCGCACATCAGCAGCACGTTCGCATATTCGCCGAGCCAGAAGAGCGCGAAGCTCATCGACGAATATTCGGTCTGGTATCCCGCGACGAGCTCGCTTTCCGCCTCGGTCAGGTCGAACGGCGCGCGCGCGGTTTCGGCGAGAGCCGAAATCAGGAACATCACAGCGAGCGGGAACAGCAGCAGGTTGAAGCCGAAGGCGTTGACGATGCCGAGGCCGAAACCCTCCTGCGCCTTGACGATCTCGTTCATGTTGAAGCTGCCGGCATAGAGCACGACGCCGATCAGGATGAAGCCGATCGACACTTCATAGGAGATCATCTGCGCCGAGGCGCGAAGCGCGGAAAAGAAAGGATATTTGGAGTTCGACGCCCAGCCCGACAGGATCACGCCATAGACGCCGAGCGAACTGATCGCGAGGATATAGAGCAGCCCGACGTTGATGTCGGCCAGCACCGCGCCCGAATTGAACGGGATCACCGCCCAGGCGAGCAGCGCGACGGTGAAGGTGATGATCGGCGCGATCAGGAACAGCCCGCGGTTGGCGCCGGTCGGAATGATCGTTTCCTGCAGGAACACCTTGAGCCCGTCGGCGAAGCTCTGCAGCAGGCCGAAGGGGCCGACGACGTTCGGCCCGCGCCGCAGCGCGATCGCCGCCCAGATCTTGCGGTCGGCATAGATGATCATCGCGACCGCGAGCATCAGCGGCAGGGCGATGAGCAGGATGCCGGCGATGGTGGCAAGCGCCCACGCGGCCTCATAGGACATGGTGACGCGCGCCCACTCCCACGGCAGGCCGAGAAGCTGGAAATCCTGGAAGAACTCGGTCATCTCAAATCCTCCCCACTCGTGGGGAGGTGGCAGCGGCGAAGCCGCTGACGGAGGGGGCTGTCGTGGCCCGCCGACGTGGCGCGAGGACGCGAGCCCCCTCCACCGCTTCGCGGTCCCCCTCCCCGCAAGCGGGGAGGATTTGCTGGTGGTCCATCATTCCGCCGCCTCCGCATATTCGGCGCCATGGATCAGTTCGTCCGAGCAGCGCTGCATCGTCGGCGAGGCGCGGCAGATGGCGTTGGTGAGGTAGAAATCCTTGATCGGCGACGGAATTTCGCGCGCCTCGGGCTTGGCGGGCAGCTTCGGTTCCGACCATCCGTAATCGGCCAGCCCCTCGACGCCCAGCGCCGGAACCGCCGCGATCATCGCCGCGCGGCATTCGGCGAAGCTGTCGAAACCGACCGACACGCCGAGCGCATCGGCGAGCGCGCGGAAGATGCTCCAGTCCTCGCGCGCGTCGCCGGGCGCGAACACCGCCTTCTCGCTGCGCTGAACGCGGCCCTCGGTGTTGACCGTGGTGAAGTCCTTTTCGGTCCACGCGGCGGCGGGCAGGATGACGTCGGCGGCATGCGCGCCCTTGTCGCCATGGTGGCCGACATAGACCTTGACCGTGTCGGCGAAGGCCGAGAAATCGACCTCGTCGGCGCCGAGGAAGAAGGCAAGCTTCGGCTTTGCGGCAATGATGTCCTTGATCCCGCCCGGCTGCGCATAGCCGAGCATCAGCGCGCCCATGCGCGCAGCCGAGAAATGCACGACGTTGAAGCCGTTCCAGCCATCCTTGACCGCATTCACCGACTTGGCGAGCGCCAGCGCGGCACCATGAACACCCGGCACCGACAGCGCGCCGCCGCCGAAGATCAGCATTGGCCGCGCGACACCCTTGAGCGCGTCGAGCGCCGCCTTGGGCAGCTTCGCGACCAGCGAGGCGTCGTTGCCGAGCCATTCGATCTTGTAGGTCAGGTCGACCTCCGGCCCGATGCCGAACACCTTGGCGCCCTTCTTCCACACCGCCTTGCGGACGCGCGTGTTGATCAGCGGCGCTTCCCAGCGCAGGTTCGTGCCGACGAGCAGGATCACGTCGGCATTCTCGGCCTCGGCGATGGTGGTGTTGAAATTGACCGCCGACAGGCTGGTCACGTCATAGTCGAGGCCGGTCTGGCGCCCTTCGAGCAGACTGCCGCCGAGCGCGTTCACCAGCGCCTTCGCCGCGAACATCGTCTCGCAATCGGCCATGTCGCCCGCGATTGCGGCGACCGACGAACCGGCGTTCGCCGCCTTGATCGCCTCGAACGCCTTGGCCCAGCTTGCTTCGACCAGCGCGCCGTCCTTGCGCACATAGGGCCGATCGAGGCGGCGGCGGATCAGGCCGTCGACATGGTGGCGCGTTTTGTCGCTCGCCCATTCCTCGTTCACATCGTCGTTGACGCGCGGCAGGACGCGCAGCACCTGCCGCCCGCGGCTGTCGATGCGAACGTTGGTGCCGACCGCGTCCATCATGTCGATGCCCAGCGTCTTGGTCAGCTCCCACGGCCGCGCCTCGAACGCGTAGGGCTTCGACGTCAGCGCGCCGACGGGGCAGAGATCGACGACATTGCCCGAAAGCTCGCTCGCGACCGCCCGCTCCAGATAGGAGGTGATCTGCATATTCTCGCCGCGATAGATGGCGCCGATATCCTCGACCCCCGCGACTTCCTCCGCGAAACGGACGCAGCGCGTACACTGGATGCAGCGGGTCATCACCGTCTTGACGATCGGCCCCATATATTTCTCGGTGACCGCGCGCTTGTTCTCGTCATAGCGCGTCGCGCCGCGGCCATAGGCGACCGACTGGTCCTGCAAATCGCATTCGCCGCCCTGATCGCAGATCGGGCAGTCGAGCGGGTGGTTGATGAGCAGGAACTCCATCACCCCTTCGCGGGCCTTCTTGACCATCGGGCTGTCGGTCTTGATCACCTGCCCCTCGGCGGCGGGCAGCGCGCACGACGCCTGCGGCTTCGGCGGCCCGGGCGCGACCTCGACGAGGCACATGCGGCAGTTGCCGGCGATCGACAGGCGTTCGTGGTAGCAGAAGCGCGGAATCTCCTTCCCCGCCAGCTCGCACGCCTGCAGGACGGTCGCGCCCTGGGGGACGTCGATTTCCAGGCCATCTACGGTGACTTTAGGCATTACTCGGCTGCCTCCAGCGCGCCGTCATTTTCGCGAATGCGGCGTTCGAGTTCGGGGCGGAAGTGGCGGATCAGGCCCTGGATCGGCCAAGCCGCCGCATCGCCGAGCGCGCAGATGGTGTGGCCCTCGACCTGCTTGGTCACGTCGAACAAAGTGTCGATCTCGCTAATGTCGGCGTCGCCGGTGCGCAGCCGCTCCATCACGCGCCACATCCAGCCCGTGCCTTCGCGGCACGGGGTGCACTGGCCACAGCTTTCATGCTTGTAGAAATAGCTGATCCGGCTGATCGCCTGGACGACGTCGGTGGACTTGTCCATCACGATCGCGGCGGCGGTGCCGAGGCCCGAGCCGAGTTCCTTGAGCCCGTCGAAATCCATCGGCGCGTCCATGATCTGCGCCGCCGGGACCAGCGGCACCGACGATCCGCCGGGGATCACCGCGAGCAGATTGTCCCAGCCGCCGCGAATGCCGCCGCAATGCTTTTCGATCAGCTCACGGAAGGGGATGCTCATTTCCTCCTCGACCACGCAGGGGCGCTCGACATGGCCGCTGATCTGGAACAGCTTGGTCCCCTTGTTGTTCTCGCGCCCGAAGCTGGAGAACCAGGTCGCGCCGCGCCGCAATATCGTCGGGACGACCGCGATGCTCTCGACATTGTTGACCGTCGTCGGGCAGCCGTAGAGGCCCGCGCCCGCCGGGAACGGCGGTTTCAGGCGCGGCTGGCCCTTCTTGCCCTCGAGGCTTTCGATCATCGCGGTCTCTTCGCCGCAGATGTAAGCGCCCGCACCCCGATGGACGAACACGTCGAAATCGTATCCCGACTTCGCGGCATTCTTGCCGAGCAGACCGGCGTCATACGCCTCCTGCACCGCCGCGAACAGCGTTTCGGCCTCGCGGATGAACTCACCGCGGATGTAGATATAGGCGGCGCGCGCGCGCATCGCGTAACCGGCGATCAATGCGCCTTCGATCAGCTTGTGCGGATCGTGGCGGATGATCTCGCGGTCCTTGCAACTGCCGGGTTCGGATTCGTCGGCGTTGATGACGAGGAAGCTCGGACGGTCCTCGCGCGGTTCCTTGGGCATGAACGACCATTTGAGGCCGGTCGGGAAGCCCGCCCCGCCGCGCCCGCGCAGGCCCGACGCCTTGATCTCCTCGATGATCGCGTCCTGGCCGCGCGCCATCAGCGCCCTGGTATCGTCCCAGTCCCCGCGCTTCTCCGCCGCCTTCAGGTTCCACGGCTGGAACCCGTAAAGGTTGGTGAAGATACGATCCTTGTCGGCGAGGCTCATGCCAAATCCTCCCCGCTTGCGGGGAGGTGGCAGCCGCGCAGCGGCTGACGGAGGGGGGGGGCCTCCATGCGCCGCGTATGGGCGACAGCCCCCTCCACCGCTTCGCGGCCCCCCTCCCCGCAAGCGGGGAGGATTTTCAGAGCGCCCATCACCATTCGCTCCTGTAGTCATGGTTGGCCTCGACCATTTCCTTCAGCGTCGTCGGGCCGCCCTCGGGCTCGCTCGTGTGACGCTTGGCGTTCTGCGTGCCCGCCTTGGGCTGCTTGCCCGCCGCCAGATCGTCGAGGATGCGCGACATGCTGTCGAAATCCAAATCCTCGTAATTGTCGTCGTTGATCTGGACCATCGGCGCGTTGGTGCAGGTGCCCATGCATTCGACCTCGGTCAGGGTGAACAGGCCGTCGGGCGTGGTCTTGCCCTTCACCATGCCGCGGTTCCTGCACGCGGCCATGACGTCGTCGGACCCGCGCAGCAGGCACGGCGTCGTGCCGCACACCTGCACATGATAGCGGCCGACCGGCGCGAGATTGTACATGGTATAGAAGGTCGCGACCTCATAGGCGCGGATGAAGGGCATATCGAGCTGCGCCGCGACGAACTCGATCACCGGCACGGGCAGCCAGCCCTGCGTGTTCGTCTCCGCCCCGATCTGACGCTGCGCGAGGTCGAGCAGCGGCATCACCGCCGATCGCTGCCGTCCCGCCGGATAGCGCGCGATAACCGTCTTCGCCTTTTCGGCGTTCTCGGGAGTCCACGCGAAAGCGCCCCAGCGCGCGCGGACTTCGGCCTCGTCGGGGATTTGGGGTGCGTCAGCCATGGGGCATATTCTCTTTGAAATAGAAAGACGCCTCGGTCCGCTTCATGCGCAGGCGCCGTGCCCGAAGAAATGCGCCGATACCGAACAAAAGAGCCGGAACGGTCAGCAGTCCATGAAGCAGTTTCGCATCACGGTAAACTAGCGCTCCCACAATGGTGATAGCGACCATCAGAGCGGACATGCCAAAGTAAAATCGCTCGTGGCTTTTCGTCGGCGCAGGCTTCGGCGCACGACCAAAACGCACGTCATTCGCGTGAATCAAGTTAAAGAACTTAGGAACGTAGCTCACCGGTCGCACTCCCCGAACACGACGTCGATGGCGCCGATGATCGCAGTGGTGTCGGCCAGCATGTGCCCCTTGCACATCAGGTCCATCGCCTGAAGGTGGCTGAACGCGGTCGGGCGGATCTTGCAGCGATAGGGCTTGTTGGTCCCGTCGCTGACCAGATAGACGCCGAACTCGCCCTTCGGGCTTTCGGTCGCGACATAGACCTCGCCCGCGGGGACGTGGAAACCCTCGGTATAGAGCTTGAAGTGATGGATCAGCGATTCCATCGACTGCTTCATCTCGCCGCGCTTGGGCGGCACGACCTTGCGGTCGAGGCTCGCGACCGGCCCCTTCGGCATCTGGTTGATGCATTGCAGGATGATCTTCGCCGACTGATAGACTTCCTGCACGCGCACCATGAAGCGGTCGTAGCAGTCGCCTCGCGTGCCGACGGGAATTTCGAAATCCATCTTGGCATAGGCGTCATAGGGCTGCGACTTGCGCAGATCCCACGGAATGCCGTTGCCGCGGATCATCGGGCCGGAGAAGCCCCAGGCCAGCGCATCCTCGTTGCTGACGACGGCGATATCGACGTTGCGCTGCTTGAAGATGCGGTTGTCGATGACCAGGCTCATCGCGTCGCCGAACAGCTTGGGCAGCCGCGTCTCGCACCAGTTGCCGATGTCGTAGAGCAGCTTTTCGGGCACATCCTGATGGACACCGCCGGGGCGGAAATAGGCGCTGTGCATCCGCGCTCCGCTCGCGCGCTCGAAGAAGTTGAGGCAATCCTCGCGCAGTTCGAACACCCACAGGTTCGGCGTCATCGCGCCGACGTCCATGACGTGCGCGCCGATGTTGAGCATATGGTTGCAGATGCGCGTCAGCTCGGCGAACAGCGTGCGCAGATATTGCCCGCGCTCCGGCACCTCCAGATCGAGCAGCTTTTCGATCGCCAGCACATAGCTGTGCTCCATCCCCAGCGGCGAGCAATAGTCGAGCCGGTCGAAATAGGGCAGCGCCTGCAGATAGGTCTTGTACTCGATCAGCTTTTCGGTGCCGCGGTGGAGCAGCCCGACGTGCGGATCGACGCGCTCGATGATCTCGCCTTCCAGCTCCATCACCATGCGCAGCACGCCGTGCGCCGCGGGATGCTGGGGGCCGAAGTTGATCGTATAGTTGGTGATCGCCTGATCGCCGGGCGTATCCGCCGTATCGACCGGATAGCCCTCGAACATGTCGCTGCCGTGGTGCCGGACCTGCGGAGAGTCGGTCATGCGTCACCTCCTGCCTTGGGCTTGCGCGGGGTGCGCGGCTTGACGGGGGCCTTCGCGGCCTTCGCTTTCGCGCCGTCCTTGCTCGATTTGGCGGCGGCATCGTTCGCCTTCTTGCCCGCGCCCGTCTGGCCGGTCTTTTCCGTCGTCTTGGGCGTCGGCGGCGGCGCCTTCTTTTTCGGCTTCTCCGCCTTGTCGTCCGCGACCTTGACCGCTTGCGCGGTCATCGGCGTCGGCGCGCCCTTGCCCGGCGCCTCGCCCGTCCCGCCGGCCTTTTCGTCACCGGGCAGCACATAGTCGGCGCCTTCCCAGGGCGAGAGGAAGTCGAAATTACGGAAATCCTGCGCCAGCCGCACCGGCTCGTAGACGACGCGCTTGTCCTCTTCGG
>CALMYE010000019.1 GCA_937873425.1 uncultured Sphingopyxis sp. | reverse complement strand
GTCGGTATGTTGATTCGCATGAACAGTCCCCAGCCCCCTTCCGGAACGCCGTCCGCCGCCCGCGCCCCGCGTGGCAGCGCGCGCGCGGCGCTGATCGCGGCGGCGCACAGCACGGTGCGCCGGCAGGGCTATGCGGCGACCAGCGTCGACGAGATCTGCGCAGCGGCGGGGGTCACCAAGGGCGCATTCTTCCATCATTTCGAATCGAAGGAAGCGCTGGCGGTCGCCGCCGCCGAGGGCTGGACCGAGCGCGCGCGGCCGATGTTCGAGATGCCGCCGCATACGAAGCTCGACGACCCGCTCGATCGGCTGCTCGGCCATATCGATTTCCGCCTGTCGATGCTCGACGGGCCGACCGAGGATTATACCTGCTTCGTCGGCACGATGGTGCAGGAGGCCTATCTGACCAGCGACCGCATCCGCGCCGCGTGCGAGGCGAGCATCAACGCCTATTGCCGGGCGCTCGCCCCCGACATTGCCGCCGCGACGGAAGTTTACGGCGCGCCCGAGGGCGTCACCGCGCTGGGGCTGGCGCAGCATGTCCAGTCGGTTCTGCAAGGCGCCTTCGTCCTGGCGAAAACGACGAACGATCCGGCGATTGCGCGGGAAAGCGTCACCCACCTGAAGCGTTATGTCCGGATGCTGTTCGGACGGGAGTGAAAGCGAGGAAGACCATGCCCGGAACCGTAACATTGCATCGCGTCCTGGCGGCGCCTCCCGACAAGGTCTTTCGCGCCTTTACCGACGCAGCCGCAATGGCGCAGTGGCTGCCGCCCTATGGCTTCACCGCGACGGTGCATGAACTCGACGCGCGGGAAGGCGGCAGGCATCGGGCCTCCTTCACAAACTTCACCACCGGCAACAGCCACTCCTTCGGCGGCGAATATCTCGAATTCTCGCCCGGCAAGCGATTGCGCTACACCGACAGCTTCGACGACCCCGGTCTGCCCGGCGAAATGATCGTGACGGTGGAATTCGAAGCCGTGCCCATGGGCACCGAGCTTCGCATCGAGCAGGCCGGCATCCCCGACATGATCCCCCCGTCCGCCTGTTATCTCGGCTGGCAGGAGTCGCTCGACAAACTGTCGAAGCTTGTCACGCCCGACATCCCCGATTGACGCAAGCAAGACGCAGACAAAAGGAACACCCCATGCCCCAGATGATTTTCGTGAACCTGCCGGTCACCAACCTCGACCGGTCCAAGGCCTTCTACGAAGCGGTCGGCGCGGTCAACAACCCCGCCTTCACCGACGACACGGCGGCCTGCATGGTCTTTTCGGACGTCATCCACGCGATGCTGCTGACCCATGACAAATGGGCGACCTTCACCGCGAAGGCGATCCCCGACGCGCGCACCCATGCGCAGGTGCTGCTCTGCGTGTCGGCCGACAGCCGCGATGCGGTCGACGGACAGGTCGACAAGGCGGTCGCCGCGGGCGGCAAGGCCGACCCGACCCCAACGCAGGATTATGGCTTCATGTACGGCCGCAGCTTCGAGGACCCCGACGGCCATATCTGGGAAGTCATGTGGATGGACCCCGCCGCCGTCCCGGCCGGGGCACCCGCCGAAACGGCGGCGTAAGACGCACCGAGGGAGGAGGAAGAGATGAACGACGCAGTCCCCGCCAAGGGTCAGTTGATCGCCGGGCGCGCGCTGAGCGGGCTGGCGATCCTCTTCCTGCTCTTCGACGCGGGACTGAAGCTCGTCGCCCCGCAATTCGCGATCGACAACAGCCCGCCCGGCCTCGGCTGGCCGCCCGAGATCGCGACCATGTATCTGCTCGGCATGCTGCTGCTGATCCCGACTTTGCTGCATATCTGGCCGCGCACGGCAGTGCTCGGCGCGATCCTGATCACCGCCTATCTGGGCGGGGCGATCGCCACCCATGTCCGCGTCGGCAGCCCGCTGTTCAGCCACACATTGTTCGGCGTCTATCTGGGCGTGATGCTGTGGGGCGGGCTGTGGCTGCGCGACCCGCGCGTCCGCGCGCTGATCCCCCTGACGACGGGCGCGAACCCGTGAGCTTCCGAGCCTATCTCGACAATGTCGAAGCCAAGACCGGCAAATCGGCCGACGAACTGAAGGCCATCGCGATCGACAAGGGCCTCGCCGACACAAGCGGCCTGGCGCCCGGCGTCAAGGCCACCGCGATCGTCGGCTGGCTCAAGAGCGATTTCGGTCTCGGCCACGGCCATGCGATGTCGATCGTCGCCTACATCAAAGGGAAGAGGAGCTGATCATGCCGGTCGATCCTCAAAGCAGCATCGAAGTCACCGCATTCGACTGGGTGCCCGATTTCGCGCGCGGCTTCGTCCGCGACCTGCGCCCGCGCTGGGCGTGCGAGGAGATCGGGCTCGACTATGCCGAGCATCTGATCAGCGCGGTCGACCGTCCCGCCGGCCATTTCCTGTTCCAGCCCTGGGGGCAGGTTCCGGTGCTGAACGACGGCGGCATCCGCCTGTTCGAGAGCGGCGCCATCCTGCTCCATCTCGCCGAAAAGCACGGGACGCTGATGCCGCGCGATACGCAGGCGCGGGCGAGCACGCTCGCCTGGCTGTTCGCCGCCTATAACAGCGTCGAGCCGATGTTCATGGAACTGGGCGAGATCGACATCTTCTCGGCCGAAGAGGAATGGGCGAAGCTGCGCCGGCCGGGCCTGGTCGAATTCATCCGGGGCCGGCTCGCCCGCCTGAGCGATGCGATGGGCGACAATGCCTATCTTACCGGCGCGTTCACCGTCGCCGATATCGCGATGGCGACGGTGCTGCGCGAAGGCGTCGAGGCCGGGCTGATCGCCGAGCAGCCGCGACTTGCCGCCTATCTCGACCGCTGCCTCGCGCGTCCGGCGTTCCAGCGCGCGCTCGCGGCGCAGCTCGAATCATTCAGCGAAGAAGCGGGCCCACCCGCCTGAGAAGACCTCCCAGCCCCCCGAAGGAGAGAGACGATGACCTATGTGGAAGGATTTGTGGTCGCGGTGCCGACCGCCAACAAGGAAGCCTATCGCAAGCAGGCCGCCGACGCGGCGCCGCTGTTCAGGGAATATGGCGTCGCCCGCATGGTCGAATGCTGGGGTGACGACGTGCCCGACGGGAAGGTCAACGACTTCAAGGGCGCGGTGCAAGCGAAGGAAGACGAGACCGTCGTGTTCAGCTGGTTCGAATATCCCGACCGCGCCACGCGCGACACCGCGAAAGAGAAGATGATGAGCGACCCGCGGATGGAGGCGATGGGCGCCGACATGCCCTTCGACGGCCAGCGGATGATCTTCGCCGGCTTCGATTCGATCGTCGACGACCGCGCCGAGGGCGAAATGGGCTATGTCGACGGCTTCATCGTGCCGGTTCCCGATGGCAACAAGGAGGCCTATCGCGTGCTGGCGCAAAAGGCATCGGCGGTGTTCATCGACCATGGCGCGACGCGCGTCGTCGAGGCGTGGGGCGACGACGTGCCCGACGGCAAGGTCACCGACTACCCCCGCGCCGCGCACCGCAAGGACGGCGAAAACGTCGTGTTCAGCTGGATCGAATGGCCGAGCAAGGAAGCGCGCGTCGCCGCCTGGGAAAAGGTGATGGCCGACGAGCGGATGCAGCACGACCCCGAGGACCAGACCTTCGACGGCCAGCGCATGGTCTATGGCGGCTTCGAACCGATCGTCGAGGCTTAAGCGGAATCGACGCGCTTTTGCTCGTCATCCCGGCGAAGGCCGGGATCTCACCAGCGCGTATCAATCCGAGGTCGAGATCCCGGCCTTCGCCGGGATGACGGAAATAAGAGAAAGGAGCCAGGCCATGACCCAGGCATCGAACTTCATCTGGTACGAACTGATGACCCCCGATCCGGTGGGCGCCGCGGCCTTCTATGGCGCGGTCGTCGGCTGGACGATTTCGGCCGACAGCGATCCCGCCGCGGGCGATGTCGACTACCGCATGATCGTCCGCAGCGACGGCGGCCATGCCGGGGGCGTGCTGGCGCTGAATGCCGACATGCTGGCGGGCGGCGCACGGCCGGGGTGGCTCGGCTATCTGGACGTCGCCGACGTCGATGCCGCGGTCGCTGCGATCGTCGGCGACGGCGGCGCGGTGCATATGCCCGCCACTGACCTGCCCGTCGGCCGCATGGCGATGGTCGCCGACCCGCAGGGCGCGCCCTTCTATGTGATGAAACCCGTCCCGCCCGAAGGGATGGAGGGCATGGAAAGCGACGTGTTTTCGGTCACCGAGGCGCAGCATGTGCGCTGGAACGAGCTGGCGACCAGCGACCCCGATGCCGCCATCGCCTTTTACGCCAGGCATTTCGGCTGGGGCCAGGAAGGCGAAATGCCGATGGGCGAGCTCGGCGCCTATCGCTTCATCCAGCGCGGCGACGTCGGTCTGGGCGCGGTGATGCCGCTGATGGAGGGCATGCCCGCGCCGGCGTGGACCTTCTACATCGGCGTCGACGATATCGACCGCGCGGCCGCCGCGGTGACCGCCGAGGGCGGCACCATCACCAACGGACCGATGGAAATCCCCGGCGGCGAATATGCGATGAATGCGATCGACCCGCAGGGCGCCGCGATCGGGCTGGTGGGGCCGCGGAAATAGCCATCAGCCCCTCCTCGTCAGGGGAGGGTTGAGAGAATTAGAGGAGAGAAACAATGCTTCAGCAACCCACCAGCCACTCCGTGACCCTGTGCCTCTGGTACGACAAGGATGCCGAGGAAGCGGCGCATTTCTATGCCGCGACCTTTCCGGGCAGCAGCGTCGGCGCCGTCCACCGCGCGCCGGGCGATTTCCCCGGCGGCAAGGAAGGCGACGTGCTGACGGTCGATTTCACCGTACTGGGCATCCCGTGCGTCGGCCTCAACGGCGGCCCGGTATTTCCGCACAGCGAAGCCTTTTCCTTCATGGTCCATACCGACACGCAGGAGGAAACCGACCGCTATTGGAACGCGATCGTCGGCAACGGCGGCGCGGAAAGCGCCTGCGGCTGGTGCAAGGACAAATGGGGCCTCAACTGGCAGATCACCCCGCGCGTGCTGACCGATGCGACGATGGGCGACGACCCCGCGGTCGCCAAGCGCGCCTTCGACGCGATGATGACGATGCAGAAGATCGACATCGCGGCGATCGAGGCGGCGGTGAAGGGATGAGCCGGTGCTGATCTTCTACGGCCACCCCTTTTCCTCCTATACGTGGAAGGCGCTGATCGCGCTCCATGAGAAGGATATCGCCTTCGACTATCGCACGCTCGGTCCCGATCATCCGCAGCATGGCGAGGAATTGCGCGCGCATTGGCCGGTCGGGCAGTTCCCGCTGATCGTCCATGACGGCGTGCCGTGGTTCGAGGCGTCGATCGTCATCGAATATTGCGACCGGCTGGTGCCCGAGCCGCGGATGATTCCGGAGGATTCCGACGCCGCGCTGAAGGTGCGATTGTTCGACCGCATCTTCGACAATCATGTGATGGGCCAGATGCAGGCGGTGGTGGCCGACGCGATTCGCGGGCCGGAGGGTCATGTGCCGATGATCGTCGATCAGGCGAAGGCGAAGCTCGAAACTGTCTATGGCTGGCTCGACAGAGAGCTGGCGGGCGGCGGCTGGGCGACGCCGCACGGCTTCACCCTCGCCGACTGCGCGGCGGCGCCTTCGCTCTTCTATGCCGACTGGGTTCACCGAATTCCCGAGCACTACGAGAATCTGCGCGCCTATCGCGCCCGGCTCCTCGCCCATCCCTCGGTCGCACGCTGCGTCGAGGATGCGCGGCCCTACCGCGCCTTCTTCCCGCTCGGCGCGCCCGACCGCGATTGATTGCTCCCAAGGAGAAAGACGATGGCCGACTCCCCCAATGAACTCTCCGTCAGCACCCATATCGACGCGCCGCCCGAGACGGTGTGGCGGGTGATGACCGAGCGCATGGCCGAATGGTGGTGCCCGGCGCCGTGGACCGTCACGCTGGACGATGTCGAGTTGAAGGCCGGCGGCCGCTGCGCGATGACGATGCGCGGCCCCGAGGGCGAGGTGCATCCGACCGACGGCATCTTCCTCGAAGTGGTGCCGGGGGTGCGCTTCGTGACCACCGACGCGGTGGTGCGCGATGCGGACGGGCGCCCGGCGCCGAACACGGCCTTCATGATCGGCGGCTGGGAAATCGAGTCCGAAGGCGAGGGCACGCGCTTCACCGGCTGGGCGCGCCACTGGACCGAAGAGGGGAAGAAAAGCCATGAGGAAATGGGCTTCACCCCCGGCTGGAGCGCGGTTGCGGAGCAATTGAAGGCGCTGTGCGAGGCGCCATGAGCGCACCCCGGCGAAAGCCGGGGTCCATATTTCGGCCCCCACCGTCAGTCCTGTTCTTCTGGACCCCGGCTTTCGCCGGGGTGCACCGATAAGCT
Source organism: uncultured Sphingopyxis sp. (assembly GCA_937873425.1). Lineage (GTDB taxonomy): Bacteria > Pseudomonadota > Alphaproteobacteria > Sphingomonadales > Sphingomonadaceae > Sphingopyxis. The sequence goes on along the minus strand of CALMYE010000019.1, from coordinate 884 downwards.
TTGGGCGACGCACCGTCCCGAAACGGCACAGCGCGTGCGAAGAGGTTAACGCGGCGCTGACATTGCCGCTTTGCCAATTGGTAGCGCCGCGCGCGCGAAGAGGGCGGCATGGTTCGTGCCGCCGCCCTTGTCCGGACGCTGATCGTCGCCTGCTTCGCCGGGGTGCTGGCATTCGCGCCAGCGCACGCGCAGCAGGTCGTCACCGTCACCACGACGACGGTGACCTGGACCTGGGACGATGACGAGGATGGCGACGAGGCGGATTTCCTCGACGAGGATGCGGAACTGCTCGCCGACGAGGCGCTGGCCGGCGAGACCGGTCCGGCCGCGACGCGGCGCTATGCGCTGCCCGCCGAGCGCCCCACGCTCGGCGCCGCCAAGGCGCGCTTCGGCCCCTTTTCGGTCGTCGATGCGACGACCGCGCGCATGGCGGGCGATGTCGACGGCGCCACGCCGCGCCAGTTCGCAGCGATGCTGGCCGCCTATCCGGGGCTCAAGCGGCTCGAGATGATCGACTGCCCCGGCAGCCTCGACGAGGCGGCGAACCTGATCCTCGCCCGCGCGATCCGCCGTCAGGGCATGGAGACGGTGGTGCCGAGCGGCGGATCGGTGCGCTCGGGCGCGGTCGAGCTGTGGCTCGCGGGCGTGAAGCGCAGCGCAGCGCCCGATGCCGAGTTCGGCGTCCACAGCTGGGCCGACGAATATGGCCGCGAAGCGCGCGACTATCCGGCGAATGACCCGGTGCACGCCGAATATCTGAGCTATTACCGCGAGATGGGCATGGACGATGCAAAAGCGCGCGCCTTCTATGCGATGACCAATGCGACGCCGTTCGACGAGGTGCGCTATCTGACGCGCGACGACATGGCGCGCTATGTGGCGCT
>CALMYE010000018.1 GCA_937873425.1 uncultured Sphingopyxis sp. | reverse complement strand
TTGGCGCAATCGAGCACGATCTTCAGCCCGTCGAGCCGCACCGATTCGGGCAGGCTCTGCTTCACCGCATGGATATATCGGCCGCGCGCGTCGTCGATGCGCTTGGCGCGGCCGATCTGCGCGGGTTCGGCCAGCTTCGGCTCGCTGGCGAGCAACAGCTCGATCTGCGCCTCGTCCTCGTCGGACAGCTTGTATCCATCGGGCCCGAACAGCTTGATGCCATTGTCGTGGAACGGATTGTGGCTCGCCGACAGCATCACGCCCAGGTCGGCGCGCATCGACCGCGTCAGCATCGCGATCGCCGGGGTCGGCATCGGCCCGACCTGCACCACATCCATGCCGACGCTGGTGAAGCCCGCGACCAGCGCATTTTCCAGCATATAGCCCGACAGGCGCGTATCCTTGCCGATCAGCACGCGGTGCTTGTGGGTGCCGCGCAGGAAATGCGCGCCCGCCGCCATGCCGACGCGCATCGCGACCTCGACGGTCATCGGAATCCGGTTGGTCAGCCCGCGGATGCCGTCGGTGCCGAAAAACTTGCGCATGAAACCTCTGCCACATAAGCCGGACGGGAAGCCCACGTCGTTCCCGGGACGGCAGTAGGTCACCCGTATTTTCTTGGCAAGCTGGCCGGAGGCGCCCGACGTGAAATCCGCATGGATCATCCTTTCGGCGCTCGTCGCTGGCATGCTGCTCGGCATCGGGATAGAGACGCTTTCGCCCGCCGCGGGGACCGCCTCGCTGTCGTTCGTCGAGCCGGTCGGCATCCTCTGGCTCAACGCGCTCAAGATGACGATCATCCCGCTGATCGTCGCGCTGCTCATCACCGGCATCACCGCGACCGCCGACGCCGCGCGCGCCGGGGCGCTGGCGGGGCGTGCGGTGATGACCTTCCTCGCCGCCATCTTCCTGTCGGGCCTCATGTCGCTGATCATGACCCCGACGCTGCTGCACCTCTTCCCACTGTCGCCCGGCACGGCGGAGGCGCTGCGCCAAGGGCTCGGCGGCACGACAGAGGCCGGTCCGTCGCCGACCTTCGCCGACTTCCTGCTGTCGCTGATCCCGACCAATCCGATCGCCGCCGCGTCCAATACCGCGGTTCTGCCGCTGATCGTCTTCACCACCATCTTCGCCTTCGCGATCACCCGGCTCCAGCCGGAGCAGCGCGCGACGCTGTCGGGGCTGTTCAAGGCGCTGGGCGATGCCATGCTGATCGTGATCTCGTGGGTGCTCGCGCTCGCCCCGATCGGGGTGTTCGCATTGGGCTATGCGCTCGCGGTCAAGGCCGGGCTCGCGGCGTTCGGCGGGCTGATCCACTATGTGCTGATCGTCTCGGGGATAGGGGTCTGCTGCGTCATCCTCGGCCTGCTGCTCGCCTGGCTCGTCGCGGGGGTGCCGCTGCCGCGCTTCGTGCGCGCGATGGTGCCGACCTTCGCGGTCGCGATCAGCACGCAAAGCTCGCTCGCCAGCCTGCCCGCGATGCTCGGCGCGGCGCAGACGCTCGGCGTCGATGCGAAGAAGGCCGACGTCGTGCTGCCGCTCGCGGTGGCGCTATTCCGCTTCACCAGCACCGCGATGAACCTCGCGGTGGTGCTCTATGTCGCCTGGCTGTTCGGCATCACCCTGACGCCGTGGGAAATGGCGGTCGGCCTCGCGGTCGCGATGGCGGCGGCGCTGTCGTCGGTCAGCCTGCCCGGCTCGATCAGCTTCGTCACCTCGATCGCGCCGATCGCGGTGTCGATGGGCGTTCCCGTCGCGCCATTGGGCCTGCTCGTCGCGGTCGAGACCTTCCCCGACATCTTCCGTACGGTCGGCAACGTCATCGGCGACGTGACCGCAACCAAATATGCCGCCGACAGCACCCCCGACGAACCATCAGGAGAGACGCCATGAAATATCGCACGCTCGGCCAGGGCCTCAAAGTATCCGCGATCGGCATCGGCTGCATGCCGATGATCAAGGGCGGCAACATCCTCTATGGCGAGAATGCCGACCTCGATGAATCGACGCGCACCATCCACCGCGCGATCGACCTCGGCGTCACCTTCTTCGACACCGCACAGATCTATGGCCCGTTCAGCAACGAGGAACTGCTCGGCGAAGCGATCAGAGGCAAGCGCGACGGCCTCGTCATCGCGACCAAATTCGGCTTCAAATTCGACGGCAGCCAGATCGTCGGCGTCGACGGCTCGCCCGAAAATGCGCGGAAGAGCTGCGAAGGTTCGCTCCAGCGGCTGGGCATCGACACGATCGACCTTTTCTACCAGCACCGCGTCGATCCCTCGCTCCCGATCGAAGAGGTCGTCGGCGGCATGATGAAGCTGGTCGAGGAAGGCAAGGTGCGCCACATCGCGCTTTCCGAAGCCGGCCCCGACACGCTGCGCCGCGCTGCGAAGGCCGCGCCGATCGCCGCGCTGCAGAGCGAATATTCGATCTGGGAACGCGACGTGGAGGAAGAAATCCTGCCCGTCTGTCGCGAGCATGGCATCGGCTTCGTCCCCTATTCGCCGCTCGGCCGCGGCTTCCTCGCAGGCGCAGTGCGCAGCCGCGACGAACTCGCCGCCAACGACTGGCGCCGGAACGACCCGCGCTATTCGGAGGAGAATCTGCCCGCCAACCTCGCCATCGTCGACGCGATCGGCGCGGTCGCCGACCGGCACGGCGCGTCGAAGGCGCAGGTCGCGCTCGCCTGGCTGCTGGCGCAGGGCGGGGACATCGTCCCCATCCCCGGCACCAAGCGCCGCGCGACGATGGAGGACAGCGCCGCCGCCGCCGAGCTGACGCTGACCGCCGAAGACCTCGCCGCGATCGACGCCGCGGCGCCGCGCGGCGGCACGAGCGGCAATCGCTACGGCGAACAGGGCATGCGGATGGTGCGGCTCTGATTTTCCTTCTCCCTCGATGGGAGAAGGATATGCAGCCTTATCCGCGTAGCGGATTAGGCGAAGTTGGATGAGGGTGATGGTGCGTCATGGCACCGTCATTTCAGGCCAGAACCGCACCCCCACCGCTGCGACTAACGAACAAGTTCGTAAGTCTCGCTGCCTCCCCCATCAAGGGGGAGAGCCGGCAGGGGACAACCCCTCCAGCTTCTCGATCACCGCATCGATCTTGTGGTGCAGCCGCATGATCTCCAGTTCCGCGCGCAGGTTGATCTCGTAATCGACGCTCGCCGACAGCCGGTCCTTCGCCGCCTGCCGGTTCTGGCTCATCATGATGACCGGCGCCTGCACCGCCGCCAGCGTCGACAGCATCAGGTTCAGGAAGATGAAGGGATAGGGATCGAAGGCCAGCCCCAACCGCGTAAGCACTTCCGAATTGAGCAGCATCCAGCCGAGCAGCACCAGCGAAAAGACGATGATGAAGCCCCACGACCCGCCGACCGCGGCGACCCGGTCGGCCAGCCGCTCGCCCCTGCTCGCCCGCGCGTCGCCCAGATCGGCGGCGTCGCGGCTCGTCGGCGCGCGCTCGGCGATGGCGCGGACGACGCGGCTTTCCTCGGGATCGAGCTGGTCATAGGCCCGCCCCAGCAGGCGCAGCGACAGGTCGGTCAGATGCGCGCCGTCGCTCATCCCACCCAGCGCCATATCCCCGCGACCATATAGCCGAGTGCGCCATGCGCCCAGGTCGCGGCGAGCCACAGCACCAGCCCGCCGAGCAGCGCATGCGGCCGCGGAATCGCGTCGCCCCAGCCGCCCCGCCCGCCGATCTGGCGCGCGAAGGGCACGAAGCTCGTCCGCGCCGCCCAGTGGCGCCAGGCATCGCCCATCAGCCGCGCCTTCTTGACGTCCTGCCCCGCCGATCCGGCGAGCGCGAGAAAGGCGATGATCGCCGAAAGGACGATCTGCCCCGGCGTCGGCACCACCAGCACATGCGCGAGCGCCCACAGCGCGAAGCCCCACATCATCGGATGGCGGGTGATCGCGAACACGCCCCGCGGCGGCCCCTGCGCCGCCGCCGCGGCATTCGGCGCGGGCAGCGCGGGATTGCCGACCAGCGATCCCATGAACAATATGCTCGCGAACAGTATGATCAGGCTGGCGACGATCCACAGCCCGTCGCCGACCGCCCACAGCGGCGGTTCGGCCGGCATGCCCCGCCACGCCTGCACCACCAGGATGAAGGTCGCGATGGCGACGATCGAATAGACGATCTGGAACCCGTGCTCGCCCATCCGGTCGGCGAGCGGCGCGCGCAGCGGATGCGACAGGAGCAGGTGCGACCCGACGAACAGCACGCCGGTGACCATCAGCAACGAAATCGGTTCCATGGAGCCTCTCCTCTCCTTCTTCCCCGGTTCGCCGCTTCGGTTCAGGCGCGGCCCCTACCTGTCGTAAGCCTTGGGCAGCGCCCCTTCCTGCGGGTTCGCATAACGGTCGCGCAGCCGGTCCTGCCGCGTCGTCAGCGACTGGGCCTTGCCGTCGATCCAGATCGCGGTCGGGCGGCTGCCCAGTTCGAGCGGATCATTGTCCCAGATCACCACGTCGCCGGCGCGGCCGGGCCGCAGCGAGCCGATGCTTGCCTCCATGCCCACCGCGCGCGCCGGGGCGCTGGTCAGCGCGGCGAACGCCTGGTCCCAGCTGAGGCCGCTCGCCCCCGGAACGCGCGTCAGCGCGACGAGGTTGCCCGCATATTGCGTCGCATAGCCCATCTTGTGCGCGTCGTCGTCGTCGAACACGCCGACCGACACGTCGACCCCCGCCGCCTTCAGCCGCCCGGCATTCGACTGGGTCGAACCCAATTGCTCGAAATTGCCCGGCAGGTCGGTCAGCGGCGACACCAGCACCGGCACCCGCGCCGCCGCGATGTCACGCGCGACCAGCCAGCCCTCGGTCGCACCGACCAGCACCAGCTTCAAGGCCGGAAACTCGCCTTTCAGCTTGAGCACGTTGAGGATGTCGGCCGCCCGATCGACGCGCACGAACAGCGGCGTGGTGCCGTCGATCACGCGCACCAGCGCCTCGGCGTCGGCGCGCTGGATCAGCGCGTCGCGCCCCCATTCGGCCAGCGTCGCGGGGTTCCGGGCATAGCTGCGCGCGGCGAGCAATTGCTCGCGGAACAACAGGAAGGTCGCGGCGCGGCTGCCGCCCGCCTTCGCCGATCCCTCCTCACCGAAGGACACGAATTGCAGCGCGCGCGGGCGCGTCACCATGTCGTTGTCGTCGGCCAGATCGACCACCGCGCCCTGCCCGGCGAACAGATTGCCGCTCGCCCCCGGCGCGACGATCGCGCGGGTGATCCCCGCCGCGCGGTTGACCGCGACCGGCGAACCCATCGGGTTGAGCGCGGGCGCGATGTCGAGCCCGGCGGAAAAGCGCGACTGCGCCGCCGACCGGTCGTTGGTGCCGCGCACCGCATCGACCTCGACCAGCCCGACGCGGCTGAACGCCGCGACCAGTCCCGGCGTGACCCAGCGGCCCCCGGCATCGACGCGCTCGACGCCCGCGGGCACGGCGACGCCCGCGCCCGCCGCGACGACCTTGCCGCCGCGCACGACGACCGTCCCGCCCTCGACCGGCGCGCTGCCGTCGCCGATGACGAGCTTCGCATTGACGATGGCGACGTCCTGCGCGTGGGCAGGGCTGGCGAAAGCGAGCGCGGCGACCAAAGCGCCCCCGATCCCGGCTCGCACCATCCCTGTGCCCCCGCGAAGGCGGGGGCCCATCTCCTGCGCTCTCCCCCTTGCACCACCGTCCGCTGGATATCGACAGGACCGGAGATGGGTCCCCGCCTTCGCGGGGACACGGGAAAGGACGGAAAGGAAAGTCGGGAGGTTCATCATTTCACATCTCCCTCGCCCGGCTGGCCCAGCTCGAAATCGCTCACCGGCCGCCGCCTCGGGTCGTTCGCGTCATAGAGCAGCGCCCCGTCCACCCACACTTTCTCGGGCCGCGTATAGGCGCTGAACGGATGGCCGTTCCACAGCACGACGTCGGCCATCTTGCCGGGCTTCAGGCTCCCGGTGCGGTCGGCGATGCCCAGCGCCTTGGCGGGATTCCAGGACAGCCAGGTCCACGCCTGCTCGTCGCTGATCGCGAGCCCCATGCGCCGCCCGGCGACCAGCGCCTTCGCCGCTTCCTGGTTCAGCCGCTGGATCTGGTTCGCGTCATCCGAATGAACGATGGTGCAGGCCCCGGCGTTGTGGACGAGCGGCACATTCTCCGGCACCGAATCATAGGCTTCCATCTTGAAACCCCACCAGTCGGCCCACATCGCCGAACAGATGCCCTCCTTCGCGAGCAGGTCGGCGATCTTGTAGCTTTCAACCGCATGGTGGAAGGTCGAAACCTTGTAGCCGAACTCCTTGGACATATCGATGACCAGCGCCATTTCGTCGGCGCGATAGCAATGATTGTGGACCAGTATCTCGCCCGACAGCACACCGGCGAGCGTCTCCATCGCGAAGTCGCGCTCGGCCTTGCCTTCCTCCATCTTCTTCTTGTGCGCCGCCGCCTTCGCCCAGGTCTGGCGGTTGACCGCGAAATTGCCCATGCGGGTCGAAGGTGCGCGGCCCTTGCCGCCATAGACGCGCTTCGGATTCTCGCCGCACGCCATCTTCAGCCCATAGGGCGCGCCGGGGAATTTCATCCCCTGCACCGTGCGCGCAGGAACATTCTTCAGCGTGATCGAGCGCCCGCCCATCAGGTTGGCGCTGCCCGGCAGCACCTGCAGCGCAGTGACCCCGCCGTTCGCCAGCGCGCGGCTGAAACCGGGGTCCTGCGGCCAGACGCTATGCTCCGACCAGACCTCGGGCGTCGTCGGCGAGGTCGCCTCGTTGCCGTCCGAATGCGCCTCGACGCCCGGCGAGGGATAGTCGCCAAGGTGGCTGTGGATGTCGATGATGCCGGGGGTGACGAACTTGCCGGTGCCGTCATAGACCGCGACATCGTCGACCGGAATCGGCGTGTCGGGGCCGCCGATGCGCTCGACCTTGCCGTTCACCAGCAGGATCGTGCCATTCTCGATCCGCCCGCCCTCGCCGTCGAAGATGGTGACGTTCCGCACCGCCGTCACCCGCCCCGGATAGGGGCGATAGGTCGACGGATAGGGGTCCTTGTCGAACTTGACCGGCTTGGCGGCGGGGGCGGGCTTGTCGCCCGCCGACTGCACGTCCCCATTGGCCGGCGCGCAGCCCGCGAACGTGAGGGAGGCGGCGGCCAGCAGGCCGCCTTTCAGGCGTCGTGTCATGGTCAGGCTCCCTTCGGTTCGGGATGCGTTCCGGCGGCCTGCGGCTCGCCGATCTCGCCCTGCCCCGCCAGATCCTCGGCGTCACGCAGCGTGTCGAGGTGCATCAGCTTCCTGATCAGCGGTGCGACGATGATGACAAAGACGCCGAAGCCGATCGCCCAGAAACCGATGGTCTGATAGACGTCGAGCACCAGCGCCTTGCCCGCGCCCTCGCCGCTCGCCCGCTCCGACCCCGTCGCCGCGGCGATCAGGCCGGCGACGAAATTGCCGGTCGCCGAGGCGAAGAACCAGGTCCCCATGATCAGGCTCGCCATATGCGACGGTGCCAGCCGGTTCATCGCGCTGAGGCCGACCGGCGACAGGCAGAGCTCGCCGGTGGTGTGGAGCAGGTAGATCAGGAAGATGAAGATGACGGGCGTCATATTGCCCATGCCCACAGCCTCCGCACCCCATTTGAGGACCAGGAAGCCCAGGCCGAGCTGGAACATCGCGAGGCCGAATTTCACCGGCGTCGAAGGTTCCATGTTGCGGCGGCCGAGCCATGTCCACAGCATCGCGAACAGCGGTGCGAGCAGGACGATGTAGGCGGCGTTCAGCGACTGGAACATCGATGCCGGAACGCCGGCGCGATCCACATGGCGGTCGGTGAACAGGTTGAGCGAAGACCCGGCCTGCTCGAAAAGCGCCCAGAACAGGATCGACCCCATGATCAGGAACATGGCCGCAAAGATGCGGTCACGATCGTGCGACGTCTTGAGCATCACCTGCTGAATGATCACGCCGAGCACGATCGCCAGACCGAGCAGCGGCACCGTGATCGAAATGATCAGCATCTCGGGCATCAGGATCGCGATCAGCCCGCCAACGAACAGCATGACCGCACCGACGATATACAGGAGCAGCGGCAGTTCGGGCGCGTCGGACGCCTTGTCATAAGCCAGACCGAAGGTCGCGACCGAAAGCACATAGAGAATGAGAACGAGTCCGCAAAGGCCGAGCAGCGACCCGACGACCGCCTGGTTCTGCACCATCCACCAGCATACGCCGACCGCCGCGAGCCCGGCGGCATAGAGCAGCCATTCGAACCTCAATCCGAACTTTTTCTCTTCCAGCAACTCCGGATGCTCCGGTTCGCCGCGGCCGAGCAGCAGCGGCTTGAACACGACGAAGACGATCAGGCCGAGCAGCATGCCGAAACCCGCGGCGCCGAAGCCATAGGCCCAGCCATAAGTCTCGCCCAGATAACCGCACAGCAGCGAGCCGAGGAAGGCGCCGAGGTTAATCCCCATGTAGAAGATCGTATAGGCGCCGTCGCGGCGCACGTCGGTGCGCGGATAGAGCTGACCGACCATGACCGAGATATTGGCCTTGAGGAAGCCCGACCCGACGATGATGAAGGCGAGCGCCAGCCAGAAGATGTTCAGACTGGCCGCATCCTGTCCGCCGGCACCTTCGAAACCCATCAGGAAATGGCCGAATGTCAGCAGAACCGCGCCATAGAGCACCGCCTTTCGCTGCCCCAGCCACTTGTCCGCCAGATAGCCGCCCAGCACCGGCGTGATATAGACGAGCGCGGTATAGGCGCCATAGATGATCCCGGACTCGCCGTCCGAGAAGAGCCAGTGCTTGGTGAGGTAGAAGATCAGGAGCGCGCGCATCCCGTAATAGGAAAAACGCTCCCACATCTCGGCGAAGAACAGGACGAACAGCCCCTTGGGATGGCCGAGGAACGTCCCGGCGGAATCCCCATGCTGGGCATAGGCTTTGGTCATCTACGACCCTTCCCTGGCAATATTGTTGACCCCGGCGAGCGCGGGGCGATGGCGGGCAACCTAACGCGAAAATTGCGTATGGGAAGAATCTAATTGCGCGTGAAACCGTCTCGCC
>CALMYE010000017.1 GCA_937873425.1 uncultured Sphingopyxis sp. | reverse complement strand
CCATTCGATGACCGACCCCGCCCAACCCTATGACGTGATCGTGATCGGCGGCGGCATCAACGGCGCCGGGGTCGCGCGCGATGCGGCGGGGCGCGGGGCGCGGGTGCTGCTGATCGAGCAGGGCGATCTGGCGCAGGGCACCTCCTCGGCCTCGACCAAGCTGATCCACGGCGGGCTGCGCTACCTCGAGCATTACGAGTTCCGCCTGGTGCGCGAGGCGCTGAAGGAACGCGAGATATTGTGGGGCATCGCGCCGCACATCATCCGCCCGCTGCGCTTCGTCCTGCCCCATCGCACCGGGCTGCGGCCGCGCTGGCTGCTGCGGCTCGGCCTGTTCCTCTACGACCATATCGGCGGGCGCGAGCTGCTGCCCCCGACGCGGACGATCGACCTCAGGCGGCACGAGGCGGGTGAGCCGCTGCAGCCGCAATATGTGCGGGGCTTCGCCTATTCGGACGGCTGGGTCGACGATGCGCGGCTGGTGGTGCTGAACGCCCGCGACGCGGCCGACCGGGGCGCCGACGTCCGCACGCGCATGCGCGCCGACCGGCTGCGCGTCGAGGACGGGCTGTGGGTGGTCGAGGCGACGGACACGGACGGCCGGAGCCATCGCTTCACCGGACGCAGCGTCGTCAACGCCGCAGGGCCGGCGGTGCTCGACGTGCAGCGCCGCGCCGGGGCCGCGCCCGACTATGCGATGCGGCTGGTGCGCGGGTCGCATATCGTCGTGCCGCGCCTGTTCGACCACGGCCATGCCTATTTCTTCCAGCTGCCCGACGGGCGCATCTTCTTCGCCATTCCCTATGAGCGCAACTTCACGCTGATCGGCACCACCGACGTCGATCACGACGGATCGCCGGGCGAGGTGGAAGCGAGCGCCGAGGAGATCGCCTATCTGTGCGAAGGGGCGAGCGAATATTTCCGCGCGCCCGTCGCTCCTGCCGACGTCGTGTGGAGCTATTCGGGGGTGCGGCCGCTGATCGAGGACGGGTCGGGGCGGCCCGAGGCGGCGACGCGCGGATACCGCATCGACCTCGACAGCGACCTGGGCGCACCCTTGCTCACCATCTATGGCGGCAAGATCACCAGCTATCGCCATGTCGCCGAGCATGCGGTGGACGCACTGGCGGCCGAGATTCCCGCGCTGACCGGCGGCCGCTGGACGGCGCGCGCGCCGTTGCCCGGCGGCGGTTTTCTGGTCGACGGCGCGCCGGGACTCGCGGCCGAACTGCGGCTCGACTATCCCTTCCTGACGATGGCGACCGCCGAGCGCGTGACCCGCGCCTATGGCACCGACGCGCGGACGTGGCTGGGCGAGGCGCAGGGCTGGGACGATCTGGGCGGCGAGATCGCGCACGGGCTGAGCGTTGCCGAAGTGCGGTGGATGGTAGCGCGCGAATGGGCGCGGACGACCGACGACATTTTGTGGCGGCGCAGCAAGCTGGGGCTGCGTTTCACGCCGGACGAAGTGGATCGCCTCGCCCGGCGGATGGAAGCGCCGGCTGGTTAGGGATTTTCGGCTCCGCCGGTCGGAACGTCGCGGCTTCCCCGTTTGCGCGGCCTTTTTTCGCGCAGCCGGTTTTCGCGTGTCGCCAGTTCCTCGAAGCGGCAGAGCGGGATCGGTGTGGGCGGTTTCTTCTTTTCGGTCATCGCTACCTCGTCACCCCGGACTTGATCCGGGGTCCCGCTCATATTGGAAGAAAGCGGGACCCCGGATCAAGTCCGGGGTGACGATGGTGAATCATGCCGCCTCGGTTTCGACCTCGGCGGGCAGGCGGATCATATAGTCGAAGGCCGACAGTGCCGCCTTCGACCCCTCGCCCATCGCGATCACGATCTGCTTATAGGGCACCGTCGTGCAGTCGCCCGCGGCGAAGACGCCCTTTTGGCTCGTTTCGCCGCGATGATCGACCTCGATCTCGCCGTGGCGCGACAGGGTGACGCTGTCCTTCAGCCATTCGGTGTTCGGAACGAGGCCGATCTGGACGAAGATGCCCTCCAGCTCGATCTGGTGATCGGCGTCCTTGTTGCGGTCCTTGTAGGCAAGGCCGGTGACCTTCTCGCCGTTACCGAGCACTTCGGTGGTGAGCGCCGAGGTGACGATCCTGACGTTGGGCAGGCTGGCGAGCTTGCGCTGGAGCACCGCGTCGGCGCGCAGCTGGCTGTCATATTCGATCAGCGTGACGTGCGCGACCAGCCCCGCGAGGTCGATCGCCGCCTCGACGCCGCTGTTGCCGCCACCGATCACCGCGACGCGCTTGCCCTTGTAGAGCGGGCCGTCGCAGTGCGGGCAATAGGCCACGCCCTTGTTGCGATACTGGTCCTCGCCCGGCACGCCGAGCTGGCGCCAGCGCGCGCCGGTCGAGAGGATCACGGTCCGGCTCTTGAGCGACGCGCCGTTTGCCAGCACGACCTCGTGCAGGCCGCCCTCTTGCCTGGCGGGGATCAGCTTTTCGGCGCGCTGGAGGTTCATGACGTCGACGTCATAGTCCTTCACATGCTGTTCCAGTTGCGCGACCAGCTTCGGCCCTTCGGTGTGCTGGACCGAGATGAAATTCTCGATCGCCATCGTGTCGAGTACCTGCCCGCCGAAGCGTTCGGCGGCGATGCCGGTGCGGATGCCCTTGCGCGCGGCGTAGATGGCGGCCGCGGCGCCCGCAGGCCCGCCGCCGACGACGAGCACATCGAACGCGTCCTTGGCGGCGATCTTCTCCGCCGCCTTCGCTTCGGCGCCGCTGTCGAGCTTGGCGAGGATCTGTTCGAGCTCCATGCGGCCCTGGCCGAAAGTCTCGCCGTTGAGGAAGATCGTCGGCACCGCCATGATCTTGCGGTCCTCGACCTCGGCCTGGAACAGCCCGCCGTCGATCGCGGTGTGGGTGATGCGCGGGTTGACGACGCTCATCAGGTTCAAGGCCTGCACGATGTCGGGGCAATTCTGGCACGACAGCGAGAAATAGGTTTCAAAGTGAAAATCGCCGTCGAGCGCGGCGACCTGCTCCAGCACATCCGGCGCGACCTTCGGGGGATGCCCGCCGACCTGCAGCAGCGCGAGGACGAGCGAGGTGAATTCATGCCCCATCGGGATGCCGGCGAAGCGGACGGCGACCTGCGCGTCGCTGGCGCGGCGGATCAGGAAGCTGGGGCGGCGCGCATCGTCGTCGGCGCGGGTCACGCCGACCTTGTCGGAGAGCGCGGCGATATCGTCGAGGAGGCTCGCCAGCTCGGCCGACTTAGCATCGCCGCCCAGCGACGAAATCAGTTCGATCGGTTCGCGAAGGTTCGTGAGGAGGCCTTGGAGCTGCTGCTTCAAATTGGCGTCGAGCATGGGGAGAGCTCCTGCGAGAGGGATGTCTTACAACCGTTTGTCCTGAGGAAGCCCTGAGCCTGTCGAAGGGCTGTCTCGAAGGACGCCAGCGCGGCGCGGGGTCCTTCGAGACGCCATTTCGACGAGCTCAATGGCTCCTCAGGACGAACGGATTATGGTGTGCGGCTCAGATCTTGCCGACGAGGTCGAGCGAGGGGGCGAGCGTTTCGGCGCCCTCTTCCCACTTGGCGGGGCAGACTTCGCCCGGGTGGCTGACCCAGTACTGCAGCGCCTTGATCTTGCGGAGCAGTTCGGCGGCGTTGCGGCCCACGCCCTCGGGGGTGATTTCGAGCAGCTGGATTTCGCCGTTGGGATCGAGCACGAAGGTGCCGCGGTCGGCGAGGCCGACGCCCGGACGCAGGACCTCGAAATTGTTCGAGATGCTGTGGTTCTGGTCGCCGACCATATAATAGTCGATCTTGCCGATCGCCGGCGAGGTGTCGTGCCACGCCTTGTGGCAGAAATGCGTGTCGGTCGATACCGCATAGACCTCGACGTCCATCTTCTGGAGGGTCGGGTAGATGTCGGCGAGATCTTCGAGTTCGGTCGGGCAGACGAAGGTGAAGTCGGCCGGATAGAAGAAGAAGACCGCCCACTTGCCCTTCACGTCGGCGTCGCTGATGTCGACGAACTTGCCGCCCTTGTAGGCGGTCGCGTTGAAGGGTTTGATGGTCGTGTTCAGAACGGACATGGGAGAGCTCCTTTGTTGTTGGAGCCTCCCCCTAGCCATTTATGTTGCAGTGCGACAATTGGAAAAGCAGGGGCTTGTGATCGAAATTT
>CALMYE010000016.1 GCA_937873425.1 uncultured Sphingopyxis sp. | reverse complement strand
TCGGTGCTGACCAACCACATGGTCGAGTCAACGGCCATCTCGGATGCCGGGCTGACCAAGCAGACCTTGTATGAGGCGGACAAGAAAGACTTCACGCGCCAGACTTTCGACCGCGCCATCGAGTCCATGAATGCCGTCAACGATGAGATCGCCGCGATCATCCAGAGCACGTGGGGACGCAATGGCAAGAAAGCCTAAATTGGGACTGCCCTTGCAGACCTTGCGCAATGCCCCCGACGCTCTTGAGGGGCGCAGGCTGCGGGGCGGCGTATTCGAGATCGAGCCTGACCATGTCGAGACCGTGGGCAGGCTGGATGATCGTCTTCAAATCGAGATTGCGGGGCTGAAGGCATCGATCTCCAGAAGTGGCCAACGGGTGCCGATCCTCGTGCGACCTCTCGAAGGGGATCGCTACAGCCTGATCTACGGACGGCGTCGGCTTGAAGCCTGCCGGGATCTCGGGATCAAGGTCCGTGCGATCGTCACCGAAATGGACGGGGATCAGGCGCTTCGGGATCAGCTGCTCGAGAACCAAGAACGCCGAGACCTGAGCTTCATCGAACGTGCCTTGGTCGCGGCAGCCTTGCTCAATGGCGATCACCTGGGAGAGGCGGAACGCACCAACAAGGGCGTGGCAGAGGTTCTAGGTCTTACCGAAGCTGGTGTGTCGCAGCTGTTAAGCGTCGTCCGCGCGGTTGGCGTGAGCCTCGTCCTAGCGATCGGTGCTGCGCCAGGTATTGGCCGGCCTCGTTGGGAGGAACTCAAGAAGTCACTGGGCGATGCATCTGTGGACCGCGAGAACCTCGCTGCAGTAGCGGCAGAGACCAGGTCCTCTCACTCCGGTGGACCTGACGAAAAGTCGGACGCCGCGTTCCTTTCCGTCCTCGCAGCAGTGGTGCAGGCAGAGCGGCCGACCCGCCCATCAGGTCCCCGAGGGGCACCCAGTGTGGCCATTCCGGGCGTTGGTGCAGCAACCATCGCGACTGGGCGCCGCGGCCGACAGTTCAAGCTCGAGCTGAAGGCCGAGGACAGAGATTTTGTCAGCTGGCTTGAGGGCAAGGCCCCGCAGCTGATCGCCGAGCTTCACGAGCGCTGGAAGCGCAAGGAAGACTGAGGAAGAGCAACAACCAAAAAGGAGGCACGAGACAGGCAGAAAAGAAAAAGGCCCCGAGAAGCAAGCTTCACGAGACCTTTCTTAGGTTTCGCACGGGACCAGCCCGCTACAAAACTCAGTTTTCGCACCTCTGAATGTAGCGATCTGGCCCCTTTCCCGCAAGCGCAAAGCGATTCGCGGGCCAGGGAAATTTTGCCTTCGTGAATGACATCGTGGAGTACACACCGATTTCGCCGTTTATGCGGCCGATCTCGCACGCCCATCTGCGCGTGGTCGAGCGGCCTGAGGCATCTGTTCCGGGTAAGCCCATCAACAAGTGGGAACTCCTGCGCGAACTGTCCAAGGCGCAAGCGGCCTTTGGGGTCACAGAACGTGATCTGACGGTCATGCAGGGTCTCCTCAGCTTCTTTCCGGACGATGCGCTTGGCGGGAACGCTGAAATGGTCGTCTTCCCGTCCAACAAGGCGATCTGCGAACGGCTGAATGGCATGCCCTGCTCCACCATGCGCCGACACTTGGCGCGCCTTGTCGAAGCAGGCTTGCTCATGCGGCGCGATAGCCCCAACGGGAAGCGATATGTCCGCAAGCACGGCGAAGAGCGCGTGGCTTTTGGGTTCGACCTGTCGCCGCTCTACTGTCGGACCGAGGAGATTGCACGGGCCGCAGAGGCCGTGCGTGAGGCCGAGGACCGTGTGCGGCGACTGCGGGAGGTCGTGAGCCTGATGCGGCGCGATCTCGCTGCCCTCGCGGAGTTTGGAGAGGAGATCCAGCCGGGCCTTGGCCTCTGGGATCAGTTTCGCGACAAGGCTGTCCTCACAGCGCGCGCCCTGCGCCGCAAGCTCACGCTTGAAGAGCTCTCCGCATATCGGACCGACCTCGAAGCCCTTCTTGATCATGCACGCAACGTCATTGATGGGCCTGAAACAGAAGAAATGAACACCAATGGTGCCAATTTTGAGCGCCACCATCATAATTCAAATGAAGAATCTATAGATCTTGAACCTGCCTTAGAAAGAGGCCGGACGGCGACCGGCGCGCCAAATGTTGAAACGGATGCGCCTGTTGCTGACGTAGAAGAAGCGGACACAAGACGCATGCCAAAGATCCCACTCCATCTGGTGATCGCGGGCTGCCCGTCGCTCAAAACCGTCTACCAAGGCGACATCCGCCACTGGCATCAGCTTTTCGACGCGGCTTGCCATGTGAGGCCGGCCATGGGGATCAGTGCGTCCGCTTGGGAAGAAGCACAACGGTTCATGGGCCCTGAGCAGGCATCCATCGTAGTTATAGCCATGTTGGAACGCTTTGCCGACATCCGATCGCCCGGTGGCTACCTCCGCGCCCTGACATCGAAGGCCGCGGCGGGCGAGTTCTCCTGCGGCCCGATGGTCATGGCACTGATGTCCCGGCGAAATGCGGCATAACAGCTGTTAAGTTGCTTGGAGCGATCACCAAGCCTGACCGGACTTAACAGCTGTAAAGTCACGCGTCGCTGGGTCAGCAGCCAAAGAGAGGGAAAGGTTGGGGGTTTGAGGGTGACGGGAAGTGAGATCGGGAGAGTGGCTTCCGGCGCCCGTCGTGGAGAAGATCTGTTGACGAAAGCAGCCCAGAAAATCACCCTGTCCCTGTCGCAGGATATTCCCTTCGACAAGCTCGTGCTGAGCCAGTCCAACGTGCGGCGCATTAAGGCGGGCGTCTCGGTCGAGGAACTGGCCGAAGACATCGCGCGGCGCGGCCTGCTGCAGGGCTTGAACGTTCGGCCCATGCTCGATGCCGATGGGGTCGAAACCGGCATGTTCGAGATCCCGGCCGGTGGTCGTCGCTTCCAGGCGCTGTCGCTGCTGGTGAAGCAAAAGCGGCTGGTGAAGTCGGCGCCGATCCCTTGCATCGTGCGGGATGCTGCGTCGGAGATCCTCGCCGAGGACGACTCGCTAGCGGAGAACATGCAGCGCGTCGCGTTGCATCCGCTCGACCAGTTCCGCGCCTTTGAGGCCCTGCGTGAAAAGGGTCAGGGCGAGGAAGCGATTGCGGCCGCCTTCTTCGTCACGCCGCAGATCGTCAAGCAGCGCCTGAAACTCGCGTCCGTGGCCCCTGCCCTGCTCGAGGTCTATGGCGAGGATGGCATGACGCTCGAGCAGTTAATGGCGTTCACGGTGAACCCTGACCACGGGCGTCAAGTGCAGGTCTGGGATGCGGTGAAGAACTCCTGGAACAAAGAGCCCTACGCCATCCGGCGCATGCTGACGGAGACCTCGGTTCGAGCTTCGGATCGTCGTGCGGTCTTCGTCGGTGTCGATGCCTATGAGGCGGCTGGCGGTCTCGTTCTGCGCGATCTTTTCCAGGGCGATGATGGTGGCTGGCTGGAGGACCCTGCCCTGCTCGACCGGCTGGTTTCGGAGAAGCTCCAGGTCGAAGCCGAGGCGCTGGTCTCCGAGGGCTGGAAGTGGATCGAGGTCGCGACTGATCTGCCCTATGGCTACAGCCACGGAATGCGGCGTCTGGCTGGTGATCCTGCGCCGCTGACCGACGAGGAAAGCGCGGCCCACGCGACGCTCCTTGCTGAGTATCGGGCGCTGGAGGAGGAATACTCCGGTCAGGACGAATATCCTGAGGAGATCGATGCGCGGCTCGGTCAGCTGGAAATGGCGATGGAAGCGCTCGAGCAGCGGCCGCTGATCTACGATCCGGCCGAGGTCGGGCGCGCGGGCGTCTTCGTCACGCTGGATCGGGACGGCAGTCCCGCGGTCTATCGCGGCTATGTCCGGCCCGAGGACGAGCCGCGCGAGGAGACCGCGGTCCAGGATGGTGATGGCGAGGATGACATGGGGCAGGGGGGTGATGTCGGTGTTTCCAGCTGGAAACCATCGGCGACCTCCGCTGGCGGCACCGTCATCACCTCGGGTGGGCAGCCGATCGGTGCCGATCCGACCGAAGATGAGGAAGACGGCGCTCTCAAGCCGTTGCCCGAGCGGCTGGTCATTGAATTGACTGCCCACCGGACCCTGGCGCTGCGCGAGGCCATCGGGCGCTCGCCGGACGTGGCGCTGACGCTCCTGCTCCTGAAGCTGGTGACGGATACCTTCCGCACCTCTTCTGCCTCGGGCAGCTGTCTCGAAGCCTCGGTGCGCCACGTCTACATGTCGGCGCAGGCGCCCGATCTGAAGGACAGCGTCGTGGCGAAGCTGGTCGATGAGCGTCACGCCGCTTGGGAGGCCGATCTACCTCTCGGCGATGATGCCACGCTCTGGGAGTATCTGACGGCGCTCGACCAGAGCAGCCGTCTGGCTCTCCTGGCGCATTGCCTCAGCTTCGGGATCAACGCGCTCCATGAGAAGGTGAACCCCTATGGGGCGGGCATCTCCGCCAGCGGTCTGACCCGCCGCATGGCCCATGCCGATCTGGTGGCCCGCGCGGTCGATCTCGACATGGTCGAGGCGGGCTGGGAGCCGACGGTCGACGGCTACCTCAACCGTGTGCCAAAGGCCCGCATCCTCGAGGCCGTGCGCGAGGCAAAGGGGGAGGGGACCGCGCAGCTTCTCGATCACCTCAAGAAGGGCGAGATGGCCACCGAGGCCGAGCGGCTCCTCAAGGGCAGTGGCTGGTTGCCCGAGGTCCTGCGCCGCGCCGATCTGGTGACGTTCGACGGCGAGGCGGTGGGAGAAGGGCGGGGGGAGGATGTCGATCTCCCGGCCTTCCTGACGGCCGATCTGCCCGACAGCGTTGCGTCGATGATGGCGGCGGAGTGATCTGAGCCATCAGGGGGCGGGGAAACCCGCCCCCTTCTCTCACAAAATACAGCAATATCAATATGATGAATGCGAACGCTCGCATTCGGAATGAGGAAATCATGTCTGCAACGACCATCATTGACACAGCCCCCCTCGGGGCGCTGATCCGTTACACCGACGGCAGTCCCAAGCCGCCGGCACGTTTCACCAAGAAGCTCGCGGCCTGGGAGCGCTCGAACGGCGTCGGCCGTCTCGTGAAAAAGGAGCCGCCCCGGGTCTATACGACCTGGACGGCACCAGCCTCCTTCACGCTGCACGAGGGGAACTTCTCCTCGGACGGGGTCATCCTCGTCACAATCATGCGCAGCCATTCGGAGGACAGCCGGTTGGTCTTCGAGGTCGCCGAGGAACCAAAGCTGGGGCAGGTCCGCGTGCTTCTGGACTTCGGTGGCAACACCGAGCTGCTGCATCTTGCGGAGTCCGTCACAGCGGCAGAGCTCTGGATCGCTCGGGAGGGCTATCGCAACGCTCGCCTCGAGATCGTCGGTGCCGAGGACGGCGAGAGGGCAGGGGGCGTGGACCTGGCCGCCTGAGCCCTGACAAGGCGTGAGGGGCCTGCCCTCCGGCAGGCCTCTCACCGACCACACCCTCGTCCCGCGACACCGCGGGGTGCCTAAGGTTCCATCCCCCAAAGACGGAGGTCTTCAACCAAGAGCCTGGCCGGAAGGCTAGCGGCGTTCCAAGCATCAGCGGGACAATCGGCTCCTGACGTTGGGGCACCATCCCCCGCTCGCCATTCCCTTCCTTGCCCCGAATCCCGTCTTCGAGATCAA
>CALMYE010000015.1 GCA_937873425.1 uncultured Sphingopyxis sp. | reverse complement strand
TCCTTCGTCCCCCAGTCGCTCCCCTCGGCGCCGCCGACGCTGACATAAGGCGCGCTCGCCCGCGCCGGCACGCCGTCGAACACGCCATGCACCAGCCCCGCGAGCACCCCGTCGTCGCCGAGCACCGCCAGCGCCCGCGCGTGCACCGCCCGTTCGGCGCCGCTCATCGCCCGATCCCGACCGACCGCCACGGCTGCCACAGCGCCGCGATGATCGCGGGCGGGGCGTGACCCGGCGCGTCGCGCGCCTCGTGCAGATGCTGGATCATCCGGGCGAGTCCTTGGCGGATCGCCTCGGGCAGCCCGTTCGCCTCTTCGGCGAGACCCGCGCGATAGACGATGCGCAGCCGCGCGGCATCGCCCGGCGCTTCGGCACGCAGCCGCGCCGCGCCGTCCCGGTCGATCTCGGCCCGCCAGTCGCCCGCATCGAGCACCGCCGCCTCCCCGCCGATCATCGCCGCCACCGTCTCGACCGCGATCACCGGCCGCTTCGCCAGCCGCAGCCAGCCGCGCGATACCGGCACCTCCTCGGTCACCGACCGCGCGATCAGCATCTGCCCGGTAAAGGCTTCGCACAGTTCGGCGGCGGTGCGGATCAACCCGGCGACCACCGCATCGTCCCGCCCCGCGCCCAACCGCAGCCACGCCTTCGCCTCGGCGACGCTCACCGGCGCCGCACCCTTTTCGATCTCGGCGATCATCAGCGTTCCTCCACCCGCAGCACGATCGAGCGTTCGTCGATCTGCCCGTCGCTCAGCGTCACCCGGTTGGTCACGCGATAGAGCGCGCCCGCCGCGCCCCCCGCCAGCGTCGCCGCGCAGCGCAGCAAATCGTGGCTCTCCGCCTCGACGCTCACCCCGCCCGCGACGACGGGATCGACCGTCCAGTCCGCCGCGACGATCACCTGCCCGTCCAGATAGGCATCGCCCCAGTCGAACACATAATCGACCCGCGCCCCCGGGTCCTTGATCACCAGCATGTTTGCCTCCTGCTCACACAAAACCCCTCCCCTTCAGGGGAGGGGCAGCGAGACTTGGTCCGGCGTAGCCGGGCCTTTAGTCGAGCGGGGTGGGACCATCGGCCTCGCGCTACCTCGCTAGACCCCACCCCAACCCCACCCTTGAAGGGAGGGGAATATGTCGTTTGCAACCTCAAGGCGGTCGCGACGCCGACCGCGACAGCCGGAAAAAGATTCGCGCAGAGATCGCAGAGAGGAAGGAAAAGATTCACGCGGAGGCGCGGAGACGCGGAGCTGCGGCGGCGGCCCATGACCGACCATCCGGTTCGGTCAGCAACGCGTGTCGTGGGGTGATGGGCGGCTTCGCCGCCCCTTATTTCTCTCCGCGCCTCCGCGTCTCCGCGTGAACCAAATCCTCTGCGATCTCTGCGCCTCTGCGTGAATCTTTCCGGCCACCCCCCGCACCATCACCCCCGCCGCGGCTTCACCACCCGCTCGCCCGCCTGCGATCCCGCGCCGCGCCGGCGCCCTTCGCCCAGCGCCGCACCCACGCGCGGCCCCGACCATTCGCTCGCCAGATCGCGCGGCCCCGCATCGCCGATCGCGCGCGCGCCGATCGCCGCGCCGGTCACGCCGCTATCTCCCCAAGTCCCATTTCAGCCGCCAGCGCCGCGACCAGGAACAGCGCCAGCTGGTCGCTCCGCACCCCGAACCGGTCGTGCCATTCGCCGTCCGCGTCCTGCCACCGGTCGTGACAGAGAAAGGCATAGGGACAGGCCCCCGGCGCCCCGTCGGCATCGAGCGGATCGACCAGCCCCTCCTCGGCCATGATCGCCCACGCCGCCTGCGCCCGCACCCCGAAATGGCGGCGCGCCGCGTCGGTACCCTTCAGCGCGATGGCGTCGTGCCACTGGAAAAAGCCCAGCTCGCCCAGCATCCGCCGCGCCGCGCGCAGCTCGGCCGCATCGGCCGGGCCGCGCCACGCCTTCTCGCGCGCGTCCGACGTCTGGATCGCGCCGGTCGCGGCATGCACCGTCGACCAGCGGCTGCTCGTCCAGCCCAGCGGCTGGCTGTTGTCGCTGCCGGGACGGAAACGCCCCGTGCTTTCGAGCACCACCGACCGGTCGAGCAACGCCGATCCCGTCGCGCTCAGCTTCAGGTCGGTCGCGCCGCCGTGCGACACCGGCATCGCCGCCGCGACCTGCGCGCGCACCCCCGCCCCCGCCACCGAATTGTCGGCGCTGCGGAAATTGAGCGCGGCAAAGACCGCGCCGTTGGTCCAGCCCGCGGCGCCCGCCTGCGCGTCGGAGATCTCGACGGCGACCGGCGCGCTCCCGTCGACCGCCGAGCTGCCCCTGACCACCAGCCGCTGCCCCGGCGCCTCCTCGCCCACGCCCAGATTCCCCGTGCAGACGAAGCCGCCGCCGCTGCGCTGGTGGACCAGCGCCGCCGCCGGCACATTGACCCAGCCGCCGCCGCGGCGCACCGTCACCGCGTCGCTGGCCTCGACCGCGCTCGCGGACGAATGGCCGGTGGACAGCGGCTGCTTGCCGGCCAGCGCGGCCTCATATCCCGCGAGCGCCGCGTCCTGATCCGCCAGCGCCGCGTCGGTCACGGCATACCAGCCCGCCCCGGCGATCAGCGCCACCGTCTTGACCCCGGCCGAAAAATCGACCGCCGCCCCGCCGTTCGAGGAGGCCGCGACGCCATCGCGCCGCAGCCGTCCCTCGCCGTCGATCGCGCCGGTCCCCGTCTCCCACTCGCCCGGATGCGTCACCCCGGCGATCGCGTAATGAAAGCTCGCTTCCTCGGGCACCGCATCGGCAAAGCGCCGATGCCCCGCCAGCGCCCCCGCCAGCGGCAAGGCGCCACTCCCCGTCCCGACGCACCGCTCGCGCACCAGGTCGGCAAAAAACAGGCTCGGCATGGCCGCGCCCTCCTTTCGCTATGTTCGAATATTCGCCGGGGTGGACCAAATGCGCGCAGAGCCGCAGAGAGCGCAGAGAAAGATCGCTATGCAGACCGCGTACCCCCGCCTTCGCGGGGACACGGCGCTCTTCCTGATTCTCTGCGATCTCCGCGCCTCTGCGCGAATCCTTTCCCCGCGCCGTTCCCGGCGGAATATCGGCTATCCATAAGCGCCCGGCCCGCTCCCGAAAGGGAGAAGGGAGCCCGGGCCGGGCGCCGCATCGCGTGCCGGCTGGATCAGCTGGCCGCGAATTTCATCAGCTTGATGGCGTTCGAATCGATGATCGCGCCGCCGACCCTTTTGGTTGCATAGAAATGCACGAAGGGCTTGTTGCTGAACGGATCGCGCAGGATGCGCGTCTCGCCGCGGTCGGCGATCAGGTAGCCGGCGCGGAAATTGCCGAAGGCGATCGACAGGCTGTTCGCCGCCACCGCCGGCATGTCCTCGGCCTCGACCACCGGATAGCCGAGCAAAGTCGCCGCCTGCCCCTCGACCAGCCCCGGCTGCCAGATGAAGGCACCGTCGGTCGTCTTGAACTTGCGGATGCGCGCCAGCGTGTCCGAATTCATCACCCAGCACGCCCCCTGGCGATAGGGCGCCCGCAAGGCATGGACCAGCTCGACCAGCTGGTCCTGCGGGTTCGACGCCGCGAACGCCCCGGCCGCGCCCGACGCCACATATTGCAGCTCGCCGAAATCGCGCACCGCGTCGGCCTCGTCGGTCGCGGCATAGGTCAGGAAGCCCTTGGGCTTGTTCGTCCCGTTGCCGTTCACGAACGCCGTCCCTTCCGCCACCGCGAACTCGCGCGCGATCTCGTCGGCCAGCCAGCTTTCGACGTCGAACATCGCATCGTCGAGCATCGCCTGGCTCGCCGCCGGATTGGCGTAAAGCTCGCCCGACGGCGGCGCGATCTCGGCAAAGCTGCGCGTGCCCGTCACCGGCCGCGGCGCGGTTTCGGACACCCAGCCCGCCTCGGTCTCGCCCGTCGCGACCAGCTTGCGGTATCCGCTCGTCCCCGTCTGCACGACGGTCGCGATCGACCGGATCGGCGACAGCGACTTCAGCGTCGCCGCGATCGACCCGTCGATCTCGCGCGGCACCGCATAGCCGCCTTCGGCCCCGGTCGCCCCCGACAGGCTCTTCATCTCCACGCCGGCATCGATCCCGCGCCGCAGATAGCGCTCGACAAAGGCACCCAGCGCCGGATCGGCCGCCTTCGCCCCGTCGAGCGGCAGCCGCGCCGCCGCGACCGCCTGCCCGTCGACCTGGCGCTGCAAGGCCGCAACCGAAGCCTTCAGCTCATCGACCGCCTCCGCCGCCAGCACCGCATCGAACGCCCCCTCGAGCGCATCCGCCTTCACTTCCATATCGTCCATGCCCGTCACTCCTGCCAAAAACTCACCGTCTGAAAAATGCGCGCAGAGGCGCAGAGGACGCAGAGAAAAGAAAAGGGCGGCAAAGCCGCCCTGCCAAACTCCCTCCGCGTCCCCGCGTCTCCGCGTGAACAATCAAATCCTCCGCGATCTCTGCGCCTCTGCGCGAATCTCTTCGCTGCCCGCAGAATCGGCATCCACCGCAATCACCCGCGCCAACGCCTGCATCGGCGCCGCCACCAGGCTCACCTCTGCCAGATCGAGCGCCAGCAACTCACGCGGCCTAACGCCCCGCGCCGCGCGCACCCGATACCCGAACGACAGCCCGGTCAGCGCCCCGCGCGCGACCAGCGCCGCCGCGGTCGGATACGTCACCCGCGCGACGACGCGCAACCCGCGCGCATCCTCCGCCAGCGTCTCGATCGTCCCGACCACCGCTCCCGCCCGGTGCTGCCACAAGAGCGGCACGATACGTCCCTCCCGTAAACTCGCCGCGAAGGCCCCTGCCCGCACAATATCGCCGCCCCGATCCACCCGGTCGAACACGGCGGCATAGCCGGCGAAACGGATGGAAGACGGTTCACGCGGAGACGCGGAGGCGCGGAGAGAAGCCTTCCTCTCACCGTTTGTCCTGAGCTTGTCGAAGGACCGGTCTTCCTTTGACGCTGCAGAAGGAAAGAACGGCCCTTCGACAAGCTCAGGGCGAACGGAAAAACGGACTCTCCGCGCCTCCGCGCCTCCGCGCGAACCCGAAATCACCGCAGCAACCCCATCAGCCCCAGCTTCACCGCCAGCCCGACGACCAGCAGCGCCAGCGCCCCGCGCACCGCCCAGTCGACCGCCGCCTTCCACGCGCTCTTTTTCGCGTCGCGCCACGCACCGAGCAGCTGCCGCAGATCGCTGACGTCGCCGCGCGCCGCCTCGTCGGCCAGCCCCAGCCGCGCCAGCGCCCGCCGCGCCCCCAGCTCGCTCGCCTCCTCGATCAGCGCGCGCAATATCGCCGCATCCGCAGGTGCACCCGTCCCCGCCAGCGCGACCAGCCGCGCCAGCGCCTCTTCCTCGTCCATGTCGCTATCCTCACTAAAACCCCCTCCCCCTCATGCGGGGGAGGGTTGCGCAGGCTTGGCAGCTTGCTGCCTAGCCGAAGCTGGGTGGGGGTGTTCCGCCCGTGGTGGTGGCGACCCTCAATCCATCCCCAGCAGCGCCTTCTTCTCCGCCGCCGTCAGCCAGTCCGCCGCCGACACCTCGCGCCACAGCGCCATCCGGTCCTCCGACAAGGCCGGCACCCGGTCGAGATCGACGCGCAAATCCGCGCCCGCGAACCAGCCCGACAGCCCCTGCGAAACCGCCCCCAATATCTTCGCGCACAAGGGCAGCACCGTCAGCCGCCACAAGGCCCGGTTCGCCTCGCGATAATTGGCGTAGGTCGCGTCCCCCGGCAGCCCGAGCAGCATCGGCGGCACCCCGAACGCGGTTCCGATCTCGCGCGCCGCGCTGTGCTTCAGCTCCAGGAAATCCATGTCGGCGGGCGACAGCGACAGCGCCTGCCACTTCAGCCCGCCCTCCAGCAGCAGCGGCCGCCCCGCATTGGCGCCGCCCGCGAACCCCTCGGCCAGCTCCTCGCGCAGCCGCTCGACCTGCTCGGCCGACAAAGGCACGCCCTTGTCGCCCGGATCGTGGACCAGCGCGCCCGACGGCCGCGCCGCATTGTCGAGCAGCGCGGCATTCCACTTCGCCGCCGCATTATGCGCCGCGATCGCGCCCCCGGCGGCGCCCAGGCACCCCGCGCCATAATGATCGTCCAATGGATGCAGCGCCTTCACATGCAGCACCGCGGGCCGCCCCGCGCCGTCCTCGGCGGGCAGCACCGCCGCCTCGCCGCCGGCCTTGTAGCGATAGGCGACCGGCCACCCCCGCGCATCGGCCTCGACCGTCACCCGCTCGGGCCGCAGCGCGAACAGCTCGGCGGGCGCCCCGCCCGCATCGGTCAGTATCTGCACATAGCTGTTGCCGTGCAGCAGCAATTGCGACGCCAGCGTCTCGACCAGCCCCTGCCCGCCCGGCGCCGCCGAAACCAGTGCCAGCAGCCCCGGATCGCTGGCATTCAGCGGCGCCGCCCCCGCCGCCTCGGCGACGAGCCGCACCGATCGCTGCACGATCGCATTGCCCAGATACCCCTCGCGCACCTGCGCCTCCCACGACAAGGGCGCGGGCGCCGACCAGCTGCCATACACACGCGACAAAGCGGGCCGCGCAGCATGCTGCGCGGCCTTGCGGCCAAACCAGTTCATGATGATCCTCCCTGCTTTAAGGGGTCGTCTTTGGACGATAGTCCCGCTTGTCGAGACACCGATCGTAAAGCTGTCGATCCAGCTTTATCCAGTCGGTCTTATCTATGCCTCTAACACGAAATGTCGGACTGACCGGAAACGCCGAAGCGACCTTGATCCAACGCTGTTGCTCCTTGGCAATGAGCCGGATCTCATCCGCAACCTCCGTCAGATCCTGGTCGCGGCAAAATAATATGGCGACATCGAATTCCCGCTTCAGCGCGAGCCGGATCACATCCAGAGCGATGCGGACGTCGATGCCTTTCTCGTCGCCATCCAGAAACGAATGTTCGGACCCATCGGGAAGCCTTACGACCTTGTTCCGATAGCGCAGCGCCCGCGTAAAGACATGGACATTTTCTCGCCCCATCTGCGCACATTTGGCGTTCCAGAAGTGGTTCCAGAACGGCTTGTCGGCCACATCCGGAACACCGGTGTAAAACCGCGCTTGCTGCAATTGCCACCCGTGTTCGGCACAAACATGTTCGGCCAGGGCTTTCGGATTATAGTTGGGCCATTTATACCCAAATGCCTGTTTCGCCGAATGAAAGAGGTTCTGGCCATCGAAAAAGGCGATCACACGAATCAACGGCAGTTGGTCTGACATGACGGGAACATGTCAGGAACATTGCATTTTGCAAAGGCCCAAAATGAATAACCCCGCCGGAGGCCTTATGGCGTGTCCGGCGGGGAAGAAGTTGATGCGCGTGAAATAGGACGTCTCCTATTAACGTCAAGTGAAAATTATCCCGTCGGGACAATTCAAACCCGCCGCACCCCCGGCCCTTTCCCCTTGCCCAACCCCCGCAGCAACTCCGCCAGCGCCCACACGCACGCATCGGCCCGATCCGGCGAGCGCCCCGGCCCCGCATAGCCGCCGCCGACCTGCAGCCCGCACAGCTCGTCCTCGAGGCTCGCGAACACCCCCGCATGCACCACCTCGCCGCGCTCGTATGCCAGCGCCACCGGCTCCGCGCGCCGCGCCTTGCCGACGCGCGCACGCACCGCCTTGACCGGCAGCGTCACCTCCGCCGCGCGCAGCACCTCCAGCACCATCTCGCCGCCCATATTGCTCTCCGCGACAACCCGCTCGGCGCCCCAGCGCGCCGCCGCCGCCGCGACCGCCTGCGCCCACAGCGCCGGCGTGGCCTTTTCGACGCTCGCATCCTCGACCACCGCCAGCCGGCGATCGCGCAGCAGCGCCGCGACGACGATGCCACAGGCGTCGCCGCGGCTCGTCGCCGGCGGATCGACGCCGATGACGACGCGCGCCGGCTTGCCGACGCTCGCCGCCTCGACCCGGCACGCCTCGATGGCGGCGCGCGTCCACAGCGCGCCCTCGACATCCTCCAGCAGCTCGCCGTCCAGCTCCTGCCGCCCCAGCCGCGTCCCCGCATAGCTCGCCGCCATCGCCTCGACGAAGGTCGCCGGCAGATAGGGATTATCCCTCGTCCCGCCCCGCGTTTCCGCGAGCCCCGGCAGCGCGGCGATCCGCCGCATCAGCGGCGTCGGGCGCGGCGTCGTCGTCACCAGCGCGCGCGGCGCCGTGCCCAGCCGCAGGCCCAGGATCAGATTGTCCCACGCGGCCTCCCCCGCCGGCCATTTGGCCAGCTCGTCGCACCAGGCGACATGATGCTCCGGCCCGCGCAGATTTTCGGGGGCCGCCGCCGAATAGAGGGTCGCGACCGCGCCGCTGTCGAAATGCAATTCGCGCAGCCCGTCGCGCCACCGCGGTGTCTCCGCCGACCGCGCGACCGCCAGCAATCCGCTCCTCCCCTCGATCATCACCCGCTTCCCGTCGGTCTCGTTCGCCGCGACCAGCGCGATCCGCGCGCCGGGCATGGTGCGCGCGCGCTCGCTGATCCATTCGGACCCCGCGCGCGTCTTGCCGAACCCGCGGCCCGCACAGATCATCCAGATGCGCCAGTCGCCCGGCGGCTCGCATTGCCCCGGCTGCGCCCAGCCCCGCCAGCGCTCGATCAGTTCGATCCGCTGGAGATGCGTCAGCTTCCGCATCAACCGGCGCAGCTGGGACGGGTCCAGGTCCAGCAGGACGTCCAATATGTCGCCGACGACGTCGCGCCGCCGCTTCGTCACCGCCCCTGCCCGTTCCAGCCGCGCTGCCGCCGCAATATCTCCAGCCGTTCCAGGATCGCGGCATCGGTTTCCTCCGCCGTCGGCATCCGCTTCGCGCCCGGCCGGACGCTCTGGGCCCTGCCTGCCTTCACCGTGGCGCGATAGCGCTCCAGCAATTGGATGGCCTGCTCCATCGACAGCGCCTCGATGACGCGCGGAGCAGCGTCGCCGTCCTCCGTTTCGGCCTTGCCCTCGACCAGCGCCAGTGCGGCCTCGACCAGCCCCATCTCCAGCCGGACATAACCCGTCTCGATCGCGTCCTGCCACGCGGCGGCAAAGGCGGCGTCGCGCCGCCGCAGCTTATAGACCGACGCCTTGCACAATCCCGCCTGACGCGCCGACCATGTGACGTTGCAGCTCTCGATCAGAAATCCCAGGAACGCGTCGCGCTTCTCCTGCGAAATTTCGCGGCGCGACGGCTTCGCCCGCATCATCACGCGGCCATTGCCGCTCCGCACCGTTGCTTCCATCCGCCCATATCCTCAAAAAAGACGAACGGGCCGGAACTCCGCTTCCGCATCGGAAGGGTCGTCGGCCCGAATCGCAATTCTCCATGATGGAACTCTTGTGCCAGATCAGCGTGACGATGTCAAGATATTTTTACCTATTTGGTTTTTTCAGTCAGCGGCGAAAACCTCCTGGAGGCCGGGGCAGCGCCGCGCCTTGCGCGCGCAAATTTCCGATTTCGGCCGCGATACAGGCGCTGTAACAATGGGGATCGGCATTTCCGTCAACGACCTCGGACGCCAGCGTCACGCGCATTTCCTCGATCGAATGCGCCCGCATTTTTTGCCGGAACCACAATTGCTCCTGCCATCCCGAATCCTTGGCCGCACTATTCGGGAATGCTATGAATTCGGCGCCCTCGTCCGAATATCCCATCCACTTCGGCGGCAGCTTGGGAACGATGTCGCCGCTTTTCAGATAGGCATAGCGCGGCAGACGCTTGGCCACCGATGCCGTCCCGAACCGCGGCGAGGAAAAGACATAGGGTTGCATTAGCCTTGAGGGTCCGTCCCAGATGCGGCACAGGACCGACGCCATCGCCGCGCCCAGCGAATGTCCGGTGATATAAAGCGGCGACGCATCGCCCACGGCAGCCACCAGTTCTGCCCGCTTGTCTTCCGCCTCGTCGTAAAATCCGCGGTGATAGAATCCATCGGGAGCGGCGGCGACTTTCTGCGCCTTGAAGTCGGCCTTCAGGTCGCGCCGGTCCGTGATTACCGTTCCGCGCACCGTGATCACGGCCATCTTGTCAAATCGCATCACGAAAAAGGCGAAACGGTCGGATTGCAAAACCGTGATGTTCGGCAATTCCGCCCGTTGCGCAATGGCCTCGACCGTGAAACGCGCGCCATGGCGATGCAGCAGCCGCCCGGCCCGGCTGGGGATGAAAAGCCGCAGCCGGCTGTCCTCTTCGAGTTCGCGGTCGGTCAGGTAAAGATAGGCGATCTCGCTCAGGCACGCCAACATATAGGCTTTGCGCACATCGCGCCTGTCATTGTCCCACTCCGCCCCTATCTGACCGAAATAATTCCAGATATTCGCAAGCGGCGAAGTGCCGGGCAGCGAAGCGAACTCCACGATGGCGCGAGGCCGATCCATCAGCCCCAGCGCCACCAGCCGTCTCGTCAACAGGGCGTGACGAATCCGCTCGTCCATGCCCTCTAATACGCTTCGCCTCGCCCCCTCATACAAGACGATCGAAGCAAGCCTCCGCTTGTCCTCCGCCGACAGAACAGAGGCTTGTACTTCGATGTCGCGCGTCAACAATTGGCGAAAGGTGAATTCGAGCGCCGCCCCGCGAGCGTTCTGCTGGAATGTTCTGGGGCTTTCCAGATACAAAATCATCTTTGCAAGCCCGTCGAAATCGGGCGCGTTCGCTTCCCCCGCCATCGCAGCCCCTCTCTACAGCAAACTCCCCTGCCGCCCCTCGTTCGGATCGGCTCGCCCGGCCTTTTTATACCCGATCTGCCGGTTCAGCATCGGCACCTTCGGCCGCAGCCCGGCGAAATATTCGGCGAGCGTATAGATTTGCAGCCGCGGATAGGTCTGCTGCGTACCCGGATCGACATAGACGCCAGCCGCCGCCGCTTCGCGCTCCATTTCGCGCGTCGGCGCGATCACGCACACGAAAATGCCGATTTCGGCCTTTTCGCGCTCCATCACCCCTTTCAGGTCGCGGACCATCGCCACCCCGACGCGCTGCCCCGCCTTGACCGAGATGATCGCCGCCTCGGTCGAGCTCTTGCCCTGCATCGCGTCGGTGCGGGTGTAATAGATATAGCCGTCGATGCCGCGGTCGGCGCCCTTGCGCCCGCCCTGATAGGGCTGGCCGCCGATCGCCTGCGTGATCCAGTATTGGAACTGGTGCGGCTCCTCCGCTGCCAGCTTCAACGCGCTGTCGGTGTCGTTGGGTGTTCCGATCACCTCATAATCGAGCGCATCGCCATAACGGTCCTGCATCCGCCGTTCGATCAGGCCGATCGACAGATGCGTCACGTCGATCCCGATCCAGCGCCGCCCCAGCTTCTGCGCGGCGTCCACCGCCGTGCCGCAACCGCAAAAGGGGTCGAGCACGACATCGCCCTCGTTCGACGAAGCGTTGATGATGCGTTCGAGCAGCGCAAGCGGCTTTTGCGTGGGGTAGCCGAGGCGCTCTTGGGCTTGCGACGAAATCGGCGGAATGTCGTCCCAAAGCGATTGCAACCGCTCCCCTTTGCTTTCGTCCTGATACATTTTCAATCGAAGCGCGCCGTCAGGCTTGGAAGGAAAATGCAATCGTCCTTCGCGATCATATCTCTGCATGCGCTCAAGGTTGCAAGACCACCCATTCGGATGGGGTTGATAGGTAACTCCGTTGGAAGCCTCGTAAGGATAATGCAGATTTGGTCGAACACCGGGATTGCGTAGCGTCACCGATTGCCAGCGGCGCCCGTCAGGATCGGCATTTGGATATTTCTTATCCAGCTTTGCACCGATGACCTGCTTGTAAGGCTGATTCCAAATGTATTGATCGGACTTGACGTAGAAGAAGATCGTATCAGTTACATCCCCATACGTCCGGCCCACATTGCCGTGAGCGAAGGTCCGCTTCCAAATAATCTCAGTTTTAAAATTATTCGCCCCAAACACCCCGTCCAGCAGCAGCTTCAGATAATGGCTCGCGGTCGGGTCGCAGTGCAGATACAGCGACCCCGTCGGTTTCAGCACGCGGTGCAATTCGATCAGCCGCACCGCCATCATGGCCAGATAGGCCATCATGTCATTTTCTTTCAGGAAACCGCGCATCGCGCGCAGCAGTTCGGCGACATCGGTATTGCCGCTCGTCATCACGTCATGAAAGGCGGCTTCGGCCTTGTCGTTCCAGTGCCACGTATCCTCGAACGCCTCGATCTGGCTGTCCGCCGCCTTGCCCGCCGGCGATTTGAACAGGATATTATAGTTGGCGTTGCTGTTGAACGGCGGGTCGAGATAGATCAGGTCGATGCTCTCGCTCGCGATATGCTCGCGCAGCACGTCCAGATTGTCGCCATAATAAAGCCGGTTCGTCATATCGCGACGCTAATGCGCGAAACCCGCGCTGGCTACCCGCAATCCTCCGCGCCTCCGCGCCTCCGCGCGAACCCTGTCGCGAACCCCATTGCCCCCGCCCCGCGCGCCCATTACCCTCGCGCATCGCATCGTCACGCCCGGGGGCCGCATGACCGACGACAAGATCTACATCAGCGCCAACGAGCTGCTCGCCGACTCGCTGCGGCTCGGCATGGCGGTGATCGACGACGGCTTCCGGCCCACCCATCTCGTCGGCATCTGGCGCGGCGGG
>CALMYE010000014.1 GCA_937873425.1 uncultured Sphingopyxis sp. | reverse complement strand
CGGTGACAATCAGTTGACGGGAAGATTACAGTTTTTTGGCAGAGGGGCGAGTCCGCACTCCCCAAAGCCCTCCCCTTCAGGGGAGGGGCTTAGAAAGGTCAGAACTTCAGCGACGCGCTCAGCGAGAAGCTGCGGCCGAGCTTGTAGCGGTTGAAGAAGATGCGGTTGTCGCCCGCTTCCTGCACTTCCTTGTAGGTGCGGCCGGTGAGGTTGCGCGCCTCGAACTTCAGCTCGATCTCCTTGCCGAGCAGGCTCAGACCCTGCCGCGCGACGAAATCGAGCGAGATGCCCGGCTTTTCGCGCAGGTCGGGCTGGCCCGACGGACCGCGGCTGGTGACGCGCGGGCTGGCGTAGGTCAGCAGCAATGTCTGCTGCGATAGCCGGTCCTGATCCTCCAGACCGATCTGGACATTGACCAGATGGTCCGACTGGCCGGTCAGCGGCGCGCCGTCGAAGAAGAAATTGTTCGCGTCGAGCTCGACCCCGTTGATGACGGTGGTGTCGCCCGCGCCGACTTTGATCTCCGACTGGGTCCAGGTGTAGTTGCCGATCAGCACCAGCCGCCGGCTCTGCCAGAAGGTCGAATCCGACAGTTTGTTCAGCGGAACATATTTCTGAACCTCGATCTCGCCGCCATAGAGCGTCGCCTTGGGCGCGTTGGCGAAGCTGGTGTTGCCGATCGAGTCGGTGAGCGAGGTATAGGCCTCGATCGGCCGGTCGATCGACTTGTAGAAGCCCGCGGCGGTCAGCCGCTGGTCGCGGCCGAAATACCATTCGTAGCGCAGCTCGGCGTTCCACAACTCGCTGTCGGTCAGCGACGGGTTGCCGCGGAAATTGCGGTTCGAATCGGGATCGGTGTAGATTTGCGCGACCAGTTCGCGAAACTGCGGCCGCGCGATCGTCTTCGACCCGTTGAGGCGCAGCTGCATGTCGGGCGCCAGTTCCCAGGTCAGCGTCACCGCGGGCAGCCAATAGTCGTTGTCGAGATTGGTCGCGACGATCGCGCCGCCGCCGGTGCCGAACAGGTCGATCGGCACGACGGTCTGCTTCGCCTCTTCATAGCGGACGCCGGCATTGATGTTAACGCCCGCCATCAGCTCCGCCTGCACCTGGGCATAGCCCGCATGGGTGCGCAGCTTCGCGTCGAACGCCGCCGTGCCGTCCTGCGCCGAGGTTTCGACGAGGGCGATGTCGTAAAGCTGGATCGTCGCGTCGGAGAGCAGATAGTCGGGGCGCAGCTGGATCACCGGAACCGGCAGGCCCGAGCCGCGGAACTGGAAGGCGCGGCGCACCGAGGTGCGGTGCGTGTCGCTATAGGCATAGCCGAGGGTCGCGCTGATGCGCGGCGCAAGCTCGTAGGACAGGTCGACGCCGCCCGACCACAGATCCTCGTTCAGGTCCGAAAAGGCGATCGACGCGGCACCGCGGTTGCCGCCCAGATCGTTGACGAACTTGTTGCCGGTCGGGTCCTGCGTCGTCGGCAGGTTGGTGCGGTGATAGGTGAAGCTGCGCTCATAGGGCGCCTCGCGCTGCGAATTGGCATAGCCGCCGCGCAGGTCGAGCTGGAGCCGGTCGAAGTCGAATTCGGCGACGAGCTGCGTATTGATCAGCTGGCGTTCGTACCAGGCGGTGTCCTGGCGCAATATGTCGCGCCCGGCCTGATTCTGGTCGGTGCCGAGCCCGAGCCGCGCCTGTTTCAGCGTGTCGCGGATATAGAGGCTGGTCCAGCGGAACTTGTGGTCGCCGAGCTCGAGCCCGAAGCCGAGCAGGCCGTTGACGACGATGCGGTTGTCGGTGACGACGCGCTGGAAGCTCGACTGCGGATCGCCCGACAGGTCGGCGTCGACCGAGCTTTGCTGCAGCGTGTCGCGGGTGCGCCACTTGTTGCTGATCCCCGCGGTGGCGATGATGCCGAGTTCGCCGCCCGCGAAGGAGATCGTCGTGCCGCCGGTGACGCCCGCCGACCAGTTGACCGGGATATGGTTGTTCTGCTGCAGCAGCGTCGTCGGCGCGTTGACCAGCTCCATCTGGATCGCCTTGAGGTCGTCGAGGCTGAAATCGGCGCCCTCGAGGATCGGCTTGCCGCTGGCGATGGCGGCCTTCAGCAGCGGCGGCACGTCGCGGGTGCCGTCGTCGAAGCCCGTCCAGTCGGTGTCGCTGCCATAATAGGTGTAGCCGAGCTGGTTCGTCGTCTCGCTGTCCCAGCCGATGCCGCCCGAGAAGGTCAGGAAGCTCTCGCGCGGGGTCGCCTTGGTCGTCAGGTTGATCACGCCGCCGCCGAATTCGCCGGGGAAGTTCACCGAATAGCTCTTCTGGACGAGCGTCGAATCGATGACGTTCGAGGGGAAGATGTCGAGCGGCACGACGCGCTTCAGCGGTTCGGGGCTGGGCAGCGGCGAACCGTTGAGCAGCGCGAGCGAATAGCGGTCGCCGAGGCCGCGGACATAGACGAAGCCGCCGCCGACGACGCTGAGGCCGGTGACGCGCTGGAGCGAGCCCGAGATGTCGCCTTCGCCGGTGCGGGCGATGTCGGCCGAGGAGAGCACCGAGACGACCTCGGGCGTCGCGCGGACGACATTGGGGGTGTAGCGGCCGGTGACGACGATTTCCTGGTTGGAGCCGCCGGGGATCGAGACGTCGAAATCGTCCTGGTCGTCCCGGCCGGGATCGGTGCCGTCAGCGGACGGCGCGTCCGGATCGGCGTCCTGCGCGAGCGCGGCGGGCGATACCATTGCCGAGGAGATCAGCAGCAGGCTGGCGAAAAGCGACCGCTTGGTCATGGTCGGAAAACCCCCTTGAAGAATGTCATGCGGGGCGGGGCGCGCTCGACTGCTGCGCCCCGCCCCGATTTACGGCACGCGGCGCGTCAGATCGGGATCGCGGTGCAGCTGCCGCTCGACGATCCGAAGCCCGCCGTCGCGCTGTTGCAGGTCCATCCCTGGAAGCGGGTGTCGCTGGCGTCGCGCACCGCGCCGACATAGCCCGCATTCTGGAAGAAGCTGCTGAGGCCGGTCGGGTTGAAGAAGGGACGGCCGGTCTCGGTCGCGCCGTTGACGAACAGGCCGGTCAGCGACGGCGTGTAGGTCGAGCTGTTGTTCGTGCCGCCGTTGAAGATCGCCGCGACCTGATCGTTGGTGACGCCGCTGGTGCCGGTGAACGGCCCCGAACCGCCGCACTGCATGTTGACCGAGTCGAACTTCGGCGGGCCGACCTCGTCCAGGGCGGGATTCGCCGGCTGCACCGTCGTCGCCGAGTTGATGCGCAGGCAGGAGATGCCCGGCGCGACGATCACGCCGTTCATGAAGTGATAGTCGGCGCCGCCGCGGATCAGGATCGACGCCGCATTGCCCGCCGCATTGGCGCGGTGGATGAAGGTGAAGTTCGAGATGCGGACATTCTGGCGCGGCACCGCGTCCTCGTTGCCGTTCGAGTCGATCTCCATGATCGAGTCGCCGACCGCACCGCCGGCGCGCTGCACCGCGAGCACATATTGGATATTGCCCTTGTAGCCCATGTCGGTGTCGAGCGAATCGTCCTCGGCGCCCGTGATGACCAGGTTGCGCATGTTGACGCGGCCGCCGAACACCTCGATGCCGTCGTCCGAGCTGTTGTGGACCTGGATATTCTCGAGCAACGTGTTCGATCCGACGCCCGACGGGGTCAGCCCCTGCAGCTCGCTCGCCGCCGACAGGACGAAGCCCGAATAACGGATCTGGACATAGGACATGCGGCCCGAATTATCGTCCACCGTCGCGCCGCCGTAGAGCGCGTTCGACGTCCCCTCGGTATCGCGTTCGCACGCCGTGGTGCCCGGCGTCGCGCCCGGCGCGAGGCAGTCGGTGACCGGCGCGCGACCGAGCAGGACAACCCCGCCCCACAGTTCCGACGTGTTGTCGGTCGCCGAACCGACGACATTGCCGCGACCGGTGAAGACGATCGGCTGCGTCGCCGAACCGACGGCATCGATCTTGTTGCCGCGGTTGACGACGAGGAAGGAGACGCCCGTCGCGCCGAAGATGGTGACGCCCGGATCGATCGTCAGCGTTACGTCGGCCGGATCGCCGGCATCCTCGGTCGGGCCCTGGTCGAAGCCGACGTCGACGCGGCCGGGCAGCGAATAGATGACGCCGTCGACCTTCGGGATCGCGGTCGAGGCGGTGAAGCGAGTCGGGAAGCCGCAGTTGCGCCATGTGCCCTGCGGGCCGCTGATCGTGCCGAGGTCGCTGAGCGCGTTCGGCCCCGCGATCGACGGGCAGGCGGCAGCGGGGGTGACGCCGGTCGGGGTCGGCGTGGGGGTCGGGGTCGGCGCGGGGGCCGGGGCCGGCGCCGGGATCACGATGACGCCCTCGCCCGGCGACGCGACGCCGTCGGCGCCGCACGCCGCAAGAATGGAACAGGCCACGCCGCTGAGCATGACCAAACGAACGCGCGCGAAAGCCGCCATGAAAATCTCCGTTATCCGCTGTGCGCGCCCAAAACGGTCGAGCGGCGCCCCTGCCTGAAAGATCACCGGCCGGCGCGGGAGGAGAGTCCCCCGCGCCCCCGATGACGCCGCCACTAGGGTGATTCGGTGACGGTCTGACGCCAGAGCGATGACAGTCGGATGACGCTTCGGAGTCGCTTTGGTGACAGCGGCGGCGGAACGCCGGTCGCGATGTTCGCAGGTGCAAAAATAAATGCGGCACAGCTCGCTTGCATCGCCGCAGGCGCTTTGCTAAGCGCCCGCTCCTACCCGGCGCCGGACCCGTTTCGGCCCATCATGATGTGCGGTCGTGGCGGAACTGGTAGACGCGCAACGTTGAGGTCGTTGTGGCCGAAAGGCCGTGGAAGTTCGAGTCTTCTCGACCGCACCATATCAGTGAATAACTTACTGATATTAAATAGAAAAATAGAGCCGCATACAGCAGCCCTCCCTCTGGGCCACCCCTATAGAAACGGCAAAGAGGGCCGTTCCCACAGCGCGTCCCGCGACCTACACGCCATTGTCGATCAGGAAGAGGGTGCTTCCTCACCGAGGCCGCAACCGCTGTCGAAACAGTCTGCCCGCTGTAGGCAGCGCCAGCAGCAGTATTCACCCCAGACATCGCGTGATCGCGAATATCGCCCGGCCGCGCTGCAGCTTCAATAGCGGCCGGAGAGCAGGGCACCGGCGCCCGGCACCTCGGTCGGCAGGCCGAGGCGCATCAGCATCTGGTGGGCGGTGCAGATCGCCGCCGATACGACCGGCAGGCCGATCGCGTCCTCGACCCGCTGCACCGAAGGCAGCGACGGCATCTGGACGCAGGCCGACAGGACGAGCGCGTCGATGCCGCTGAGGTCGAGGCGCTTGTAATGATCGAGCAGATTGGCGGGGTTCTGCGCCGCGACCTCCAGATTGTCGGGAATTTCGAGCGCGAGCCAGTCGGTCACCTCAATGCCTTCGGCCGCGATATAATCGGCGACCATCGCGGTCAGCGGCTTCATATAGGGGGCGACGAGTGCGATGCGCTTCGCTCCCAGCGCGTTCAGCCCCTCGATCAGCGCACCGGCGCTGGTGACGACCGGCGCGGCATGGCCGTTCTCGACCGTCCGCTGGTGGAGGCGCGCCTCCGACACGCGGTGATAGCCCTGTCCCATGCTCATGATCGCGACGAGGCAGGCATAGCCGAGCACGTCGACCGCGGCGTCGGACAGTTCGAGCGCGCAGCGGTCGGAGTCCGCGTCCATCGCCGCCAGTTCCTCCTTCGTCACCTTCTTCATCCGCATGCGCGACGAGTGGAAGGTGAAGCGTTCGGGCGCGACACTTTCGCGGGCGCGGAGCAGCGCCGGAATCTCGGTCTCCATCGTGACGTTGGAGCTGGGGACGATCTGGCCGATGCGGATGGGACGCGCCATGGTCAGACTGCGACGATCGGGTTGCGCAGCGTGCCGATCTTCTCGATCTCGCACTCGACGATGTCGCCGGGCCACATGAATTCCTGCGGGTTCCGCCCCGCGCCGACGCCCGCCGGGGTGCCGGTCGCGATGATGTCGCCGGGCTCCAGCGTCATCACGCTCGAAATATCGGCGATCAGCTGATTGACGTTGAACAGCATGAAGCGCGTATTGCCGTTCTGCTTCTCGACCCCGTTGACGCGGGTCCTGAGCGTCAGGTCGTGCGGATCGCCGATCTCGTCGGCGGTGACGATGGCGGGACCCATCGGCGCGAAACTGTCCTGCCCCTTCGACACGATCCACTGGCCCGCGCGGCGGCAGTCGCGCGCCGACACGTCGTTGATGACCGTATAGCCGAAGACATGATCCAAAGCGTCGGCTTCCGCGACATTCTTCGCGGTGCTGCCGATGACCACCGCCAGCTCGGTCTCCCAGTCGAGCTGCTGCGTCACCTTCGCATTGTGGCGGATCGGGTCGTTCCACGCGACGACGGCGGTCGGCGGCTTGGAGAAGATCACCGGCTGCTGCGGCAGTTCGTGCGACGTATCGAGCGCGCGCGCCGATTCGGCGACATGCTCGGTGTAGTTGAGGCCGATGCCGAAGATATTCTTGCGCGGCCGCGGGATCGGCGCGAGCAGGATGACATTGCCTTCGGGCAGCGCGGTTCCGACAAGATCGGCGGTCGTCGCGTTCGCCACCGCCTCTTTCAGGAAACGCACGGCCACCGGTCCGAGGTCGATGAAATCGAGCATCGCCCCCGGCAGGTCCCGCCCGATCGCCGCGCCGAAATATTCGACGTCGATCACCAGCCCCTGATGGACGAGGCCGAGCCGGGGTTCGGTCTCGACCGTGCGATAGGTCACGAAGCGCATGGTTTGTCCTGTCTCTTACGCGGGCTGATGGCCGCCGTGGTCGGGATAGGCTTCCTCGATGCGGACGCCGAGCGCCTCCATCACCGGGAAGTCGTTGAAGGAGAAAAGGAAGGCCTCTTCGGACGCGTCGAGGTTGACATGCTCGTGCCACGTCCATGCGGGTACGCAGAAGATGTCGTGCGTTTCCCAGTCGAAGCGCTGCCCGCCGATGATCGAATAGCCGCGGCCGCCCGCGACATTATAGACGACATTGCCGGTGTGCCGGTGTGCCTTGCCGCGAAAACCCGCCGGCAGCATCTGCATATGCGCGCCCATCGTCTGCAGCGCCCAGCCGCCGGTCAGCGGGTTGGCGTAGCGCATCATATGACCGTCGAAGGGCGTGCCGTCCGACACGCTGGCGAGGTTCCACAGTGCATCGCGCACCGCTTCCCAGCGATAGACCATCACCGGCGAATAGGGCTTGTCCCACGCCGCCACCCCCTCGGGCCGCATCGCCGCGCCGCCATAGCTCAGCGGCAGGTCGTTCGAGGGATAGGCGGGCGTCTGCCGCGGCTGGTCGTGGACCGCATAGAAATTGGTTTCGAGGCAGTTCATCAGCGGGATGTCGAGCCCGTCCTGCCAGATCGACACCTCGCCGTCGGCATCGACGCCATGATCGTGCCAGCAGCCGTTGGGGGTCAGCACATAATCATTGACGCCGAGCGTGATGTGGTGGCCGTCGACCACCGTGTAAACGCCGCCGCCCTCCATGATGAAGCGATGCGCCGAGGCCGTATGGCGGTGCGCGGGGGTGATCTCCCCCGGCTTCATCGCCTGCATGCCGCTGAACAGCCAGCCGACGACCGCGACATTCTCGCGCCCCGCATCGCTGTCGTTGAGCAGGGTGACGACGCGCCGCCCGGCCTCTTCGGGCTTCACCAGGTCGATCGCGCGCAGGCACATCGCGCGCATGTCGGCATAACGCCACAATGTCGGGCGATAGCGCGTCTCCGGCTCCCACGGCTCGATCGCGTTGGCGCGCTTCCAGAAGGCGCCCGCGTTGCGCGCCGCCAGTTCGCCGTAAAAGGCTTCCAGCGCGGGCGTGTCGGTGACGCGCGAGC
Organism: uncultured Sphingopyxis sp.; assembly: GCA_937873425.1. Lineage (GTDB taxonomy): Bacteria > Pseudomonadota > Alphaproteobacteria > Sphingomonadales > Sphingomonadaceae > Sphingopyxis. Next base: position 92,881 of record CALMYE010000014.1, on the reverse strand, counting down.
GACCGAGCACGTCGTCGCGCGGGTCGATGGTGGCGGGATGGCCGGTCATCATGGCTCTCCTTCGCTGTCGTCCGGGGCATCGACGAACAGGGCCGACGCACGGGCGGTGCGGTCGACCGTCAGGTTGAAGATGTCGAAGCGGTTATAGCCGCCGGTGATGTCGTGCATCAGCTTGGGCTGGATGCAGGCGCCAAGGTCGATGTCGGCATAGACGATGCCTTCCTCGTCGATCAGCGCCTCGCCGACCAGATTGCCGTGCGGGTCGATGACCCCCGAAAAGGCGCTGTTCGGGCGCGACAGCAGGTCGCGGTTCGCGGGCCGCTCGGCGGACATCGCCGCGATGATCTCCTCGCTCACCGTCGAGCAGGCGACGATGGTGAAGATCTTGCCCTCGAAACTGTGTGCGGTCGCGCGGATGCGGATAGCCTCAGCCATATTGTAGGAGGCGGGCGCGACGGGCAGCGCGATATAATTGGCGACATGCACGGTCTCGCCCGCCGACAGCAGGGCGAAGCGCGCGAGCGTGTTGGTATTCTCCCCGCAGGCGAGCGTCCCCAGCCGCCCGACCGGCGTATCGTAGCAGCGGATCGAGGCGCCGTCGCCGCCCGCCCAGGTCAGCTTCTCCGCCCAGGTCGGCACCAGCTTGCGGTGCCGCCCGAGCAGCTTGCCGTCGGCGCCGATGATCAGGTTGGCGTTGTAGAGGGTGCCGATGCTGAGCGGATCGCGCTCGTTGATCCCGATCACCACGGTGCAGCCATGGTCGCGCGCGGCTTCGCAGAGCAGCGCGACCTCCGGCCCGTCGACGGCGATCGCCGCGCGATAGAGCCGCTCGTGCCACGCCGCGCCCTCGATCGGGGTCATCAGCCAGTTCCAGTATGGATAAGCCGACACGAACACTTCGGGAAAGGCGACAAGCTGCGCACCGTTGCCGGCGGCCTCGGCGATCAGCGCGACGGCCTTGTCGATGGTGGCCGCGGTGTCGAGGAAGACCGGCGCGGTCTGCACCGCCGCGACCCGCGATTTGGGCAGGAAAGGCATCGGCGCCTCCATCATGTCACCGCCGCGCGCTGGCGATAGTGCGGCTTGTCCCAGGCGCGCGTTTCGCAAACCGCCGCGATCCGCCGCACGGTTTCGGCGATATCGGCATAGCGCAGATACAGCGGCGTCAGGCCGAAGCGCAGCACGTCGGGCGTGCGGAAATCGGCGACCACGTCAAATTCCTTCAGTGCCTGGACGATCGCATAGCCGTGCGGATGGGCGTAGGCGACCTGGCTGCCGCGCCGCGCGGGGTCGCGCTCGCTGACGAGAGTGAAACCGTAGCGGCCGCAGAGCGGCTCCATCGCTTCCATGAACAGGTCGCCGAGCGCGAGCGACTTGCGGCGAACCTCGGCCATATCGGCCTCGAGCAGCAGGTCGACGCCGACCTCCAGCGCCGACAGGCCGAGCACCGGGGGCGTCCCGCACAGGAAGCGCGTGATCCCGGCGGCTGGATCGTAATCCTCCTCGAAATCGAAGGGGCGGGCATGGCCGAACCAGCCCGACAGCACCGGCGCCGCGCCATGGTGGCGCGATGCGGCGAAGAGATAGGCAGGCGCACCCGGCCCGCCGTTCAGATATTTATAGCCGCAACCGACTGCGAAATCAGCGTTTGCGCCATTGAGATCGACCGGAATCGCTCCCGCGCTGTGGCTGAGATCCCAGACGACCAGCGCCCCGGCTTCGTGCGCGCGGCGCGTCACTTCGGCCATGTCGCGGACCAGCCCCGACTTGTAATGCACCTGCGTCAGCAGCAGCACCGCGACATCATCGGTCAGCGCGCCCAGCACATTGTCGGGCGCCGCGGTGACCGCCTTCACCCGGCCGCCCGAAAACGCCTCTATCCCCTGCATCATATAGACGTCGGTCGGGAAGTTGGTCGTTTCCGACAGGATCAGCGACCGGTCGGGGCGCAGCGACAGCGCGGCGGTCAGCGCCTTGAAGATGTTGATCGAGGTCGAATCGGTCGCGACGATCTCGCAGGGGTCGGCGCCGAGCAGCCGCGCGATCTTGTCGCCAATGCGCTGCGGCGCGGTCGACCACTCCGCGCCGAGCCACGAGGTGATCAGCCCCTCGCCCCACTCCTGCCCGACCACATCGGCCAGCCGTCCCGCCGTCGCCTTCGGCGCGGCGCCGAGCGAATTGCCGTCGAGATAGATCATCCCCTCGCGCAGCTGGAATCGCTCGCGGAAAGGCGCCAGCGGATCGGCCCTGTCGAGGTGCGCGATATCGGTCACGGCAAGTCCCGCAATATCGCGCGCACCGGGCTGGCATCGGCGCCGACGATGCGCAGCGGCAGCGCGATCAGTTCGTAGCGGCCGGGCGGCACGTCATCGAGCACCAGCCCTTCCAATATCCGCATGTCGGCGGCCTTCACCGCATGATGCGCGTCGAGCGTCTTCGACTGTTCGGGGTCGAGCGAGGCGGCGTCGGTGCCGATCAGCCGCACCCCCATGCCGCCGAGCCGCGCGATGACATCGGCGGCGATGGCGGTGAAATCCGAATCCCATGCCTCGTGCGGAAAACGCTCATAGGTGCGCAGCAACACACGCTCGGCGCCCGCAACCAAACTCCAGTCGATATTGCCCTGCTCGACCCGTCCCTTCGCATGGCGCACGTCGAGCAGCACGCATGGCCCGACATAGGGATCGAGCGCGGAGCCTGCCGAATCGACACCGTCGTTCGCATAGTGCAGCGGCGCATCTCCATGCGTCCCGGCGTGCAGCGGCGTGAAGACCGCGCCGACATTGACCGGGCAGCCGTCGCCGATCACCGCATGGCTGTGCAGCGCGAAGGGCGGCTCGCCCGGCCACACCGGCACGGCGGCGTGCAGCGGCTGCGAAATGTCCCAGATGCGGCTCATGCGCCGCCCTCGCTATAATCGCCACCTTCGCGCGGCGCGACCATCTCGGTGCGCATCGACCAGAGTTCGGGAAAGAAGCTGAGATCGAGCGCCTTGACCAGATAATTGACCCCCGACGACCCGCCCGTCCCCGGCTTGTGACCGATGACGCGCGCGACGGTCTTCATGTGCTTGAAGCGCCATTCCTGGAAATAATATTCGAGCGCGGTGATCTTCTCCGCCAGCGTGTAGAGGTCCCAGTGCCGCTCCACGTCGGTGTAGATGGCGAGCCACGCCTTCTCGACCGCCTCCGACGCTTCATAAGGCTGCGTCCAGTCGCGCTCCAGCCGGTCGGCGGGGATCGCGAAACCGCGCCGCGCGAGCAGCTTCAGCAGTTCGTCATAGAGCGACGGCGCTTCATAGGCCGCGCGCAGCCGCGCCATCGCGTCCTCATCATCCTTGTGGACGATCATCATGTCGCCGCGCTTGTTGCCGAGCAGATATTCGAGCTCGCGATACTGCGCCGACTGGAACCCCGACGCCCGGCGCAGGAAGCCGCGAAAGGTCAGGAAATCGTGCGGGGTCAGCGTCGCCAGCACCTCCCAGCTGTGGATCATGTGGCGCTGGATCGTCGCGATGCGGTCGAGCCCCTTGCCTGCATGCGCCAGATCGTCGGCGCGGATCGCGTCCACCACCAGCCGCGCCTCGTGCAGCACCAGCTTGATCCACAATTCCATCGTCTGGTGCATGATGATGAACAGCATCTCGTCGGGCTTGTCCGACACCGGCACCTGCGCCGACAGAAGCTGCGCGGTCCGGATATGGCGCGCATAGGTCAGGCCGTTGTCCCACTGGATCGTCTCGCCGTCGATCTCGGTCTCGAAGACGTCGGTGGTGCCGTCGCGGCTCTGCCGGATCATCGGCGCGCCTCCCCTTGCATGAAGGCCGGTCCCGGGCGGACCGGCTGCAGGGGGCCATCATAGAGCACATCGCCCGCGAACGCATCGCCCGGTTCGAGCGCCGGCCGGTCGGCGATCCGGCGATAGATGGCGGCGAAGTCGGCCTCCTCGGTCGCGCGCAGCAATTCCTCGAAACCGGCGACCACGAAATAGCTGCGCTGGAACTCGTCGAAATGATATTTGGTCCGCATCACCCGCTCGATGTCGAGCCAGGTGCGGCGCGGTTCGGGCGCGGTCAGCGCGGCGACGGTCTCGGCATAGCTCGACAGCAGCCCGCCGCCGAAGGCGCGCAATTCGCCCTCCTCGACCACCAGCCCGAATTCGACCGTATAGAGCCAGAGCCGCCCCAGATAATCCGCCGCGCCCAGCGCCTCCGCGCGCAGGCCCGCCTCGCCATAGGCGGCGAGAAAGTCCGAAAAGGCCGGATTGGCCAGCATCGGGACATGGCCGAAGATGTCGTGGAACATGTCGGGCTCTTCGCTGTAGCCGATCTGCTCGGGCGGCCGCAGGAAATTGGCGGCGGGAAAGCGGCGGTTCGCGAGATGCTCGAAAAAGGGCCGGTTCGGAATCCAGCCCGGCACCGCCACGACCTCCCACCCCGTCGCGGGCGTCAGATGGCGGTTGAGCTCGGCGAAATCGGGAACCCCCGGCGCGATCCGCCCGAGCAGGTCCAGCCCACGCATGAAATCGGCGCAGGCATAGCCAGCCAGCGCCGCCGACTGCTGGTCGAACAGCGTGCGCCAGACGGCATGCTGCTCCGCGGTGAAGGCGGACCAGTTCTGGCCCATCGTCCAGTCCGCCGCCACGCCCGGGGGCGGAGCGTCATAGATATGTTCGGCGGCCACCCGTTTCTCCCGTCGCGATCCGCGAGGATAGCCGGATTGCCGGGGAACATTGTCCGGAGTTGGCGGCCTGCGGGGCAAAGGAGCGGGATTATGTTCTTTTATTAAGAGAATAATCAGGACGTTGTTCTTCGCAATTGCGACATCATGCGCCTATCCTATAGCATGGCGGAATCATCGCGGAACGAACCCGCGCGCAAGGAGAGAGGATATGAGCGAGACCATCCTGCACGGCTATTGGCGATCGAGCGCGGCCTATCGCGTGCGCATCGCGCTCAACCTCAAGGGAATCGCATTTGCGCAGGTCGCGCACGACCTGCGCGCCGGCGAGCAGCGCGACCCCGCCTATCTCGCCATCGCGCCGCACGGGCTGGTCCCCGCGCTCAAACATGAGGGCCGGATATTGATCGAAAGCCCGGCGATCCTCGAATGGATCGAGGCGAAATGGCCCTCGCCGCCGCTGCTCCCCGCTTCGGTCGACGAGGCCGCGACGGTGCGCGCGATCGCCGCGCTGATCGGCTGCGACATCCATCCGCTCAACAATCTGCGCGTCCTGACCCGGCTGCGCAGCCAGTTCGACGCGAACAATGCGCAGGTGAAGGCATGGATCGCGCACTGGATCGGCGAAGGCTTCGGCGCACTGGAAGAGCTGGTCGCGCGCCACGGCGGCACCTACGTCTTCGGCGACAGCGTCACGCTGGCCGACTGCTATCTCGTCCCGCAGGTCTATAACGCCGAGCGCTACAACGTCGATCTCGGCGCCTATCCGCGGGTCCGCGCCGCCGCCGCGGCCGCCGGCGCCCTGCCCGCCTTCGCCGCCGCGCACCCCGACCTGCAGCCCGACTTCGCCTGAGGCCGGGCGGGCAGGCTTTTCGCATCGGAGGGACAGAATGGACCGGCTCGACTGGAAAATTATCGACGCACTGGAGCGCGACGGGCGCAAATCCTTTGCCGATCTCGGGGAGACGGTCGGTCTCTCCAAATCCCCCTGCTGGACGAGGGTACGAAGCCTGGAGGAACAGGGCATCATCAGGGGCTATGCCGCGCGCCTCGACCCGGTCGCGCTCGGGCTGGAAGTGCAGAGCTTCGTCGAGGTCCGCATCAGCCTCAACGCCCATGCCGATTTCGAGGCGGCGGTCATGGCCCACCCCGCGGTCGTCGAATGCCACACCACGGCGGGCGACAGCGACTATATGCTGAAAGTCTTCGCGCGGTCGGTCGATCACCTCGACGAGCTGCTGCGGTACGATCTTTCCAAACTTCCCGGCGTGCATCGACTGGCCACGGTCGTCTGCCTCAAGACCATCAAGCGGCAGGGCCAACTTGCCGAATGGGCGCGCACGACCGAGCAACGGTGAACCCGGCCATGTCTGGAACGACCGCTTCCGGGGTGGGGTTTTGTGAGATGTCCTCGGACGAGAAGGAACAAAGCCTGCTTGGCACCGGCATTTTTTCGGGATTTTGTCGATTGCCCCGGAAGGAGCAAATGGTGCCCAGAAGAGGAATCTATAGTTAAGACTATGATTTTGAAAAGAAATTTATTTCCTTTCAACAGGCAAAATGATGGCCCCTTCGATGGCCCGCGTCAACATTTCGTGGAGTGGTTCGAGTGTTGGAAGGCTCAGCAACGCTCGCCAAGTCCTATAGCGCACCAATTGCATCCGCGCAATTCGATTGGCGTTGCCATCAGTTCGAAGATGTCGGTCCAAAAGCTATCGCTACAGCAACGGTCACTCTCAACACGCATTCGATTGCCATCGCTCGCTATGCCAATGATAACGAGCTGGACCTTGGAGCACAGTAAGCGCTGAGGCTTCGGCCCGGGGCCGACTACACTTGCATTGGTTCCGTGAAGGCGGTTTTCCACTGGCGATGGGTGTGAAAGTTCAAATCTGGGGGCCTCGAAGAGCGGCATGAGAGATCTTGGAGACGGTCCAATTCAGCCATTGCGCGTGACGATAGGGCGTGGCATTTTGTTCCCCTAACGTTCTATGCTTGCATCATGATGAAGCATCGTGCAGTAACCTGCTGCAAGTTGCAGCGGGAGACGAGGAATGGCGGTAATCGCGGAACAAGGTGTCGTGCGCGTCACTGCTTCGCTGAGTCGAAGCCAGGAAGCGGCTCTCAAAGAACTGGCAGCGAAGTATAAGGTAAGCGTTGCCTGGCTGGTACGCTATGCGGTTGACCAAGTGGTCGAGCAGGGGCGGGAAGCTCAACTCCCGTTGGATTTCGGCAGAGGTCGCGAGCCGTGACGCTTCTGGAGATGCCTTCGGCGCCACTTTCGCACGCCGCCGATCTCGCGGGTGCATCGACTGCGGCTTCGGCTGGACGAGGCCTGCCGGTGATCGATCTGTTCGCCGGCGCGGGCGGACTGAGCATCGGTGCTACCGACGCGGGATGCGAGGTGCGCGCGTGCGTCGAACTCGACCCGACCGCTTGCCGGACGCTGCGCGCAAACGAGCGCTATCATGGGATCATTCAAGAGGGCGATGTCGCACAGATCACGGGGCTCGATCTACGGACTATTGCGAAGCTCGGCCCGAACGATCCGCTCATTGTCGTCGGTGGCGCGCCGTGTCAGCCTTTCTCCAAAGCCGCCTATTGGGTGGAGAATGGAGAAGAGTCGCGCTATCGCCGTGCCCGCGCTGCGGGGATAGCGATGGATCGTCCCCCTGCCCCGACCGAAGCGCGATCCGACGCGCGTCGCACGTTGGTGGAGGAATTTTGGCGGCTTATTTTCGAATCAAATGCTGACGGCTTCGTGTTCGAGAATGTCCCGAGCATCAAGCATCCGCGCAACCGTCCGGTGCTCGACGGGTTTCGCGGCGCTGCGGAAGCCGCAGGCTACGAAGTAACCCAAGTGACGGCGAATGCAGCCAATTATGGCGTCGCGCAAACGCGCGAGCGGGTCTTCCTGCTCGGGGCGAAGCGCGGCAAGCCGGAGGCGCCGCGTCCTAGCCACAGCGTCAAGAATGAGGCAGGATATGCGGCCGCTGTAACGGCGGGCGAGGCTCTTGAGGCATTCTCCGGGCCGGAATACTTTGAGCCTGAAGAGGTAGTGAGCGGACGCTGGGCCGAGCATTTGCGGACGGTGCCCCCCGGCTGGAACTACAAAGCACACACCGCTTGGGCCGGCCACCCCAACCCGAGCTTCGAGACCGAGACGCGCTTCTGGAACTTCCTGCTCAAGCTGTCTCCGGAGCGACCGTCATGGACACTCGCAGCCTCGCCGGGTCCCTGGACCGGACCGTTTCACTGGACCAGTCGGCGGCTGCGGACCGTGGAGATGGCCGCGTTACAGGCGTTTCCGGAGGCCTATCATTTTGCGGGGAGTCGGCGCGACCGAGTGCGCCAGCTGGGCAATGCCGTTCCGCCGTTGCTGGCGAAGCGGATGATTGAGGCGGTGCTTGCGACGGTCGATCGTTAAGAGGGGCGAAATGTGCGCAGTATAAGTTTGTTCAGCGGTTGCGGGGGTCTCGATCTCGGCCTCCACGCAGCGGGCTTCGAGACCGTTCTTGCGTCCGATTTCGAGCGCCTTTGCGCCGACACTTGGCATCGCAGCATGCCGCGGACGCCGTTTCTGCTCGGTCGAATGGGTGAGATCACGCGCAACGATGTTGCGACCCAATTGGGTGGGCGTATCGGCGATATCGACCTGATCGCGGGTGGCCCGCCCTGCCCGCCTTTTTCGAAGAGCCGCTTCTATCGCAAGGACAAGCCGCGCGCACTCGATGACCCGAACGGCTGGGAGACGATCAACGGATATCTCAACATGCTCGACTGGGTACGCCCGCGCGCGTTCATTCTCGAGAATGTGAAGGGCCTTGCGTATAAGGTACACTGCGACGCGTTGGACACGATCGTCTCACGCGCTGAAGCGCTCGGCTACAAGGTGACGACAGGAGTGTTGAACGCCGCCGACTATGGCGTGCCGCAAATCCGCGAACGCTGTTTTGTTATCGGGTCGCTAGACGAGGCGATCGCGCTGCCGACTCCAACTCATGCGAAGCTTCCCGCTGCGGGCTTGCTGCCGTGGGTTTCGGCGGGCGCGGTCTTGACCGATCTCGACACCGAGGAAAATGCGAGTGACGAGGGCCATTTCGCCGGTGGGCAGCATCACCAACTGCTCCGTGAGGTGCCGCCCGGCGACAATTATCTTTATTTTACCGAAAAGCGGGGTCATCCGGATCCGCAGTTCAAATGGCGCGGTCGCTACTGGTCGTTTCTGCTCAAACTCAGCCCAGACATGCCGTCGTGGACGATTCAGGCGCGCCGCTCGAACAATATGGGTCCGTTCCATTGGCGGAATCGCATTCTGCGGATCAGCGAGATCAAGCGCCTACAGACCTTTCCCGACGCCTTCGAACTCGCGGGAACGGTCGAGCAGCAGTGGCGCCAGATTGGCAATGCCGTCCCGCCCGTTCTGGCTGCAGCGGTCGGCCGCCGTGTGGCCGAGGCAATCGGTGCGCCGATGCGCGAGGCTGCATGAGCCGGCTGCCCTCCTTCAATGATTTTTCGCCTGGCATAATCAATGACGTGCGCCGCCCACTGGAGATATTGCAGCGCCTTGCGCCCGACCTTGCCGCAGTCGTAGCCGAGTGGGACCGTGTGTTTTTCAAGAGCGCCAACAACAGGCGTGCGAGCACGAACATCCCGGCGACCTTGACCAGTCTTGGGTTGATGACGCGCAATCCGCTTTCGCTGACCGATGCCGGCCAGACGGTTCTGGAAGCGCCCGATGCGCTGAACGCCGCGCGCCGGCTCGTTCAGCACATCGTGAGCGCGCACAACGGCATGGCTGTCATCGATGCGGTGCGGTCGCTGAACATGCGCGGCGAGCGAGTCACCAAAGCAAGCCTGAAGCAGGAACTCGAGGCAATCGGCATCACCGATTTGTCGAACGCAACGACCGATCATTTGACTCTCCTCAACTGGATGATCGCGGCGGGACTGTTCGCACGCAACGCTGGCTCGGTGCTACAACCCGACGAAGATGTGATGAAGTTGGTGCTCGGAATCTCGGATGAGGAACGCGCCAATTTTGCCGAACTGCCGCTGACCCAGCAGATTTTCCTACAGGTCTTGCGACGAGTTGCAGAAACGACGGGAACTTCCGAGCTTCCAGCTAAGCAGGTGATCGACGAGTGCCTTCGCGACCATCGCGCGCGCTTCAAAGAAGATCAGATCCGCGCAAAGGTAATTAATCCGCTGGTCGACCAAGGGTGGATCGAGTTGTCACCGACTGCAGCCCCTTCTGGGCGCGGCGGAAAAAGCGGATCGATCAGGCCGTCTGCCAAATTGCTCGGCATCCCGATCGAAGCGGTGTTGCCCGATTTCGACCAGATCGTACCCGCCGACTTGCGCGCTAAGATCGATTTGCCGCGGTCCGAGGTGCAGAAACTGCTCAACAGCAGCCAGACCTACCAACGAGGGCTTGGCCTCGAACTTCTCGCGCTTAAGATGATCATCGACATCGGACTCGAGCCCCGTGCCTTCCGATTGCGGAGCCGCGATACGGCGCATGCTGAAGTCGACCTCACCGCTGAAGGTAAGAATCTGCTCTTCTCGCGCTGGAATTTTCAGTGCAAATGCGTGAACAGCCGTGTCAGCCTAGGCGACGTCGCTAAAGAAGTTGGTCTCGCCATCTACTCGAAAGCGCATGTCGTTGCAGTCGTCACCACAAGCGACTTTTCTGGTGAAGCGCTTGCCTATGCGCGCGAGATTTCGGCGGCAACGCATCTGCAGTTTCTGCTCGTCAATGGCACCGTGGTTCGCAATTATCTGGACAAAGGCGCGGGCGTTCTCCTCGACTTCGTCTCAGCGAACGCGGCAAGCGTCATGGCGCAAAAACGGAGCCAGCCGATCACTCCTGAGGCCTGAAGTCGGCGATATTCGCGGCGGCACCGGCCGTTTCGCTGGCGCTACTACCCCAGCGACGACGCAAAGAGGGCGGCGACATCGGCCAGTCCGATCGTTTCGGGGACTGCCGAGCATCGGATAGTGAATTCGACCGAGAGAATCTCCTCCGCTAGCTTTTCTTTGATCGAGGGGACGTCCGCGATGCCGATCAAACGGAGGCTTTGGAGCGCACCGATTCTGTCGAAACGAAACATGTCGTCGTCTTCGAGACCTTCGCCGCCGATTTCGAATACCATGGCACGGAAATCGGCTAGAATAGCAGGATTTGTGATGCCGCGCTCAATCTCCGCTGCGAGTTCAAGGACGCTCGTTCCGAGGGGATCTGCGCGCGTGATAATCGACGCCACATGGACCTCGACGTCCGAGGGCGGCTGCAACTGCTTCAAGGAGAAGTGGTGAACGCGCTCGAAGTCCAAGCAACTTTTGACCTCGATCGCGAAGCCGCCGGCCATGAAGTCATACGTCTCCGTGGGGTTTGCGTGCCAGCGACGCGCGCCCAGTTGCTTGTCCTCCAGCGCCAGAATAAAGATCAGTTCGGCCCATAGGCCGCGCATGCGTTTTCGGCCCTCGCGCTCGAGTTTCGCAAAAAGCGTTGCGAGGCGATTGATCCATGCTGCGATCGCGGCCGCGCTCGGAGACGCCCCTAGCGCCGCGATCGCTTCTTCCATCAGGGTCAGAAAAAGCCGGCGCAGTTGGGGATCGTGCGACTTGCAGCTAATTAGGACGCCTTGGAGATTTTGAGAGGAGCCGTCGGGGGCTTCGATTTCGCATTGTACCGACCCGGTCGCCTCGACATTGCGCAATTTCAATCCGGCGCCCGCTGCGCATTCGCCGCCGACGATCAGCAACGAAACTCGGCCGTCGGGGCCGTGCAGAAGACGACTTTCCGATTCTGAAGAAATCGGAAGAGCACGATGCGCGCCCGGCTTCCGCGGCGGACCGACCTCGCCGAGTTGCAGGTCGAGCGCAATGAGGTCGATGCGCGGATCAGTCATCGTCCTGCACCGCGATGTCCTCTCGCATTTTTTCGGGAATATGAGTTGCGACCAACCGGACGTCCTGCTCAACGACATCGTCGCCGCGTTCGAGTTGAAGACGGTGGAATTGAAGTGAAACGCGATCGGCGGTCTTGATCGCTCGGTCGCCCGGATATCCTGTCGACGGGTTGGCACCTTGGAAGGGGTTTTGCACCGCGCCCTTGTCTGTGAGCGCGCGTGATCGCTGCCTGCCTTGGCTCATCAGGAATAAGTCGCACAGCGCATGTGGATCGTCGTCGAGGATCGAGCGAATTTGCATCGTCACCATGACATGATCGAGCGCGTCGTCGTCGTCGGCCATTTCGATCGGTACAAGCAGATCCTCATAAACGCGCTCGAGCGAAAAGCCGCTGATGGCACCGTGACGCTGGATGTCGGTCCAACTTTCGCTGCCGTCCATAGCCTCCCACTGATTGCTCAGCGGTTCGAGAAAATCGGCAACGGTCTGGCGGTTGGCAGCGACGATGTCTTCGTCATGCGGAAAGTTGGCATTGACCCAATCGCGTCCACGCCCGCGCATGATATCGAGAGCCATCACCGAGCGCCTCGTGGGCTTGAGGCTTTTGTCGAGGAAGAACAGCCGCCGCCAGTTTTTGAGCGGCTTGCCCTGATGGCGCTCGAGCGAACTGCGTAGGCTCTCTTCATGCTTGACGTAGGCGGTGAAGGCATGACGGACCTCGGCATCGACGAAGATACGGACAAGCCCGAGATAATTGCGCTTATAGCCGAAGAAGCGCGCGCGCTGCTGAATGGTGTCGGCGGTTCCGGTACCGGCTCCGCGGGGCATATAGGTCACTGTCAGGCCCTCGACAGTAAAGCCGCGATCGAGGCCTGCACCCCCGATCAGAATCCAGCCATAGCTGTCGGACCAAGGGAATGTCTCAATCCGCCCGTTGCTGGCGTTGACCACCTGGACCTTGGTTTCTTCGATAGCAAAATCCATCTCCGACCATATCTGGTCGAAAGGGGGCAGACTTTCGGCAGTCGCGGCTATGTCGCCGTAGGAGGCCTCAAACTCGGCCTGCAAATCCTGACGGTCGGGAGAGTCCTCGGGCTCTAGCAAGGTCTCAAGCCAGAGTTTGCGGATACTGCGTGCCCAAGTGGCATAATTGTCGTGGATCCCCCGAAGGTGTGAGGGGTGGATCATCATCGAGCGATTACCGTCGCGGCCGGCAATGACGCCGGCGGCGACGCCGATGAAGAAAAAGCGCATGGCCTTTTGCAGCGAAGGCGGTGGTCCATCGCCCTCGTTCCACACGTCAGGCAAGTCGGCTGCATCGATACCACGAATATAAGGCGATTGAACGGAGAACACATCCTTGCCGCCGACATAGCCCTCGCCGGGTTCGAGAAGTTCGGCGAAGGCGGGCGACAGGCGATCGATCCGGCTGATAAGAAGTGGCGCTTGGGGAGTCGCGGTATATTGCAGATAGGTGTGCGCAGGCAGCGTATTGCGCAGGCCCATGATGCTCGAATAGGTCGGGCTTTCTTCATTCTGGCGGACCCGTGTGTTGAGGCCCGCCTGGTCGCCTTCGTCGTCGATGATGAGGGCGCAGCTCGATCCAAGTTTGCACTTCGACAGCAGCGTCGTGAGATGGCCGAGCCGCGCCGCGTTTTTCATGACGACGATGAGCAACGTACGGCAGCGCTCGGGCCGGTCCTTGTATCGATCCCAAAGGTCGAGCGTGCTTTGCACTTCGTCGATCTTGTCAACATCGGCGCGGGGATTGACAAGGACGCGCCAAAATTTGCCGCGCTCCTCCAAGATGCCAAGATCGCCAGTCAAGCGCTCCTCATTCTGATCGAGGAGGTTGGTTTTCGTCCCGGCGAGAACGATCACGAGGCGATAATTATTATCGCGTGCCATCGCCGTGACCGCAGTGAAGGAGAGGGTTTTTCCGCTTTGCACGTAACCGATGACGAGGCCCGCGCGGTCCTCGCCTTGCGTCTCGGGCGGCAGGCAACGCGAGAGGATCCGGCTCGCCTCGCCGACCACCTTCGCCGCAGCTTCATCGCCAAAGCGCTTGCGCTGCATGAGAGCGTTGGCCTCAACGCCAGGCTTCGGCTGCCAAAGCCCCTTGGCAATGTCGACGTGCAGGGTCGCCATCTCGGCTTCGTTCATTCCAGGTCCTTTCGGGATTTCAGTTCGAGAGGGCAAGCCGCAGCAATTCGTTGAGCGACGTCCGAATGCGCCCGGCGAGTTTGACCCCACCGTCGCGCGCAATAGTTTCTGAAAGGACTAGACCGATTGCGAGACGGGCGATTCCCTGGATCTGATCGGCATCGGCGCCCGCAAAAAAACGGCGGCTGAAGGGATGCAGCATCGCGAGGCGCACGCCTATACGACGCGACCCGCCGCTGGCGTGCGTAGGCTGATCGCTGATCCGCAACCAGTCACAAGTCGCGTCCTTGTAATCGAGCGCCAGATCAATCTCCCATCGCGCACCGAGGACGTCCAGATCGAAACGCTGCGCAACGTCGTCGGCCTTTGCGTGCATGCGCTGCTGCGGCAGATCGTCGCGCTCCGGGGTATCGCTTTGATGCGCCTGCACTTTGGCTACGACCGAGCCGACCTTTGCTATCGGCATCTCGTCCTGCATTTGCGTGACGGCCTTTTGTGCCTGCGGCCGATTTTCGCGCGCCGATTCAGTTGATCGCCAGTTTTGTGCTTGGTCGAGAAGCGGCATGTCGGGGGTCGATAACGCAGCGCGAAGTTTGCTGACAAATTCCTCTTCGGCTTCGTCCCAGCGGATCCCGTCCTTGGTGTGGCTAACCTTAAAGCCGACGAGGTTGATCTCGCCGAAGACACGCTGATAAGCGAAGGAGTTGGCTGCCCCGAAAATCTCGGGCGGGCGATAGGTCTCATCAGCACTGCCCTCGATCAACCGGTCGCGGCGGAGGAGGGCGAGACCAGCGCGCGCTGTTGAGCCCTTCGCGCGGATAGCGACGAACCCCTCGGCACGGCGCCCTCCCGACAGATCGATCTTGACCTCTTTGCGCCAGACCCGCGGCGGCTCCGACTTCCGTTTCCAGTAATTTGCATTGAGAATATCTGGATCGTCAAACGTCAGCGGTTCGCCATTTAGCGTAAGGCTCATGTCGCCCCGCCGGGTAAAGACCCGATAAATGCTCGCAAGATGATCACAGATTTTCGCGATCGTACGCTTTTGCGGCATTTTGCGGACGTCTTCGAGAATGATCTCGGTATAATGCTGGTCTGCCGGCACCTTGCGCGAATGTACGTCGAGTTCTTCGATCGTGTCTTTGACAATTTTGTCGATGTCGAAACGGACCGTACGCTCGACCCCCTCGTCTAACGCCTTGGTACGGACCGACCAGCGCGGCGCAAACCAAGCGGCCGCGCTTTTCATTCCCATTCCGAATTCAGACAAGCCTGTTGCATCGGCGGGAACTTCGGCAGGCCGGAATGCGCGTGGGAATGCGACTGAGCCTATGCCGCCCGCGTTGTCCCGGATCACGATCCGCTGCGCGCCGTAATCGATGTCTATATCGACGGAGAGAACGAACTTTCGCCCCTCGACCTCCCGCAGCGCGGCCTTGTTAGCCAAGAAACTCTGAAGCGCATTGTCAACAAATTCGCCCAGCGCAAACCAAGGCTTGTAGTTGAGATGCGGCAGCACTGAGAGCATGCTGACGCCCGGCCGGATGTTTACTCGGTCAATAGAAGCCATCTCAGGCCGCCGCAGAGTGAGGTTTGCGTGTCGAGAGCAATTTTCTTCCTATCAGTTCTACAAGTTTCGCGTTGACGGCGTTGCCTAGTGCGCGCGTCACAGCGCCCGAGCCTTCGGGAAGATGGGCCAAATCGCCCAGATCTTGAAGCCGGGCGCGTTCGCGCACACTCATATAGCGGCGCTCCCAACCGATGATTGGTGTCTGCGACGATGTTGCCGCAACCAAGGCCGGCGCCGCGTTGGTCGCGCGCGCGCGGATTCCTGACCCCCGCAGTTGAATGACGCTATTCCAGATCGACCGCTCATGCCCGAAATTCCATTCAAACTTTTGCAGGCTCGGCCCAAGCGGCTGAAGGCGCGGTAGCCAAGGGTCGATCCAACTTCGGTTGTGCTCGTATAGGTCACGGTTGAGTTGCAAGAATCGCGCCTTCCATTCGGGAATGGCGCGTTCGGTTCGAGCATAGGGCGGAAGTTTTGCGGCGACTTCAGCTTTGGAACGGCCGCTGATCGGAACCCCTAGCGTGCCCCGGAAGGATTTGAGAGTCGCAACCGGCACCGCCAACGGTGCTGTGGTGGCGAATGGATAGTTGGCGCCAAACTCCGCCGCCCAGATCGGGAACCAGGGTTTGCGACGGTCAACCGGATAAGCCCTTACAAATTCGCCCCAAGTCTCCAAAGCTTCCAGGATATGTGGCGGCAGCGCGAGATCCACGCGGGCGGTTGCATCATCATCGAGAACCTCCCGCACATCCGTTAAGCGACGGCACGGTTCCGGCCACGAGAAATGGTCTAGCCCGTCCCTTGCGCCGACTATGAAGAGACGGTCGCGCAGCTGGGGAATGCCATGATCGTGCGGCGAAACGATCTGCGTATCGAGGCTATAACCAGCGTGCCGGAGTTCCTGACTGAACCAACGCCACGTACGGCCTCCATCATGGCGAAGAAAATTGGGAACATTTTCCAGCATGATGAATGGCGGACGCGCCTTACGTATCCTGTCGATGACGATACGCGCGAGATCACCATTTTTTTCACAAGAAAGGCCCGCTTGCCTTCCAGCTTTTGAGAAAGGCTGACATGGGAAGCCGGCGCATAGCAAGTCGTGAGCAGGAATATCGTGAAGGCGGATCTCGCGAATATCCCCTGCCGGCCGAAACGCAAAATTGCACTCGTACAACTTTTGAAGATCGGAATCGATTTCCGCTGCAAAGACACATTGATGGCCAAGCCGCTCCAGCGCGACATGAAATCCACCGAGACCTGCAAAGAGATCCACGAACCGCATGTGTCTCCGAAAATCCCCCGACCACTATTGCACTGACTTCAGAAGCAATCTTAGATTGGACCGCGAATAGCTTTAGATCAAGCCATTCCATAGGGTTTTTCTGCCCCATCCACCCGTAAAAATCAGAGAATAATTGTACGACTTTCCTTCGCACTACTGCCTAACCCCAGCGGCCCGACAGACAAAAATGGAGATGAGTTATGTTTGTTCCGAGCTACTGAACAAACTGAAATACGATCGATGTTACGAAGGCCGCGACAAGTGCACCTCCAGTTGCCGCCCATGTCACCCACCAGTCCTGCTCTGAGTTCGACCGTTTTTGCTTGATCATGCCTTCGACCCGGCCAAGCGAACGCGCCAGCGCCTCTCGCGCCTCGCCAATTGCATTGCGATCCTCTGCCCGGACATTGGTCGCGGCATCCGCCACTCTGGTAGCGAGCGTCTCGGGAGTAAGACGCATCGCTGGCTTGTCATTGATGCTTTCGATCTCCTTATCGATTCGATCAAGACGAGACGATATGTCGCGCAGCGTGGGCGAGTAATCGGGCAACTTGTCCTTTGCCGCAGTCAGGCCTTCGATCGCCGCTCGCTGGAGCGATATCTCGCGCCGCAAACCTTCGAAAGCGGCGGCGGCATCGGGGGATGGCGAGGCGGAACTGGCACGTTGGTCGGTCATGCTGGCAACCTACATCCCCATTCCCATGCCCCGTCCACGGCTTAGACTTAGCTGGAGATCCTGAGACAGCGTTTTCGTGCTCATGACGTCCAGCCCGAACTGCGCACGCCGATTCTGGAGCAGCGACTCGAGCTGCGGATCACGGTGAAGGCTCTTCGCCATGTCGGAAAGATTGGCGCGCGCCGCATCGCGCGCGGCATATGTCGGCGCGTCCTTCACCTTCGCGCTCTCCTTCTCCCATGTCGCAACGAACAGGTCTGCCCGCTTCTCGGTCTCGGCGGCGAGTCTCTTCGTTTCGGCGGCGAGCCGGACGCGCTCGCGCGCCGCGCGCTCGGCGGCGGCTCGCTCGGCAGCGCGGGCGACATCGTGACGATCCATCGCCGCCATCGCGCGGGCGGTTCGACCCTCCGCCGTTTCCTTGGTCAGCTGATAGTTCTTCCCGAACGCCTCGCGCAGGTCGTTCGCGGCGCCGGGACGCAAAGCATCGAGTTCCGCCCGGGCAGTGCGATAGGCATCGAGTTCATGCGGCAGTTCCTTGCCCCCGCCCCGCCGCACATCGACGATCTGCTTTGTAATGCCCGCAAAGCGGGTGACCGCCTTGTCGAGCGGTGAGCGCGACGGCTCGGCTTCGAGCGACCGGGCGCTCACACGGACCTCGGCAAGATTGACCAGGCGCTGCCGTTCGGGCGGCGCATGCTGCGGTGTCGTGCGCGCGATGGAGAGTTGCAATCCATCGAACATGCCGCGCTTGTGCTCAGCCGCTTTGACCACAGCCGGCACCTTGTAATCGCTCGCCATGTCCTTGCCGCGCTCGCGCGATGCCGCGCGCACGAGCTTATTCTGGGTCGCAAAATCGTCACGCCCATAGTGAAGATCGACGCTCTCGCGATGCCGCGACATGGCGACATAGGTTGAGTGGCTATCGATTCCCGGCGTAGCAAGTAGCTGCACCCGATCGACCGTCATGCCCTGAGCCTTGTGGATCGTGGCGGCATAGCCATGATCGACATGCGCATAGTCCTTCAAGTCGAATGCCACGCTGCGCCCGTCGTCGAGCATCACGGCCATGCGCATGCGGTCAACATTCTGCACCGTCCCGAGCGAACCATTCTTCACGCCGATGCTCCGCTCATTCCTGAAGAACATCACACGGTCATTCTCGGCGAACATCCGCTCGCCGCGCTCGACAGTGATGGCGACCTCTGCCCCGAGCCCCCTGCTCGCTTTCAGCCGGTCGCGCGCCTCCTCATTGAGCGCTCGCACCTCGTCATTGGTATGGGTGAGAATGATGCGGCTGGCGTCCGGATAATGCCGGCGGTCACGATCCCAGGCATCGACGAGTTCGGCACGCGCCGCCTCGCGGGTTTCGGCTGCGTGGACAAAGCCGGCCTCGGAATAACGCCCGACCGCTTCGCCCGTCCGCCCGGTGGCGAGCTCGCGAGTTGCCTCGCGCTGCCAGTCCTCCTGCTGGCGGCGGATGTCCATGATCTCGACGGCGCCATGACGCTGTGCGACCGAGCGGAATGCCGCGCCGGCCTCGATCGCCTGCAGCTGCTGCGGGTCCCCAACAAGAACAACCTTGGCGCCCTGCTTCTCGGCTTCGGACACGACGCGCTCAAGCTGGCGCGTACCGACCATGCCCGCCTCGTCGATCACAAGGATATGTTTGTCGGTCAGCCGATCGCGATCGTTAGCCCATTGGTGTTCGAGACTTGCGAGGGTGCGCGACCCGATGCCCGAACCCTGCTCAAGCCCCTCGGCGGCAATGCCCGACAGCGCGGCGCCCTGCACCTGATAGCCTGCCGCCTCCCACGCCTCGCGCGCAACACCGAGCATCGCGCTCTTCCCCGTCCCGGCATAGCCAATGACATTGCTGATCCCGCGCGAACTGGTCACATGCTCAAGCGCGCCGCGCTGCTCGACCGACAGATCGAGACCGCGATTGGCGGCAAGAGCGAGCGCCCGCTCGCGATGGCGATCGTGCACAGCATGATTGCGCCTCGCATCGAGCGTCGCCGTCGCACGTTCGAGACGCTGCTCGGTTTCGATCATCGCGCGCGAGGTGAACCGGTCCTGGCCGCGCCCGTCCTGCCCAAGCGCAACCAGATCGGGCGACGCCTTCACCGCTGACATTACCGCATCGAACTGCTCTTTCACGTCGCTATGCCGGTGCACGAACATCGCAAGGTCGCGGTTCGTGAACGTCGCCTGGCGGTGCGTGATGGCGTCGAGCGCGATGCCGGGGTCGGCGAGAATCTTCTCGCCATTCGACCGGGCGATCTCCAGATGCGCGTCGAACCGATCGGCCTCAAGCCCCTGCCCCACCATGCGCGATGCTGCCGGACCGATCTTGTGCTGCGGTTCGAGGTCGATGCCCTGCGCTTCCAAGGTGCGATGATCGACGCGCGCGTCGATATCGAGCGCAGCAAGGCGCTCGTTGACATGGTCCGCCCACGCTTCCCGCCAATGGGTCAGCAGTTCAGTCCGGTTCCAGTCGCGAACCTTCGCGCCGAACTTGGCCGATCCATCTTCGCCTATGCGGATCTCGCGCATTGTCAGCATGACATGCACGTGCGGGCGCGCCAGGCCGTCGGCGCCGATGTCCCAATGGACATTGAGGTCGGCGATCATCCCGCGGTCGACGAACTCGCGAGCCACGAAGTCGCGGGCAAGCTCAATACCTTGCCCCTCGGTCATCTCACGCGGGATCGCGAACTCCATCTCGCGGGCAAGCTGCGCGTCCTTGCGAAGCTCGGCTGCCTCAACGTCATTCCAGAGCCGCTCGCGGTCGCGCCACTCCTCAGGCGTACCTTCGGGGAGCAGCACTTCACTGTGAACGACACCCGCCTTGTTGGAGAAGTCATGGCTGCGGCCAAGCCGCTCATCGTGCAGCCGATCCGCCGACCGATAGGCCGCGGCGGCGACCGCGCTGCTGCCGGCAGCACGCGAAATGACTTTTGCCGAGAAATGATAGATCGCCATGAGGGCGATCCATTTAGGGCAAAACGGGCACGTCGGCACGACGTATAAGCGCGCCCTCACACGATTTCATCGCGCTCGGGATCGTAACATCTCAAGCTATTCCAACGCCTTGCTGGCCCTTGAGACTCGGCATAGCTGGATCGTCCGACCCCAAGACAATGGAAGGACAGACGATGCGTAAACCACGCGATTTCGACGCCGAGCTCCAGGCTCTCAACGACAAGGCAAGGACGATCAAGGCACGGAGGCAAGCGCAACTCGGCGAACTCGTGACCTCCACGGGCGCAGCCGATCTCGATATCGATATCCTCGCCGGCGCCCTCATCGACGCCGCGCGCGCCGATGCCGGGCGGAAGGAGGCATGGCGCAAAAGCGGCGTCGCTTTCTTTCACGGGAACAGCGCCCGCGCTCGCAAAAGCGCTGGCCGGCACGCGAGCGGCGCATCGCAGGGCGGTGCAGGCGCGCAACCGCCTTCAGGCGAAGCGGGCGCGGCATGACACGCGGGACTGGCAAGTGAAGCGCCGCGAACGCACACGCCGGCTGATCGAGCTCGGCGGCCTCGTCGCAAAGGCGGGGCTTGTCGATCTCACCGGGGACGATCGGCCCGCGATCTTCGGGCTGCTGCTCGAAGCCGCCGCGAAGCTCGGCGGCGAAGGGCACGAGGCACAGCTTCAGCTCTGGCACCGGCGCGGCAGCCGCGCCTTCGCGCTCGAAGCCGAGGAACGGGTCTCGACGCTCCGCACAATCAGTTCAGTTCAATCCTCTTCACAGGAGTTCGGGTCATGAACGACACCGACGTCATCGATACATTTCTTCAGACCTTCAGCCGCTATATCGACAGCGGGTTCGGCCTCCTCCAAGGCGAAGTCGCTTTCCTCTCCTCGACCCTCATCGTCATCGACCTCACCATCGCCGGTCTGTTCTGGGCGTGGGGGACCGACGAGGATGTGATGCAGCGTCTCATCAAGAAAACGCTGACGATCGGAACCTTCGCCTTCATCATCGGCAACTTCCAGAGCCTCGCGAACATCCTCCTCGAAAGCTTCACCGGCCTCGGCCTCAAGGCTACCGGCGACACGATGGCGATCGGCGAGTTTCTGCGACCCGGACGGATCGGCAGCACTGGCATCGATGTCGCCGGACAATTGCTCGAGAATCTCGACAGCCTGACCGGACCGATCGGGACGCTCACCAACCTGCCGCAGATCGTGCTGCTGCTATTGAGCGCGATCCTTATCATGTTCGCCTTCTTCATCATGGCGATCCAGGTCTTCGTCACCGTGATCGAGTTCAAACTTGTGACGCTCGCCGGGTTCATACTGCTGCCCTTCAGCTTCTTCGGCCGCACGGCGTTCATGGCCGAGCGCGTACTCGGCTATGTCATGTCGACCGGCATCAAGCTGCTTGTGCTCGCGATCGTCACGGGCATCGGCACGACGCTTTTTCAGGACCTCATTCTCGACTCCGATCTCGTCGCAGAGATCGACCTGCACACGTCGATGGCGCTGGTGCTTGCCGCGCTCGCCCTGCTCGGGCTCGCGATCTTCGGCCCGGCGGTTGCGAATGGCATCGTCGCGGGCGGTCCGCAGCTTGGTGCAGGCGCAGCCGTGGGCACCGCGATTGCGGGTGGCGGGATGATCGCTGGCGGCGTCGCGGCCGGGAAGCTTGCGGCGGGAGCCGTAGGCGCCGGCACTATGGCGGGCGGACGCATGGCGATGGCAACGGCCGGCGCCGGGAGCCGCGCCGCAGGCGCGGCCACCGCGGCCTATGGCGTAGGCTCGTTCGGCCGATCAGGCGCGGGCGCCGTCGCAGGTGGTTCGGCGGCTGTTGGCAGAGCTGCGCTCAGCAAGGCGGGAGACGCCGCAACCTCGCCGCTTCGCCGCATGGCAGCCAAGGCCAAACAGGACATGAAATCCAATTTTCGCGAAGGCGCGCGGGCGGGCCTTGGCGCTCCTCACGACGATCCGGCTTCGCCTCCGCCGACTTCGTCTGCTTCAGCGCCCACGACCGGTTCCTCTGTTCCGGGCGAGGCGCCGGCATGGGCAAAAGTCATGCGGCAGAGAATGCATCTCACCGCGGCGGCGCAACCACCGCCCCGCGGGGCCGGGGGCGGTGCCGCCCGGAGGGGCGACACGCCGGTCGATCGGCCCGACAAGGGCTGACGCAGGCGGGTCTATTTCGCCTTCGCGCGGCCGCGAGCCACCGGCTTGCGGCCGCCGCCACGGCCCTTTGTGCCGAGTCCGATTTCCTTGGCGAGCACGCGTCGCTTCTCGGCGTAGTTCGGCGCGACCATCGGATAGTCCTTCGGCAGGTTCCATTTGGCGCGATACTCGTCGGGCGTCATTCCGAATTGGGTCATCAAATAGCGGCGCATCATGGTAAGCTTTTTGCCGTCTTCGAGGCAGACGATGTAGTCGGGTTTCACGGACGCGCGAACCGAGACCGCAGGTTGCTGCGGTTCGCGCTCCGGCTCGGCTTTCGAGCCAAGCCCGGAAAGCGCCGCATGAACCGAACGAATGACAAGCGGGATGTCCGAAATCGCCACGCTGTTATTGCTGACGTGCGCAGCAACAATGTCGGCGGTCAGTGTGACCAGCGTTTCGGAATCTTCCATGATCTTCCCCTATTCTGCGGCGCGGTCGGCGCCCTGCAATCCCGCGAGATGGTCGCGGCAGATGGTTTCGACGAGGCCTTCGAGCGCGGCGACGCGCTCGCCGATCCAGTTCAGTTCCTCGGCGGTGATTTCGTACGAAGGTGAGTAGCGAGAGTTGACGTACGCCAGCCGCAATAGTTCGAAGCAGCGGCGGCTGAACTTGTCGCCACGCGGCCAGGCTTCGATCAGCGCGGGCGCAATCTGTTCACACTGCGAGCGCAGGAAATTGAGGCGGTGAGATTTTGGCGAGTACAACGTGACCGTGAGGAGCAGGCAATGGTATAGTCGCTCGGTCGCCTGATGCATCATAAAGGCAGCGTCCCGAGCCACTCCGTTGTCGATGCTGGCACGCGCGAGCTTCAAGGCATGGATTGCAAGTGGATGCCAATAATCGAAGTGCTTCTGGGCTTCGACCTGCGCTTCACCGGCGGGAAGGTTGCGGGGCTGCGCGAACGCGTAGCCCTCAGCCTCGTAGAGTGCGATGCCCTGCGCAACGATATCGGCGAAGAACGGCCGCCCGCGTTCAAGCTGCGCATTCACATCGGTGAGCGTGTGGACGATGAAGCTGACCGGTGCGGTCAGACTGTTGTTGATCGTGACCTCACGCATCAGCCGGTCCTCGGCGGCGGACCAGACCTCGAAGTCGGTCAGCCGGTCGTCATTGACGACGATAAGCAAATCATAGTCCGACTTGTAGCCGCCGACCGGATCATCGACCCAGTCGCCGCGCGCATAACTGCCATAGAGGACAATCTTGAAGATGCGGGCCTGCTTCTTCCATTTCGACGTGCCCATCGTGTGGGCCGCCTCGAACTCCTCGAACAGCACGCGCACGACATGCGCCAGTTCGCGCTGCTTCGATTGCGGAAGATGTTCGAGAGAGGTTCGCATCATTCTCTTCCTGAAATGCGTACGCCCGGATGGCAAGCGCGATCCGGACGTACGCGCATCAAAACCACGGCCAGACCAGCTGCGGGAAGCGCGCATGAAGGCAGCGCGACCACATAAGGAGGGCCTCAGCGAGGTCGGCTATTACCTCCTCAACGGTGACGCCGTGCCGCCCCGCCAACTCCGGATAGGGCGTTTCATCGAAGCGGGCCGACAGGAAGATATCACCCTGCCGCGCGGTCATTTTGCGCAGCGCGATCACCATCCGACCCTCGACGTCTTGGACGGTGACGGTTGAGAGATCGCGGCGCCTCATTGGTCGTCTCCCGCGAACGCCAAAAGATAGTCGCTGGCCTTGCTTGCTTGGCTGGCGGCGCGGAAGATCGCCTTCTCGTCATCACGGAGCACCGACAACCACGAGCCGATATAATCGGCGTGCCGCACGGTCGGCGCGATTCCGAGCGAAGCACAGGTGAACGCCGCCGCCATCTCGGCGACAAGCTCTTCCTTGGCATAGGCCACCGATCCAAACCCGCCTTTCTGGTCGCGGTCCAAACGGCTGCCATGACCAGTCCAATGGCCGAGTTCATGCAAGGCCGTGCGATACCAGTTCACATGCTCATGAAACGCTGCCTGCGGCGGCACCTGCACAAAGTCATGGGAAGGGCTGTAGAAGGCTTCGCCGCCGCCGATGTTGAACGTGGCGCCGCTCGCCACAATCAGCGCGTCGGCCTCGGCAATCGCGAGCACCGGATCGGGGCCTACCATCGGGGCGGTGAAATCTTCCGGCAGTCCCCCGCATTGATCGACGTTGAACACGACAAAGCGCTTGAGGAACGCCACCTGCCGCGCCTCGCGATCCTCGCCGCGCGCCGCCTCGGCTTCGATCTTGGGCGTGAAGCGGTCGGCATAACAGATGACGGTTCCCTTCTCGCCGCGCCGGACATTGCCGCCTGCCGCTTCCGCCTGCCGATAGGTCAGCCAGCGCTGCGACGCATAGCCCTTGGCAATCCCCTCGGCCCACAGGAGCAGCACATTGATCCCCGAATAGCGCCGAGCGGTTCCCGCGTTCTGCGGCATCGTGCATCCGCACGCGGCGCTATCCCAAGGCTGCACCCAAGGCAGTCGCCCCTCTTCCAACTCTGCGATGATACGGTTGGTAACCTCGGTGTAGAGGCTGGCCCGTTCCTGTCTTTCCGCACGCATGTCCCTTCTCCTTCCAGCCACCGCACCCCGGCCCGGAAGGGGGCGGGGTGGGCGGCAGGAGGGAGCCGGCAGACCCGCGAGATCGGCCGGGCTGCACCCGAAGGGCCGGAACGAAGAGGAGGACCCGCGGCACGCGGGTTGCGGCCCGGCCGTGCGGGGCTAGAGGCGAGTGGCGCCCACCCTGCCCCCGCCCAGCCGGGGACAATCAACGCCGCCGCGAAGCGGCGACCGCTGGTCCAAATCCGAACGACTCGAATGACGATCGAGCCGCTCGCGGCGCGGCGATCCGGACGCGACCGCCCCAAGCGGTCTCAATTTCACCGTCTGAGCACGGCGCTGAGACGCCATGAGAGAAAATATTCGCATCCGCGCATCGGTCGCAGGGGAACAACAGGAAACAAACAGAAACAAACGGGAACCGATAGGGACTAATAGGCACGAATTTACACAGATTCCCATAAGGTTGACGCGAGCGCGATCATCACCAACCTTCATCCCACGGGGCATCAAAACCAGTCATGCCATGAAGGAAATTGCCATGTCATCCCAGCCCGTCGATCGCTTTCTCCGCCTCAATAGCGTGCTCGACCGCACCGGCCTCAGCCGCGCGACGCTCTATCGCAAGATCGCCGCCGGCACCTTCCCGCCGCAGCATAAGCTCGCAGAGCGATGCTGCGGCTGGCGCGAGTCCGAGGTCGCGATCTGGCAGCGCAATCCGATCACCTTCACGCTCGCCGACCTGCCGGCGCTCGCCGCCTGAGCGCCCAAGCACGACAAAGCCCCGCACCGCCGAAGCGGTGCGGGGTTGCCGGCCCGCTCAGTCGACCGGGTTCCAGATGAGCGCGTAGCCGTCTTCGCCGTCCTGGCCGGCGGCGCGGCCGAGGTTCGCATAGAGTCGGCGCGGCCCAAACTCGGGAGCCGCGAGGCTCAGCGACACATAGGGTTCACGCGATACCTGTCCGACGCGGATCCAGCCGGCACCGATCTCGACGCCCTCGGAATAGACCCGGTAGTCGGGCTGGACGTCGCCTGCCTTCGAGCGGTTGGTCCGGATTTCGATCGCTGCGCGGATCGAGAGGGTTTTCAGTTGGCCCACGAAACCCGTTTCGATGGTGCCGTTCACAAAGCCGATAGCTGCCATTGGTCGTCTCCTTAAATGAGCCGCGGGACCATCCCTGCGGCATGGGCGGACCAGGGACCGGCGCATGAGGCGCCCTGCGAACCTGCAAGGCCGCAGCAAAGCGGAGGAGTGCGGCGGCGCGATTATTTGAAAGCGAAGCGGCCGCGAGGAGCGTGCGAAGCACGCGGGGAAATAATCGCGCCGCCGCACTTTTGCGGGGCGCCGCGCCGGTCCAGGTCAACTCGCCCGTCGCCGGGGATGGATCTGCGGCTGAGTTCGTAGAGACGTTGGAAGCCTCGCATTGGAAGATATGGAGAAGTTCGTGGCGCACGCCGAAGCTCCCGTTCCCCGCGCCACTTCGTTTCCCGCTCGCAACGCGGCGGAATATCCTCCCGGCTATCCAATGCAGAAGGACGAGAATCCCGTGCTGGGACAATCGACCGAGGAAATTGCGATGAGTTGCAGTCGCTTGCTCGCAATCCTGTCGGGTTTCTACAATTCTGCGCGACCGCCGCCGTTAATAGGGAGAGCACGAAATCTTCCGCTGAGCGGTCGCTACTGCGACCCACGCGACGGCTCGGTGGTGGGGGGCGATGTTTTGCGATGCATACATCGTTGAAGGGCGGCGCGAGGAACTCCTCACGCCGCCTTTCTCTTTGTACACGCGCGCCGATGCCGCCTGTGGCAGCGGCGCGCGCCGAACGATCAAAGCCGCGCCGGGCTCGACCGGCGCGTCAATTTCCCCGCGCTAAAAATGGGCAGGCGACCGAAGCCGCCCGCCCCATGTTCTCAGGCTGCCAGAGGAGGGTGCTCCTCGGCATCGCCCTCGTTGGTTTCCGCGGCTTCGCCCTCGGCGCTGGCCGCAAGCTCATGTCGGATGCTCGCCGCCGACTGGACGCTGCCCACCCCGCCCCGCGCGGTATAGGCCGAAGGCGGAAAAGCCATCCACTGCGGCACCCACGGCTCGGCCTTGGCCCGACCGTTGGCACCCTCAAGGCAATCGGAGACAATGGCTTTCATAGCCTTGCCCTTCTCACCGCCGTTCGCTGCGGCGACCTCCGGTCCCGCAACCTCGCCGACGATGGCGAGCAGAACTTCGCGGTCGCGAAGCTGGTCGAAGAAGGCCGCGTCCGCCGACCAGTGCTGGCGCATATCGGTGCCCAGATGAAGGCCGATCATCTCCACCGCTTCGCTTCCCGCTTGCAGCGTCTCGCCCATGACGATCACCACAATCTCCAGCACCACCGGATCGGGGAGTTCGAGCAGCCGCGCGAACAGCGGGGAAAAAGGGGGACGGTTCATCGGCCTTCCCGTGACGGTGGGCGCTTCCGCATCTAAACCCAGCACTGCAAGTACTGCGCGGCGCTTGAGGTCGAATGCCGCCTCGGCGGAACAGCTCTCGACGCTCTCGGCAATATCTTCCTTCGGCGCGCGCTGGCTTTCGACATCGACGCGCCACAGGTCCGCACCCGCGATGACATGGGCAAGCATCGCCCGGAGCGCGACCCCGCCCTGCCCTGCCAGATCGGCGCGCACCGCCGCATGGCGATGAAGATCGATATAGGCATTGAGCGGACCCGACACCTCGGGACGAACAGGCTTGGCGAGTTCGGCATCGCGGTTGCCGTCTCCCTTGCCACTCGAAAGCCGCTTCGCGTCCTTCGTCGTGACGAAGCCTTCGTGGAAAGCCACCTCGCCGTTCTCGCGAACCTCGACATAGACGCGGCCGCCCTTGCGCTTGCCCGCATGGGCGTAATCCCACGACCGGAACCAGTCACCACGCGCCATGATGACGACATCGGACCACCCCGCTTCGAGATAGGCGGCCTTGTCCGCCTCGATAGCCGCCATCTGCGCCGACCAGAAGGCATCGGTATCGGCAAAGAAGCTGTCCTCGCCGAACAGATCGGACACGACAGCAAGCTTCGTTTCCGTAACATCGAACAGCGCATGTTTCACCGCAATAGCGGTACCGCCGAACAGCCAAGCCTTGAGCTGATGGCCGGTCGGGCAATAAGCCCCTTCATCGTCGAACAGCGCCAACCATGCCTTCTGCTGGCTCTTGGAAGCGAGGGTCAGGTGACGCACGGTGCCCGCATCGATTTCCCCGCCGCGATAGAGGGTGCGGATGCGCGGAAGCAGATTGCCGAGCGCAAGGATGCGTTTCACCGCTCGCGGCTCGAACCCGAAGCTGTCCGCGACCTCCTCCACCGACCGCCCCGCCTTGACGAGCGCGACGAACGCTTCCCACTGGCTGACCTCGTCGGGCTGCACCCGTGCGAGATTTTCGAGCATCGACGCTTCGAGTGCATCGGCATCGTCGCCTTCGTCGAGAATGGCGCAGGGGATAGGCTTCACTACCCCGCCCTCACGCGCGACCGCGCCCACAGCGGTAAAACGCCGACGCCCGGCGACAATCTCGTAATTACCGTCTGCGCAGTTCGGACGAACGAGCAACGGAACCAGCACGCCGCGCGCACGGATGCTCGGCATAAGGTCTGTGACGTCGGGGTCCTTCCCTTTCCCGCGCATGTTGGCGGCTGCGATGGACAGGTTGCCCAATTCAATGAAATCCAGCTTCATGACTTTCTTCCTTCTCTCAGCACACCCGGCCCCGGACGGCGGGGCGGGCGGCGAGAAAAGGCGACGGGACCGCGCCAAAGGACGGCGCGCACCCGAAGGGCCGTAACGAAGTGAAGGAGCCGACGCGCAGCGCAGGCTTGCGGGGCGGCCGAGCGGTCCCATAGCCGTTCGCCGAACGACCCGCTGTCCGTGGCCGGCCTCACAACAACGCCGCCGTGCGGTCAGCGGGGCGCCAACATCGAAAAAAAGCCCCGCCCTGGGCGAAGCCGCAGGCGGGGCGGCGTGCGTGCGCAGATGTGCTTAGCCGCCGCCCCGCCAAGATCAGCGAGCCGAGAGCGCAGCGCGGCAACCCAAGCAAACGCGCGACCTCTGGCGGCAGCCTGCCGCCGCCAGTGCGCGCTCTTTTAAGGCCGCGCTCGATTTGCCGTCAGCCCAGTGCCTCTCAGGTCTCCCAAGCCTGATTGAGCACTACCGCTGCCAACGCTGATTTATCGTGCGGGAAGAATCGACCGTAATGCTTCGCGACAATTTCCGGGCTGTCCTGGATGGCATAGCCCGCCTGCTCATAGGAGCCGGTCTTTTTGAGGACATGGGTAGCCAGAACGTCGCGCACATTGTGCGGACCGTGTGGAAGTAGACCCTTGATCGCACCGCGGCCGGTATATGGGTTGTAGATCCCATAGCGCTGGATCGCTAGGCGCCAGGCATCGTAAAAACCGACCTGGCTATAAGCGGCATTTTTCGTGGTCAGCTTGGCAGACTTCACGAAGAAGGTCTTCGGATCCTCGGCCCCTCCGAGTAGAATTTGCCGATCCCGCTCCAGATAGAGATCGATGAACTCATAGAGCCGTCCGAGATCGGGCAGCAGCAGTCGATAGGGCTTTCGGCTGAAAAAGGACGAGGACGCATTCTTGAAGGCAACCGCCGGAATGAAGACCTCCCAACCGCCCGAAAGATCATTCCATCGCAGTTCACCGCATTTCAGCGTTTCGAGCTGTTTCTCGCTGCTGTGACGCCCACCCCGAACGCAAAAGCGGAGCTGGCGCAAATTCTTCTGCCGGAGGCCAAGATGCAGTCCGAAGCGCAACATCAGAAAGGCGCGCACGGCCTCGGCCGCCGCTTTCGGATAGCGACGCGCACTCGGCAGCCGGTCCAGTATTTCTTCAGTGATCTTGCGATATTCGCCGACGGGGCTCTCAGCTTCAAGGATGGGCAATATGGGCTCGAAAGGATCACGATGAACCTTCGCGACGCGCTGGACGTCCTTTTTTCGGTTCAGCGCATAGATGGTGAAGCGGTCGCAGACCGCATCCCAGTCCCGCCGCGCCTCATCGACATCCGCAGCTGAGATCAAACCTTCAACGGGTTGCAGCGCATCTGCGAGGTCAGAGTGCTGCCGCATCCAGCCCGTCTTGTCTCTCGCAAGCGAGAGCGCGAGGTCGAGCATGTTGATTTCCCAGCTCGTGTAGAAGCCGCGGCGATCTTCGCGCCAATGGAGATACCAGTCCCAAAGAGACGGGAAGAGAAGCATGGCGAGGCACAGCCGGTCGATCGGAACGCCGAGCCCCTTGATCTCGCCGTCGGCCGGCGACCGCAGCGCGCCGAAGAGCAACCCGAGATGCTCGAGTTTCTGCGATGCAGTCTCTTCGCCCCACATCCCCTGCCGTAAAAGCCCCGATGGAGCCAGGGTCGAGGTCTTGAACGCGATGAGGCGGCCGACTTCTTGCTGGAGATGCAAAGGTGCATCCCGGCACGCCAATTCCGTTCCCTCGTTCGGATCATCCTTACCGGAACCGCCGCCACTTCGAACACGCCGGTCACCGAGGTTACCCGGAAAACGAAGCGAGAATCGCTGCTGCGTCGCTTCGCGCTGGAAGCGCCGATAATCTGTGGCGCCCTCGATGATCACCGAGCGCACCCACGCCAATATCTCCTCGCGCTCGCGTTTGGGTCGTTTCGAGAAATCGCTCGGAAGGTGCCAGGCAAGCCGGCGACGCTCGGCGATCGTAAGTTTCGCAATAGCGGGCCGTGCAGCGGCCCGGCCGCTCCGGTCCAGCTTCTCGTGGAAATAGCCCGCCGGCAGACGATAGCGCCACTCGATTCGTTCTAGAACGGCAAGGCTTTCTACGGTCCCTGGCGATTTTGCACCGACAGCCCAGGTTTGGATCGTCTTGCGGTCGGTTTTGTCGCCGGGACGGATGATGGCGCGATGGAGATGATTGCAGCTGTCGCCGTGCCGCCTCATGTGCAGCGCGAGTGCTTCGGGAAACGTCGGTGGATCGATCCAGTCCTCGGCCGACGGCTCGGGGAATTCGACAATCGGCTTCGGCTTGGGTCCACGCTTCAATTTGGGCCGAAGGACGGTCTCCGCTTCGCCGCTGACGGATGTGAGGGATGGTCGTTCTGCCAATATTGTGGGCACGTTTGATAAGCTCCTGAAATGGGGTGCGGAGCGGCGCCCGATGCCAGAAGCCTATTTTCAAAAGGGAAATGCCGTGCGACCGGGTCAATGCAGCCACGGGAGACCAACCAAAGCGGTCAATATGGTCGAGAACAGATTCTGCGCGAGGATGCTTGTCTTACCATCGGCACGCTGGTAGAGGCGCCCCTCGTTGCCGCTTTAGCTCAGTTGGTAGAGCACATCATTCGTAATGATGGGGTCACAGGTTCGAGTCCTGTAAGCGGCACCATCGACCCCATAATTCAATGACTTAAGTTATTTCGAGTTTGACGCTCGATCGCTGATTCACCGCGCCGGGGCCCAAATGCAAGGAGTGGTCATTCGGACCACTCGTTCTTAATAAATTCTCCGATGTCTTCCCCCCGCGCGCGCACGGCTGCCTTGTTCCATTTCCCATCTCGGAGGATTTGACGGCCAACAGCCATGGTGATCTCAAGCCCGCTTTCGGTGTAGCGCTTAGCCTTCGATTTAGGAGGCTTGTCCTTGAGCGACGAATTTACCCCGGGCGGAAGCATGGTGAGATTGCCGAG
Organism: uncultured Sphingopyxis sp.; assembly: GCA_937873425.1. GTDB lineage: Bacteria > Pseudomonadota > Alphaproteobacteria > Sphingomonadales > Sphingomonadaceae > Sphingopyxis. The sequence goes on along the minus strand of CALMYE010000014.1, from coordinate 61,170 downwards.
GTCGTGGATAAATCCCTTCCCGCTGCTTTGCGGCAAGATATGCTCGATCGACTTGGACGGATCTGCGGTCCAAACTTTCAACCATTGGGCTTCATTTAGGGCAGTGCCAGCGTCCTTCGCGCGATGCTCTTCGTAGCGATAGAGGACATATCTCACATCCTCCGACCAGTCGGGATACCAGCCCTGCCACGCAGACTTGTCGATAACTTCCCTCATCGAAAAGCCTGCTCCGAGCTTCCTAAGGCGTTCCAAAATCTCTTCTGCCGGCAATTCGCTCGCGACAATGTCATGCCCAAGACGCACATATTCACCCACTTTCGACCGGCTATCCTTTCCGGCGAGTGTAAAAATCCGGAATGTTACATTCTCCCAAACCCGAAGGAGATCACGTTCGACTTCAGGTTCGAATTTCCGTATCTTGATCGCCACCGCCAAGAAGCGCGCTTGTTGGGTTTTTAGAACTGCCGAAAGCCTGGGTTGCCGTCGCAGATCAACCACCGTGCGGACAACATTTTTCAGCCAATTCCCAGCCTCAGAGAGCGACCGGACATCGTCGCCACCGATCTCAAGGATGGCCAGCGAGGCCTCTCTATCGCTCAGAACACGATTCGGCCTCTCTTTGCATTTCAACGTGCCTGCGAACCGCAGCGCCTCGTCTCCAATGCCCTCTTCCCGACCGAGATAGCGGTAGATATCTTGCCAGATCGTCTTCTGTTCATGCAGTGCATCACTGCGCGAGCCTTCGTCGACAAACTCATAGATTGATGCGAGCAATTGGCTTTTGGTTTTGTCGATCCAACGAACATCCAAGCCTCGGCTGTTCAGTACCTCGAAAACGCGATAGACCGATGCCTCGTCCTGCAGCTCGTGGTAAATGACTGAAAGCTTGTGCCTTATTGTCCCCAGTAGGTCGATGATCGAGCCGGACGCAACCCACTCGGACACAAAATGCTCAGCCTCGTTCGCCGCATCGACAACATTCATGTCCGCAGCAGTTACAACCTCGGCTGTGCCAATTTGGCCAGCCCGGACGTAATTCGCGAACACTTGACTGCTGTCATGATTGGTTTGCAGCAAAACAAGGTTGTGGTCGTCGGCTTTCACAATCAGACGGCGTAGCTGCGATTTTGCTTCAGCCTCATCCTTCGACTTATCATCCAGCGACTTTTCGATCGCCTTCAACAAAATGATAAGTGTCGTTATCCGTTGCTGACCGTCTACCAGTGAGACGTCACGAAAGCGGTCGGCTCCCATTGTACGATACTCGCCGCCGAGCGCGACGATGGTTGCCATAAAATGATCCCGGTCCGACCTATGAACTTCAAGGATATCATGGAGTAAGTCTGCGCGCTGCTTCTTGCCCCACGAGTACGCGCGCTGATAGTCCGGGATCCGAAAGAGCCTGCCTTGAAGCAGTTGTTCGATAGTCAGGTGTTGCGGCGTCAGCTGCATTTGTTTTCCTCTGTAGTGATGGGTACGGCGCACAACGCTTTGAGTTGTCGCAGATCGGTGCGTGATGCGCTCACTGGAGCTGTGAGTACGCAAGATTGGACCGCTCCGACCCCACAGTCAGCTCCGAGCAAAGATCGACTAGCTGCTCGGAAATCGACGCAGCAGAAATATCGACAGTCGCCGTCACAAGTTCATGATCGCAACCTGCAATCTTGTAGCGACCGGTTTCGCCATGCGAGTTCAACCCCGCATGGTGTGGGTACAGGAGCATGACCCGAGGGCAGCCGTACAGCCGGGAATAGGCCATCATCTGGTAGACGTCCGCCTGTCCCACACCTTGCTTGCGGTCTTCGATCCGGTCCGAAATGCGCTTCCACTTCGTGTCGATGACCATGACCGGCTCGGAGCCTCTGAAAACGACAATGTCAGGTCGAACCTGAAAGCGGCGTGATCCCGCTTGATCGACGAGGCAATAATGCCGCCGGTCCTGCGCACGCACCGATAGGCCGGTACCCTTCAACGCCTTCTCGAGCATTCGCGCGATGTAAATCTCGAAAAGATCGTTCATGGGGAAGAGGAGCGAGAATCCCGGAGCGCGACCATGGGACGTCGTCTGATAATCGCCTCGCAACAGCAGTCGCGCAAGGTCGCGCAACCCCCGCCACCTGTGATTGGTTCGATCGAGCGTGATGGCGTCCCAACGAAGCGCTCCGATCGGCACCGGCGAGATGTCGGAATAGATCAAGTCGAGTTCTCGAAGACGCCGCTGATTCTCGGGTGCTCGCGATACTTGTGCAAGGCGCCCTATTGCCGCTTTGAAGACCTGATTAAGTGGGATGTCGGGCGTCAATTCCTCGAACCGGCATGCCATCTTCTGGGGTGAGAAGGCGAGCGTCGTAAACTGGCGCTGCACATCAAGCCGGCCTCGAAGCACGGCGAGATCATCCTCTTGACCCACATAGCGGCGCGGCATGCCTTCCCGGAGTGCATCATTGAGGCGACGGCAAAACAGCCCGATCAGAACTTCGAGAATCGTGTGTTTCTGCGATCCGAGCTGAACAGCCTCGCCCACCGATAGATCGAGATCATATGCCGCCGCGAGCATATGAATCAGGCGTCCTCGGATGTTGGTTCGGCCGGCCTCGTCCTCCGCGGTTCCAAGGCCCTCGATCTTCGGCAGGATTTCGACAGAACATCCCTGGGCGGCAATCACTCCGACCACCTGCTGCGCGCGAAGCCGACGGTGATGATCGGTAAAAACGCGCCCGCCATCTGCCCCGCCTACATCGGTCGCTCCCGCAACCGCAATCAATCGGTCGGCAAGGTCGCGCGTGAAGGCGCCGTCACCCGGCGGGTCGATCGTCAGATAGTTCCACTCGCTGACCGTTCGGTGGATCATTGCAGCCCAGCGTAGGCGTCAGCCTCAAATCTGTCCCGGACGCGCCAGCGATGTCGTTCGCCACCATATTCTGCTTCGATGCCCGGCGGCGCCGTCAATAGTTCGCGAACGAGGAAGCGCTCGCCAGCCGGATCACCTAAAACCGCAGCTATCTTGGCCCAGTCTTCATGGAAATATTCGGCGAGGAGCGGGATGATACGGAAACGGAAAACATCGTCCACCTCCGAGCGCGTCCGGCACCCGATCAGGAAGGCGTGCCCGATCTGGTGCTCGCGATCGAACAGATACTCGATCCGATCATTCAGCCGCCGCAAAAGAAGTGCCAGATCGAGGTCTTCGACGTCGCTCAGAAGTTCCGGCTCCGGCATGATTTCGCGGAAAATAAAGCGCCGACGAAGCGCGGTATCGAGAAGCGCGATTGACCGATCGGCCGTGTTCATCGTTCCGATTATGTGGAGGTTCGATGGCACGCCGAAGCTATGCTTGGAATAAGGGAGCGTGACCCGCAGTTCATAGGGCGCGCCAAGGCGCTTGTCGGGCTCTATCAGCGTGATGAGCTCGCCGAAGACCTTGGAGATGTTGGCGCGGTTGATCTCGTCGCAGATCAGCACAAACTGCGCTGGCTCAAGCGCGCTGCGTCCGCTGCCCGGAAGAAACAGAGCCAACGCTTCCTTGTTGAGATGCTCTTCATTCAGAAGGTAGCAGGACCATTGCATGAAGGGCCGGCTATAGAAGCTGATCGGCAACGGTTCGTCCGCGACGAACAGCCAGCGGACGGCACGACGGTGATTATAATCCTGCTCGCCGGTGGGATTATATTCGTAAGGCCCCATGACCTCGGCGATAGCGCGGAACCGGTTGTTCCCGTAGGAAACCACCACAAGATCGCCCTCGCGCATATCAGCGCGGAAGCGCGCGGTCTGGACGATATTAGCGTCATTCCCGTTGGTCCCAGGATGCAACTCATTCCATTTCGCGTGGATCGCTTCGTAGCCCGCATAAGGGGACCAATCGATGTCGCCTCCCCATCCGAGGACGATGTAGTTGCCCTCGATGGCGGCGTCGAAAATATAGTCCTCGCTACCAGCCCGCCCGAGCGACATCTTGAAGACGCGGCGACCTGACATGTCGAAGGGTTCGCTGCCCTCGGAACTGCGCATCGCCTGCTCCGCGACAGTTGCTATCTCGCGAAAGATGCCTGGGGTCGGCTCCAGACTGAAACCACCGGTCGCGGTCTCCTGCCCGTCGCCTCCTGTCGTAGGCCGCAGGCCCTCGACAAAATCTTCGTAGGAATAGGATTGATGGAAGGTGACGAAACGGATTTGCCCCGCGCCTGCCAACTCTGCATAGCGAGCGCGGAGGTCGATCTCGGACTCCGGCGCCTCGCCATCGCAAAGCCGAACGGCCTCGCGAGCGGTCGCGAACGTCTTGCCAGTCCCCGGCGGGCCATAAAGGATGAGGTTGGTCGGCATGGCATTGTCCTTGCGGGAGACGGGAGTACCGCCCTCTTCGTGTGAAAGTGTCGGCTGATCGGCGCGATTGACGGCCCAGATGAACCCTTGAACGTCCCAGAGATCCCGAGGCTTCCAGTTCCACTCATCCCGCATGATCTCTTCGATCAAACGGGCCATCGAGAGGGCCTCGCCATATTCGTCGGCCGTCATCGCATTCCAGCCGAACAATTTATGGCCCACTAACGCCTTCGCGCTGTTCTGAAGCGGTTCGGTATTAATACCATAAGCTTTCGTCGGCCGAAGCAGCGCCGCGACCATCGACGGAATATTCCGGCTTTCGCTGTAGGGCTTGCTCGTCTGCCCCTCGGAAAGAATGGGCCATATCTGTTCAACGCAGTCCGAGATCGCTCCGGAGATATCCTCCGCGCGTGCAAGCTGGCCGATCGCGAACTCAAGCTTGTCCGGGTGCGCCGAACGAATTTCTGCGATACGAATATTCGTCCGGTAACCAAGGAGATTGCTCGCCGCTCCGCCGCGACCCACTAGGATGTCGAGCAGTCGCCCACCCAACTTCTCGACCGATTCCGTTTCGATAGTTGCCGTGCGGGCAAGGCCGATCAGCTGATCCTTATAGTGGCGCTCCTCATCAGCATATCCGCCTCCGCTCTGCTCAAAGTCGAGAAAATCGGGATATCGGGCCTCAAAGAGGCGCCGGTAATGCACGAGCGCAGCGCGGTCGATCCCGCCGGCCGACTGAGCCTCATACCAGTCGAGCACATCCCCCAGGATTTTCACATCGGGCGTTTGAACAAGCGATACCCGGCGGGGCGATTGGCCGCCGCGAGCCGCGTGCGACAGACGGGCCGGAAGGTTCGAGTGCCGCGGCTGCTCCGCCAGATAGTGCCGCACTTGCGCCGCGGGGACGGGCGATAGCGAGCCACCATCCTCCACCCAGATTTGAACGGTCTTGGTGTCGCGTTGCAGGGCAATTTGTCGCCCATCGGAAAGGTCGAACGCCGCCATTTTTTCGGTATCGAGCGTTGGCGCACCGAAGCGACGTTGGAGTTCGGCTTCAGCCCAGCTCCGCGCTGACGAAGAGTTGAGCGCAAATCGGAAGCGCACGGTCGAACTATTTGCCGGCCCCTGGCGCTCGAGGAGCCTCACGCCTGCGAAATCGTTGAATTTGGAACTCCCGATTGCCGAGCACACGGCCGGCATGGCGTTCTGCAAGCTCATCGCCTTGTGAATGTCTCCGGAAACAATTTCGACCTCAGCTTCGCCCGCGCCTCTCGCCGGTTTGATCATATTATCGAAAGCAAAGCGCCTGATCCGGTCGGCCTGTGTGGTATCGCCTAAGGCGTCGCCATCGCAGAACTTCAGGTAGGCCGTGACGGCCGCTCGATATGAAGCCAGACTGTTGTAGACGTTTCCGTCGATTTCGATCCTGCTTGGATTAGGGCGACCATTCGCTTCGTCGGCCTTCGAATAGGCAAGGTCGGCGAGGATCGCTTCGAACCGATCGTCTTCAAATGCTTGGTCGAGGTCGCCGTAAAGCGATTCGACGCGGCGCGCGTCGGATAGGCGAGTCGAGATGCTGGCCGAAGCCTGCCCCTGAGCTACCAACCACGCCTTGAAATCGTGGCTCCGCATCAGGCTAGGCGGCGCCCAAAGATGCGATGAAATCTGCTCACCATTTCGAGAGCCCACGCATGTTGGCCCGCCCAATCATTATCTTCATATCCGCTCTCTAACGTGGCCCGGATCGCCGTCTTCTTGCGCCCGTCTTTCTTCTCCCAAATCAGGCCCTCGCCCGCTTCGGCCTCGATCTCGTGTCGAGACGCGTAGAGCCGGTCGAGCTGCTTCCGATCGAAGTCATTCTCATTGTTGAGATTGACCTGGATCTGATGGCGAGCGACGCTGAGGCTTACATGCGACCCCCGGATGATCGGCGTGAAAGAAACCCAATTGGCTCCAGGTGCCTTTGCGGGCAGGCCACCGGCCTCGGCTGCCCTTGCGAAATCAGCCAGATAATCCTGCAATTCCCCGCTCACGAACATGCCTCCCCCAGCAATCTCCGAATCCCAGCTAAGCTGGCGTGCGTCAAGCCGCTCAAACATCGAGCGTCAGAACTTCAGCCGGTGCAGACGATGCGCCGCCGTGAGAATCGCCCCGTCGTCGCTGACGACGACATAGCTGTCGAGCGCGCGCTCGAGCTTCGAGTATCGCTCACGCCCGAATGCGCCGGCCAGCCGCCGCCGCGATTTCTTGTCGAGATAATAAATGTCCGCGCCGCGGTGCCGGCGGCGCGTGCCATAAGTAAGGATCGCATCCACCGCTTCAGTAGAAATTCCACGCTGCTGGATGCGCTGCCTCGCATGCTTCGTCAGTCCCATGTCGTCCTCCCAATGGTTGCCGAGCATCCAAAATAGGAGATTGGGACGACAAAAACTGTCACCCGCTGAGCCTGAGGTCAAATTGGCTCGCGCCCCTTACGGCAAGGCTTCGAACTCGCGCTGGTGTCCATGCACCATCTCGCGAAGCCGAGCGGGCTGCAGCACCTCGACCGACTTCCCCCATGAATAGAGGTGCCAGCACATTTCGAGATGTCCCGAGGCCTTGAAGCGGACGAGCAACGACCCATCGGCCTCTTCCTCGACGCTCTGCGTAGGGTGGAACACGAACCGCCGGGCATGGGGCGCCGCGTCGGGCGAGAATCGCCAAATCACGTCACCATGTTCGGCCGCATTCTCGAACGAGCCGAAGCCCTTTTCGGAATGTTCGCGGATATTGAAGCCGGAATCGATCTCAAAGCTCGTGTCGAGCACCTCAGCCGAGTAGATTTCTTCAACCCTGTAATGGCGCAGCGGTGCCGTTGCCGGCTTGGCCGTGTCGCGCGCGACGAGATAGCGGCGCACACCCAGCAAGAGGCCGTGCGGTGCCACCACACGCTCGGTCGGCTTGTCCTGCGTCCGGCGCCGATACGAAATGCGGAGCAAGAAGGGCCCTTTCAGGCTCTCCGATATCGCGCTGTCGACCTCGCTTGTTCCGGCCGGTCGCGGCCCCGGACGCGCGGCATGCCCCAGCGCCTCGAGCAGGGCTTCTTCATCGACGGCCAGCCGCGTGCCGGCATGGGCCGGAATCAGCGCCCTCACCTTTCGCTCCATCTGGCGCACGGTCGCAGCCTCGGCCGTCATACCGGCCGCATCAAGCTGGCGAATCGCCGTCGTCATTGCGGCGAGTTCCTCGGCCGACGGCAACAACAAGGGCGCAATCGCGCGCGCGGGGATGCGCCATCGCCGCTTGCGATCGTCACCGTCTTCGGGCTCGGTCTGGGGAAAAGCCGCCTCAAGCGCGACCGTCATGCGCTGCGCCGATCGGTGGACGCAGCCGAACTCCTCGACAATCTCTTCGAGCGACACGCCGCTACGGCGCGTCGCCATCATCGCCAGCTTGAGAAGGTCCTGGGCCTTTGCAAACGACATCCGATTCTCCATGACAGCTTTTGTCGTCCCGACCTGCCATAGCGGAATAAAGGGGATTGTGTATGCGGATGATCGACGACGCCCTCAGGCTTTCCGCCTCGGACCTGATGCGGTTCAAGGGGTGCAGGCACGCGACGACGCTCGATCTGCGGCTGATCGAGGCCGGCGACATCGCGCCGTGCGAGGATGGCGAAGAAGCCGAACTTCTTCAAAAGCAGGGCGACGCCCACGAACTTGCCTTCCTCGACGCGCTCAAAGCGCAGGGCAGAAATATCGTCGAAATTCCCAAGGACGGGATCACGCTGGAAGAGTCGGTTCGGCTCACCCGCGAAGCGATGGCCGCCGGCCCGGACATCATCTTTCAGGGCGCACTGCTCGGCGGCGCATGGGGCGGCTATTCCGACTTTCTCGAACGGGTGGAACTCCCCTCCGATCTCGGAAGCTGGTCCTATGAGGTTGTCGATACCAAGCTGAAACGGAAACCCGACCCCAAACATATTCTCCAGCTCTCGCTCTATTCCGACCTGATCGCCGACCTTCAGGGCGTCCGGCCCGAATCCGCGCATCTCCAACTCGGCGACGGCTCGCGTTTCACGGTGCGGCTCGCCGACGTGGCATCCTACGCACGCCACGCACGGGCGGTGTTCGAAACCTTCCTGGCCGACCGGCCGGAAACGCGGGCCGAGCCTGTTTCAAGCTGCGGCCTCTGTCGCTGGAAGGAACATTGCCGCGACGAATGGGACAAGGCCGACAGCCTTGCCCTGGTCGCCGGTATGACAAGGTCGCAGCGTGGGAAGGTCGAGGCCGCAGGCATCGAAACGCTCAGCGGTCTCGCGGTCCATGACCAGCGCATCCCGAAGCTCGCTCCCGAGACCCAGCAGCGGCTTCAGACGCAGGCCCGGCTCCAGGCCGCGCGCCGCGCCGGCGGTCCGCCGATATTTGCGCTTCGCGACTATGAGCCCGGCAAGGGTTTCGGGCTGCTGCCCGAAGCCGACGATGGCGACCTCTTCTACGATATCGAGGGCGATCCCTATTATGAGGGCGGCCTCGAATATCTCCACGGCATCTGGTTTCGCGATGCGGGCGAATGGAGCTTCCGCGCCTTTTGGGCGCATGACCGTGCCGCCGAGGGCGAAGCGGTTTCTGAGCTGCTGCAATTCTTCACGGCGCATCTGCAGCGCCATCCGAAGGCGCATATCTATCACTATGCAAATTACGAGATTGCGGCGCTTCGCCGCCTGACCGCAGAACATCGCGTCGGCGAGGCTGCGATGGATCAACTCCAGCGTGAGCGGCGGTTCGTCGACCTGTTCCGCGTGGTGTCGGGATCGTTGATCGCTTCCGAGAAGGGCTATTCGATCAAGGATCTCGAAGCCTTTTACATGGCGAAGCGCGAGGCCGATGTCGCGACCGCGGGCGCGAGCGTCGTCTTCTACGAACGCTGGCGGGAAACGCAGGACGGCGAGCTGCTCGACAAGATCTACGACTATAACCGCACCGACTGCATCTCGACGCAGCTGCTGCGCGACTGGCTGATCCGCGACGTTCGCCCTGAAGGCCTGCCGTGGCCGAAGCTCGGCGAGGTGCCCGACGCGGGTCCGCTCGCGAATGTCGAGGCCGAGGATGAAGAGATGGCAGCGCTGCGCGAGCGGCTCCTTCCGGTTCGCGAGCGGCTCGACGAAGACATCGCCGATCTGCTGCTCGACCTCAACTTCTTCCACAAGCGCGAAGACAAGCCCGCATGGTGGGCGATCTTCGACCGGCTCGCGCAGGAGAGCGAGGAACTCGTCGATGACCTTGAATGCGTCCAGGGCCTTGAGGCGGTCGGCGATCCCGTCAAAGTAACGGCAAGATCGTTCGAGCGAACCTATCGCTTCCCGCCGCAGGAGACCAAATTGAGGGCAGGCCGCAAACCCTGCGTCAAACCCGCCGCGATGCCCGAGGATGTCGATCTGCGTGAGATCGACCACGACACGAACTTGCTCGTGCTGCGCCGCTCGACAGCGAAAGGCGAGCTGCCCGATCGGCTCGATCTTATTTCGGCCAAGCCGATCGGCAACGCAACGCTGCGCGCCGCGGTTGCAGCCGTGACCGATGCCATCATCGACAATCCCGGCTCGGCCAAAGCGATAGAGCAATTGCTCATGCGCGCGGCGCCGACGTTTCGCGACGGCGCGCGGCCGAAGGGCATCATCGACGCCGAAGGCGATCTCCCGGCGCAGACCAGCGCCGCAATTGCCGCCATGGATCAATCGACCCTGGCGATCCAGGGACCGCCCGGCACCGGCAAAACCTATGTCAGTGCGCTATCGATCATCGACCTCGTCCGTGCAGGCAAGCGCGTTGCGGTTTCGTCGAACAGCCACAAGGCGATCACCAACCTCCTCGAAGCGGTCGCGGATCGGAGCGCGACCGACGGAGTCAGATGCAGTGTGGTTCAGAAGGCTGCCGACGATGACGATGAAAATGCCCATCCCGGCATCGTCCTTGTGAGCGAGAATGACGCGCCTGAAATCGGGACCGCCGATGTCGTCGGCGCTACGGCGTGGCATTTCGCTCGATATGAAGCGCCAGCCTATGACTATCTCTTCGTTGACGAAGCGGGACAGGTCTCGCTTGCCAATATCATCGCCATGTCGCGCGCGGCCCGCAATCTCGTCCTCGTCGGCGATCCGATGCAACTGCCGCAGCCGCTTCAAGGTACGCACCCCGGACGGAGTGGCGATTCCTGTCTCGAATATCTGATCGACGGACACCGGGTCGTCCCCGCCGATCGCGGTATCTTCATGCCGGTAAGCCGCCGAATGCATCCCGCGGTCTGCGACTATATCTCGGTCGCCGTCTATGAAGGCAAGCTGCACTCGGACGATGCCGCCGGCAGTCAATCACTGCTCGCTACTGACGGGCAATCGCTCGTCGGCGCGGGCGTCCGCGCAATCGATCACTTCGGGCGCTCGCAGGTCAGCCCGGAAGAGATCGACGCCATCAAGGCGCAGATCGAGGCTGTGACCGGAGCAACCTATCGCGCGCGAGACGGAAGCGAGCGCGCCATCGGCCACACTGATATTATGGTCGTCGCACCCTATAATGCCCAAGTTAACGCGCTGCGCGCCGCGCTGCCTGCGGCTGTCCGTGTCGGCACGGTCGACCGCTTCCAGGGGCAGGAGGCGCCGGTGTGCCTCGTCTCCATGACGACATCGAGCGGTGAGGAGCTGCCGCGCGACATCGACTTCCTCTTCTCGCTGAACAGGATCAATGTCGCCGTATCGCGCGCGCAGACGTCGGCGGTCGTCTTCGCAAGTCCCCTTCTTCTCGAAACCCCCTGCCGAACCGTCGAGGAAATGATGCTCGTGAATGCACTTTGTTTGCTCCGCGAGCATGGGGGTGACAGATTTTGACATGCTGTGGTGCGAATCTGCTTTCATCGAACGAAAGGAGATTCGCTCATGGCCTACTGGGATATCGGACTTCGCCACATCGTCGACATCGACGGGCAGTTGCTGGCAATCGACGCCGAGGTGATCGACACGGCTTCGCTTCTCGCGAAGGCCAATATTCCGACCGACCGCCAGCTCTGGCTGGTCCGGGCCGGCGAATATTTCGCGCTCGGTGCGAAGCAGCTTCTCCGCCTCTCGCAGGACGAAGTGCTGTTCTTCGAGACCGCCGAGCGCGTGCAGGCGCCGATATTTCACAAACGGGCCGCTTGAGGCCCAACGCCCCCTAAGCAGATTTGGAAAGGAAAAGCTCATGGCAGACGTGCAAGTGACGTGCATCAACAAGCAGCCGCGCAACGATCCTTATGAAGGGATCACCCACCTCGGCGGAGCGACCTGGCACTGGACGCGACAGCAGGTCATCGATTCGATCGAGGCGAAGACCAACACGTTCTACACCCTTGTCGCAAACAATCGCGGCGACATCGGCGTCGTGAATGGGCCGAACGGCAAATATCTCCGCACCTATGCCGACGGCAAGTGGAACGACAATTTGCTCGCCCTTCCCGAATGCTCGCGCGGCTAGATCAGGGAGCATAGACGAATGGACTGGCTTTGGACTTGGGGCGGTACGAGCTTCGGATACCGGGATGGCGACGATCTCTGGACCTTCGACGGTCATCATGTCGCACGTTTCGATGGCGATGAAATTTACGGTCCGGACGGTCGCTATCTCGGCGAACTCATGAACGGTGACAGGCTCATAACGCACCGGAGCAAGCGCAGTTGGCGCAGGGCACGGTTCAGGCCCTACGGTCGGCGCATCGGCTATGTCCGCTATGTGAACTACGTTGGCTACGTGATGTATGCGGGCTTCGAGGATTTCCCGCCCCCCGAAGCGCTGCACTGAGCCGGTTGTTGTTTGAACGTGCCTATCGACCGGCATGAAGCGCTGGGAAGGCGTGCACCTAGATCGAGCGCATAAGCCTCCGCACAGGATTTGTTCCCAATCTGGATATTTAGGAAGCACAATCATGCTTGCGCCCGATGTGCCTAGTCGGCATTTCATCTCAATGGGGGCCTTAACATCACTTAAGCAATTCTTCTCGCGATCTGCTCCGTTGACGACGCAGATTGCTAACCCTTTTCTGCATCTGGATGTCTCTTCAGCGGCCCGCGAAATGCGGCTTGCGGCACGGGCCGAAGAGAACGGGCAACGCGAACTTCCCACGTCAGATGCCCACATGCTCGATGGGGTGGAACGGGAAATTCTGGATCGCGTGTCCGCCGTGGCCCGCCAAGCCGACCAAGAGTCCGCCGCTCAATTCGAAGCCTATGACTCACGCATCGCCGGTTTTGGTCTGCTCACCCAGATACCTGCCATCTCGCTTGCATCGACACAGGCGGTCGGCGAAATGAAGGCTGCAGTCGTACAGGCCAATCTGCGCCTCACAACCGCACGCGACAACGTCAGTCAAAGCTATGCCCAGCTGCGTGCTTTTCAGTCCGAGCACGGGCTGCGCCGTCCCGCCCAACTCAGCAAGCCATTCATGGCGACGACGGGCGCGATAATCCTGACATGGGTCGGCGAGACCGTCGCCAACGCATTCTTGCTTGGCCAGAATGACGACCTCGGCCTTGTGGGAGGCACCGTGGCGGCCGCGACCGTCGGCGGGCTGAATATTGGCGTTGCGGCGTTTGTGGGCCGAAAGATATGGCCGCTGATTAGCCTGAAGGCATCCGGCTCGCGCACGCTAGGCATTGCCCTGACAGCGCTATGGGGCCTCTTTGTGCTGGTCTGGAATTTGCTGGCGGCTCATTACCGCGACGCCAAGGTTGCCGGCGTCGCCAAGCCGGAAGTGGCCGCGCTGGATTTGTTCGGGACCGCACCGGATAGCCTCTATTCATGGGGCCTCCTGATCGCGGGCGTGCTTTTTTCAATTATTGCCGCTCACTCAGCCTTCCGGATGGACGATCCTTATCCCGGATATGGAGAAGTCACCCGCGAGCATCAAAGCCGTTGTGCGGATTATTCCGGCGAGGTGGAGGATGTGACAACGGACCTCACCGAGATTTGGAAAGACGCGATCGAAACGGCCTCGGAAGCTCGATCAGAACTTGCAGGTCAGCTTGAGGATCGTGATCGCGCCATTGCGGGACGGAGCAATTTCGCTCGACGATATTCACAGTTTTCGCGTGAATTGGAGAGCGCGGCGAACCAACTGCTGACCATATATCGCGAGGCAAATCGCGCCGCTCGATCATCACCCGCACCATCACATTTTGATGAACCCTTCAGCCTGCCGGAGCCACCGATCCCGCCCGCCCCGAAGTTGCAGGTCAAAGAGGCGGACATTGAAGCTGCCGATGCGTCATTGGCTGCAGCCAGCGAAAAGCTGTCGGCAGCATATCAGGACGGGGTGAATGGCTTCGAGACGCTGGAAGCATTGAAGGCGAGATTGCTGAATGGCTAGGCCTGCAAAGAAGAGCCGTCGTTCGCGCGAAGATGCCCGCATCGCGAGGCAAAGGACGCAAGGCTATATAAAGCTGGCCATAGCACTTCTGGTGGTGGCAGGGTTCGGCATTACCTACGCTGTCGTGTCTCGCAGCAATCGGCATCTCGATGAAACTACGCTGTGCCCCGAGAAGCCATCGAGCATCACCGTGCTTTTGGTCGACGTTACCGACCCGATGAATCTTGCGCAGCGACAAGATTTTCAGAACCAACTCGTCCGATTGCGAAATTCCATCCCGAGATATGGTCAGCTCTCTGTTGTGCGCGTCGATGCCACTGGATCAGACCTTCTCAAGCCGGTCATCGTGCGCTGTAACCCAGGCACCTCAGCCGACACCGATCAGTTTCGCGGTAATCCGGCGAAGCTTCAGCGACAATGGACCGAGGGCTTCGAGCGGCCGCTCGACGAAGCGTTCCGTTCCGTCGACTCAGCGAGCGGGGCAGACCAGTCGCCCATCATGGAATCGATTCAATCGGTCGCTCTTACCGAACTTCAAAAGCCGGGACAGGAAGAACTACCCAAGCGCCTCATTGTCGCATCGGATCTGCTTCAGAATACTTCGGCGATCACCTTTTACGGCAGCCTTCCGGACGGTGACGCACTCGTCCGCTCCGACGCCTTCCGGCGCGTAAGAACCGATTTGAGAGGGGTCACGATCGAACTTTGGCAATTGGAGCGCGCTGACGCTGGTACAACCCAGCCGCGCGCCCTCTCCGAGCTTTGGGAGCGGGCGATCCAAGACCAAGGCGGTCTCGTATCCCGCATTTATAATGTGAGTGGCTGACATGGAGAATATGAAGCTTTTCTTCGACAAGCTGTCGGAGCGCGATGTCATCGACAGATGGGCATTCCTTGTCTTCGCCACCGTCGGATCGGCAGCCATTTGGGCGCTAAAATATATATCCGTGGATCCCATAATCGTCGCCACCGGGGCCGCGCTTCTGATGATCGGCTATGCGGCCATCGCAGGGACCGGAGCGACAAAACTTCGTGCCGATCAGGCCGGCGACAACTGCTACTATCTCGGCCTGATTTACACGCTTGCCAGCCTTGCCTTCGCGATCTTCACCTTCGATCCAGCGAACACCGCGACGACGATCGTGCAAGGCTTTGGTGTCGCGCTCGCCACAACGGTTCTGGGACTCGTCCTCCGTGTCTTTTTCAGCCAGTCTCGTGTTGACTTGGTTGACGCTGAAGAAACAGCCCGCGTTGCGTTAACCGACGCAGCCAATCAAGTTCGCGCGCAAATGACGGGTGTGGTTCAGGCATTTTCCAGTTTTGCCCACCATACGCAGCAGCATTTGCAAGAGCTCCGCGATCAGGTGGTGATCGACCTAGAAGCGGCCGGACAGGCATCACGAGATGCCATCAAAGGGGCCGCGGACGAAGCCATCGAGGCGGTGCAGAGCCAAGCGAATGAGAGCGCTGCCGCCACCAAGAAAGTTACGACCGGGGTGGGACGGCTGGTTTCTACCCTTGAGAGCCACGCGGATGCCTTGACCGAAATTGAGGCGAAGTCTCGAGCACAGCTCACGCACCTCGAAGCATTCGAAAAGGCGATGGCAAGCACGCAAACCCTGTTGTCTCAGATTGGAGACACCGCCAGCGGCCTGAAGGCGGATCAGTCGGAACTGATCAGCAACAGCGAGCGCTTCGCTTCCTCGGCGAGCGCAATCGAGGCCGCGGCTCGGAAATTTGAGGAGGTCGTTTCGCGTAGGGTGGAAGAACTGAGAGAGGTGCCGGTCCAGAACGCTGAATCTGCCGAAGCGTCGATGCGAGAGATCACCAAGCGCTGGACCGAAGTTGTGGACCTGATTGCTGAAAAGCATCGCGACTTGTTGAAGGGTCTGGAAGAGTCACATTCAAAGCAGGTCTCAACTGTCAGTCGACATAATGACGACCTCGAAATCGAGCTCGCCCGCTCACGGGACTATGTGGGCAAACTGAACGGGACGTTGGTCGATGTCGCAAAGGACATCACACGACAGCTTCAGGATACACCGGCGACATGAGCGAGATTGCTGACGTTCGTCAGGAGAAGACCTATCGCCGCGGTTTGATCCTCGGCCTGACGATCGCCGAGGTGATGATTCTCCTGATTTTCGTGTTGCTGATGGCGCTCGCGGCATCGCTGCAAAAGCGGGATCAGAAGATTGCGGCGTTGGACAACGGAGGCGCATCGCGGCTCGTCGAGGCCATTCAGCAGGCTTATCCGGACGCAAAAGATCAAGATGAATATTTCAAGGAACTCGTTCGCGCGATCGAGGTCCGCAAGGCGGTTGAGCAGGCCGGCCCCGAAGCCGCGCGGTCGTCGCTATTGGCAGATGCGGCCGTGGGCCGAGAAATTCGCCGCGCCGCCGAACGGGAGGGCGTGAACGATCCCGCCGCATATGCGAAGAACCTGGCTGCCGATGCCAATCGATCGAAGAAGGGGGAATGGCCGCCCTTCGTAAGCCTCAGCGAGGCCAAGGGTTATTTTTTCGACAGCGGCAAAGCGACCTTGAGGCCAGAGTTTGAGCAGAACCTAAAGAACGAAGTCATCCCTATGCTGGCCCGCAATCTCGTGGATTACGACGTGAATGTGATTGAGGTAATCGGCCACACCGATGAAGTTCCAATGGTCGGATCGAGCAATCTAGACGCAAAGCTGGTAAGCGCTTCAGCCAATCGATTTCCCATTCGCGGCCTTCAGTCGACCGACAACGCCGGTCTTGCGATGGCCCGAGCCGTTGCGGTCGTCGGAATATTGAGATCGGATCCTCGCCTAAAGGGCGCGGCCATTCTTCCGCTGTCCGGCGCCCAGATGATCGTCCCGGTCGATCGAATGGCGGACGGAACGGCAACAGCCAGTGACCAACGTCGGCGTCGAATTGATATCCGGCTACGTCGGACGACAAGCGAGGCTATACCCATGGCGCGAGCAAAATAATGGACCCGCTAGATCAGGCACTGGCGCAATTGCGGCTGGCAGCAAAGCAAGCTGTCGACAGGAAGTTGCGCAAGACGATGGTCGAGGCCCCCGCGGTGTCCGAACCACCCAGCGTGCAAAGATGGTGGTCATTGTTCAGCTTTCGTCCCTCGTGAGGGTAGCATGAGACTGCCCTTCCCCGGGGTTGACCCACTGTCAATAGGTACCGCGAGAGTTAGCGATGCGCCGCAATCGTTATAGCCGGGGGCGTCGGCCAACATCCACATATACGAAGCAACCGCGGCCTGTTCGGCGTGCTGGTGCCCTTCTTTTCCTGGCAACATTCGTTCTGACGGTCGGTGTCGCACAGGCCTATTTTTCCGGCTGGTTCGCCCCGAAGGCAGAACAACCACTGCCCCTCGCGACATCGGCAGCGGCGCAAATCAATCGGGCAAATGATCCTACGCCTGAGCCATCTGCAATTAAGGCAAAGGGAGAGCGCATCGACTTCTCATTCTGTCACGCTGGCGGCGGCGAGAACTGTATCGTCGATGGCGACACGATCTGGCTACATGGCACCAAGATTCGGATCGCCGACATCGACACCCCGGAAACCCATAACTCCGGCTGCTCAGCCGAGAAGGAGCTGGGCGATCGCGCCACCGAGCGGCTTCACCAACTCCTTGAGAGCGGCCCCATTGAACTCCGTCCAATTGACAGAGACGAGGATCGCTATGGACGAAAACTTCGCATCATAAATGTGAACGGACAATCGGTCGGCGATACGCTCGTCGAAGAAGGGCTTGCGCGTCGATATGACGGCGGGCGTCGTCCGTGGTGTTAAGCTCCAGATGGAATGCAACTCTCGGGCCAACCATCATCAGGCGAGCGTGATCTAGCGCCGTCGTCTGCGCTTGATCCATTCATCGTGGGGGATCCAGTCCCCGCGCAATTTCTTGCTCGTCTTCCAAATATTGATTTTGTCGATCTTCGATGCACGCCGGTGGACGACCACCGTTCCGCGGACAAGGGATCGAAAAATTGATGAGATAAAGCCCACAGCGTCTCTCCTTCCAAATCTGAGAAGTTTCTCCTCGTTTCGTTCACTCGATGCCCAACCATTGGCCTACGACCACTTCGGCATCCGGTTCTAATGCTATGCCGATTGAGGAAGCGCGGTCCAGCACCGCACTGAAGAATGCGCGGCCGATTTCGTTGGGTTCGGGAGCTACTTCGTCGTCGAGCCTCGCACCGCCAAACTGCGCGCCCCTCATAATATATCCGATCGAACTCCGCCCGATCTGAACGCCTTCTTCGGCAAGCGTATCGCGGCACCAGCGGGTTGCCTCTGTCAAATTGAACTCGTGGGTCTTTGCATATCGAGACAGAATGGCGAAGACGGCCGGCCAATCGGACTTCGCGATGCGCGGCAGATCAAGCTCGCGCGAAAGCATGACGACAGGAGGCGGCACGTCCGTGCCAGGGTCTGATCCCTCTGCTTCGGGCGGCTGATGTCTTTCGCTATCCCAAATATGATGTTGCGAGAAACGGATGTTCGGCAGTTCCAATGCCGAAACCGCAGCGGAGAAGCTTCCAGCACCAAACCAATTGGACTGTTTGGCATCCGGCCATTTCCGAGCCGCTTCAAACGCCAGCGCGGCCAAATTTAACGGCGCTGTCGCTTCGTCATATCGCTCACGGATCAAGCTTCCGAAAATCTGGCGGCTGTCTTGCAAATCGCCCGTGCTATCGACCGCGCGCGGCTCGCTCGCATTTGAAACTGCGTTCGCATCGGCACTGACCAGCTCCGTAATCGCATCGAAATCAATCACACGATCGGCAATCGAGGTATATGCCGATGACAAATAGCCCGGTGAGATGATCGCAATCCGCCTATCCTCTGCTCGCAAGCGTTGGAGCAACGGAGTGAAGTCGGAATCGCCCGAAGCCAAAACGAATTCGTCAAAACGCGTTCGATGATCGAGAAGGTCCAGGGCGTCGACGACCATCCGGATGTCTGCAGCATTCTTCCCACCGCGGGACACCGCCGGGCAATCCACCACCTCAAAACCCGCTCGCACGAGACTCGGTCTAAACCGGGAAAAATAGAGGCGATCGCTATTCTCTCCAGGTGAGGGCACGTAGCCAGCCGGATTGAGATAGCAGCGGGCGACGAGCCACCTGCGAGGCTCGCCAGTGAGGTGCGTATTGGCAAGAATTTGAAGCCAATCGGCCGGTTGCGACGCAAATCGCAGGGCCGCGCCGCGATCCAGTCCCCAAAGTGTCGAAAATACATTGTCAAAATCTACAAAAATAGCGGATTTCGCCACCATCATTTGCTCCAACTTCTAAAAGGTATCGCGCGACCAGTTCGCGAGATTGCCTGCATCGGGGGGCCAATGAAGTCATAGAAAATAGCTACAAATTCGGGGCCGAATCGATGCATAGCCAATCTAATACGCTGCCATGTTCGGCTCAAGCCCAGGGCTCGAGGCGGGCGCAGATGGCGCGGCCATAGAGGAGGCAACTGACGTTATGGGAAGACCACCGAAGCACGATCTCTCTTCGTGGGCCATCACAAGCGACTGGACAGATCCCGTTCCAGTGTCCGTCGCTGAGGTTAGGGTCTTTGAAAGCTGGTTTGGCGACCTGTTCGACGAGTTCTTCGGGCCGGACCTCAGCCCTTCCCTCAGAGCCCAAAATCCGAAGGACGAAACCTAAACCGCTCCTCCGAGGGAAAAGCGCGAAGAGCGATCAATTCGCCTTGCTCATAGCGAATATGCCAAGTTTGGGCATTGCGGGGCGCTGGGTCACGAAAGACCGCTGGGTCCAGCAGGGCCACGTTCGCGCGATGCTGAGGATCTCTAACGGACGCATATCGAATTGCCTGCGCGTTAATCTCTCGCGCTTCAGACGCAAATTGCTGACAAGCTGAATAGTCATCCCGCGCCATCCATAGCGAAGCGCCCGCAACAAATGGATCTGCGCACAAGTCGAGCAGACGGTCCATAGCGACCGAAACGCTAATCGCGGAGTGCTCCACGGTCGTGCTCGGCGGCTGAAATCCAGGCGACCGGGAGTAAAAACGCAGGCGCCAATAGGCTGTCTCGGCAATCGCGGCACCAATCGCCTCTGCAGCATAGAAGATGCCGGGCTTCTCGGCCGCGCGGCGGAATCTCGAGCTACTCTTGTGCCCGTAGCGAAACGGCGTCGCGAGCAGATAGTGAAGATGACGCGCCGCTACCGGCAAGGTCGGTTTCACTTCCTCCACAAGCTGTTCGAGCAACGCTTGATCGTCGGCACCAATAGCCAAACGGTTGGTGGAAATCCGATGTTGCGCCTCGACAATCCGCCACAGCTTTCCCCTGTACGCGCGAAGATGCTCCGGCTTGGGCGTTCGCTCAAACGCGGGCGCGGTAATCATCGACATAGTCGGCCACGTCGTTCAGACCGCGGATCGTGCGGATCAGATCGATGGGTCTGCCGCCAAGATCCAAGTTTTCCGACTTCAGCCAAGACGTCGAAGCCGCATCGTCGCTTCCCATGAGCGCATCGAGGCTGCGAAAAAGCCGGATGAGATACTGCCCAAGTTCGAACGCCTTCTCGGCTCGCTGAAGTTGATAACTGCCGGAACGAAGCCGCGAAGCCGTTGCAGCAGAAATACCGACCACCGAGCCCAACTGCTCGTTCGTCAGCTTCCAGCATGTCGCCACACGCGCGACCGCTTCCGAGAGAACTCGTCCCTGATCCGCCTGCGAGGCCAGCCGCGTCGCCATGACATTCTCCAGAATGAAATTCTACATTTCCATTCATAGGAACAAACTTCGAATGTTGCAAGCGGGTGCGTTTCATTTGGCGGTCAGAGCCGAAATCTGGTCTTCGTCAGACGCGCGTAGAGCGTCGAGATAATCGCTCCACCACTGATGCATCGCGACCCGTTCATCCCAATATCGCCCTCGGTTATACGTCCCGCGAACGGCATTGGCGTCTGCATGCGCCAGTGAACGCTCGATCGCATCGGGATGCCATTTGCCGCTTTCATTCAAGAGCGAAGAGGCGGTGGTCCGCAGGCCGTGAGCCGTCACCTCCCCTGTGGAGTATCCCATGCGGCGGAACGCCTGATTGAGCGTGTTCTCGCTCATTGGCCGGCGAAACGTGTGAAAGGCGGGAAAGACGAACCCTTCGGGCCCGGTAAGCGCGTGAAGCTCCCTCAAATAGCTCACGACCTGACGCGACAATGGTACGGCATGAGGCCGGCGCATCTTCATGCGCTCAGCAGGGATATTCCATACCGCATTGTCGAGATCGATCTCTGGCCACAGGGCTTTACGCAGCTCTCCAGGCCTAGCCATCACATGAGGCGCGATTTGACACCCGAGCCGCGTAATCGCATTTCCGGTATATGCATCGATAGACCGCAGCAACGCACCGACTGCCTCCGGTTCCAAGAGCGCAGCGTGGTGCGTCACACGCGGGGCGATCAGCGCCCCCCGCAACACGGCAGTAGGATCGCTCTCTCCTCTTCCAGTCGCGACCGCATAGCGGAAGACCCTGCTGGCGAAGGAGCGGGCGCGACGCGCCGTTTCATATTTGCCGCGCGCCTCGATCCTTTTGAGCGCAGCCAGAACCTCAACGGGCTTGAGATCGGCGACAGGCATGGTCGCGATAGGCTTGAGCTGGTCGAGGAGCCAGTTAGCCTTCACCGTCGTCGCATCGGCTCGCCCCTCGGCGACCGACTTGTCGATATACTCCTTGGCGATGTCACCGAACGTGTTTCCGGCATTGAACTGCGCGATCAGCTTCTGACGCTTGCGCTCGGCAAGCGGGTCCACGCCCTCGCGCAACTTACGCCGGGCATCGTCGCGCAATTGCCTTGCCTCGGCCAAGCGCACTTCCGGATAAGCCCCGAGCGCGATGCGGTTATCCTTTCCCAGGTGCCGATACTTGAAGCGCCAGAGCTTTGCGCCTGTCGGACGCACCTCCAGATAGAGGCCTCCAGCGTCCGCGCGCTTGTAAGGGCGGTCCTCCGGCTTCAGCGAACGGATCATAACATCGGTAAGGGACATCGACTCAACTCCTGCAGGCAGGTCTCAGCCGGTGCGACATCTCAAGCGAGCGATGGGGCCACCAGAAAATGGCCGTGGGGCCATCGCCTATTCCGGTGGCCCCATTTCGAGTGAGATCGAGTGAAATATCCTCGGACACCAAAAGACAAGACCAAGGAGAAAATGGCAGATTTCTGCCGTTTTGTCGATGGTTCTGGGATGTCAGGAGAGGGGTAAATGGTGCCCAGAAGAGGAACTGAACTGGGCATCAAAGCGGCGGAAATCCGATGCAATCAACAACGAGATACCGCTGAAACCATCATAGAAACCATCACAAAATTTGGCAAGGGCTGGACGATATCGGAAGCCGATTTTTGGTTGCAAATTCGCTCGCGATCGCAGTCGCAGCTTTTCAAGCTCGCCGGCAGAAAAATCGCCGACCGAGTAATCATTTTATGAGCGTCGAATTCGAGCTGGCAACTTGCTAGCTATTGCGGCCCAGTCCTGTTGACGAGGCCAATAAGGTCGAGACCACGCGTTCGAGTTCGGCCAGTGCGGCAATTGCCCCCATTCCCAAGAACGACCGCGCGCGCCCGGCGCTGGCCAACGGGCCGCCTTGCGCCGATCGCCTCAGAGAGTTGCCGCACATCCGCCAAAGGACGACAAATGGAGGCTTTGAGCGTCGATCATAACGGTCGAGTTCGCGCCTCGCGCTGTCGCCCGGGTCGTCTTGCAACTATGTACGGTGCCCTTCCGACCAGGCCAAAACAAATCCCATAGCTCAATCCCAGAGCCCACGCGGGTTCCCCCATCAGAGGCTTTCGTACGCTAAAGCGCCCGAGCCCTTCGCGTTAGGATGTGGATTAGCGCCAGAATGGGGCTCTGACTCACTTTTGGTGCAAGTGCGTTGATAGTGGCGAGTTTTTCCCCGAAGGAGGAGATCGCCATGCATGGGAGAGGTTTTCGCGAAGCCATTGCGCCAACAGGATTGGTGATCGACAAGGTCGAGTATGCCGCCGATCAGATACGGATCACCCGGCGATCCCGATTTCGAGTTTCGATTTACCCGAACTGCTGCCGCCCATCTGCGCGTGTCCACAGTCGATATCACTGTACACTCGCCGATCTACTCTCTCATGGCCGACCGGTTCGGATTACTCTTGTCGCCCGGCGTTTTCGCTGCGCCACATCCCGCTGCACCACGCGGATCTTCGTTGAACGCTTTCCTCCAGATGTGACTGCAACATTTGCCCGGCGTACGGCCCGCCTGGATTCTATCGTACATCACCTTAGGCTGGCGCTGGGTGGGCGTCCGGCGGCCAGCTTGGCGCGCCGCCTTGAGGTGTTCATCGGCGCGGGCAAGCGGCGGGAGTGGCCGCCCGAGGTGGAGGCCTCGATTGTCGCGGAGTGCTATTCGGGCCGCAAGGGCGTCAGTCCTGTGGCGCGCCGGCATGGGCTGGATCCCTCGCAGCTATACGCCTGGCGGCGGGATTTGCGTAAACAGCTTGAGGCCGAGGGTGTGATCCTGCCATCGGCACATTCGGAAGATCGGCGAGGATGTGGCCGAGCGCCTCGATGTGGTGCCGACCACCTTCCGCGTCCTGGTCACCCGGCGGCCGCGTTATGGCTGCCGTTCGTGCGAGAGCGCGATCGTGCAGGCTCCGGCGCCAGCGCGGATCATCGAGGGCGGTACTCCCACCGAGGCACTGATCGCCCAGGTGCTGGTATCCAAGTATGCCGATCACCTGCCGCTTTACCGGCAGGCCCAGATATACGCCCGGCAGGGCATCCGGCTCGACCGATCCACTTTGGCCGACTGGGTCGGGCGAGCGGCCTGGTATCTGCGCCCCTTGCGTGACCACATTCTCGA
Source organism: uncultured Sphingopyxis sp. (assembly GCA_937873425.1). Lineage (GTDB taxonomy): Bacteria > Pseudomonadota > Alphaproteobacteria > Sphingomonadales > Sphingomonadaceae > Sphingopyxis. The sequence continues at coordinate 37,610 of CALMYE010000014.1, read as the reverse complement.
CGAGCTACGACGATCCGAGCGGTTGTTCGCCGACGAGATAACCGCCCCGGTCCTCGATCCGGGCGCGGGCCGACCAAGACAGGACAGCTCTGGGCCTATGCTCGCGATGATCGACCATGGGGCGGCTGCGATCCGCCGATCGTTGCCTATGTCTATGCGCCAGATCGCAAGGCAAAACGCCCTCACACGCACCTTGGTGATTTCGCGGGCATCCTGCAGGTCGATGGCTATGGCGGCTACGCCGCGCTCGCCCGGCGGCGCCAGCAGATCCGGCTCGCTTTCTGCTGGGCGCACGTCCGCCGCAAGTTCTACGAACTGGCCGACACGTCGCCGGTCGCCACCGAAGTGCTGCGCCGCATTGCCTTGCTCTATGGTGTCGAGGACGAGGTGCGCGGTTCACCCGCCGAGCAACGCTGTGCCGCTCGGACCGAACGCAGCCGCGTCATCGTCGGTGATCTTCATCAATATCTTGCCGCCCCTGGCCGCCAAGTCAGCGCCAAGAGCAAGCTCGGCGAGGCGATCCGCTATGCGCTCACCCGCTGGGATGGACTGTCCCGGTTCATCGACGACGGCCGCATCGAGCTCGACTCCAATACCGTCGAACGCTCGATCCGCCCCCTCGCATTGAATCGCAAAGATGCCCTGTTTGCCGGTTCCGACGAAGGCGGCGACAACTGGGCGGTGATCGCCACGCTCATCGAAAACTGCAAGATCAGCGGCGTCAACCCGCACGGGTGGATGACCCAGACCCTCGTGAAACTTGCCAACGGTCATCCCGCCAACAATCTCGCCCAACTCATGCCATGGTCCACCGTGGCCTGAAAACACCGGTTACATGCTTTCGCTGCTTGGCACTGTTTCGCCTTCCCGTTCTATCTGGTGCGGCGCGAACGATGGCTTGAACGCCGCAACGGCATGGCCGGCGAACGCTGAGTGGCAGCTCCCTTTCCCGGCAGGCAAGGTCTGGCAAGCACCGCACCTGCGGGAACCCGGGGCGAAGGACAACCAGGATCAGGCTGCAAGTGGCGGTGCAGTGTGCGTATCCCAAAGGGCAAGAATGCTGCGGAGTGCGGTTACAAAGGCCAAAGGCTGATCGAGCATCAGATGGTGACGGGCTTCAGGCACCGCGATGATCGGAATGTCACCTCCACCCAGCTCGCGGACGTATTCGGCCGATTCCGGGGTGAAGAGTTGGCTCATACCGCCGTGCACGATGGCCTTCCGGCCCGGTGCCTGCACCAGACGCTCGCCCATGGTGAGCCATTCGTTGGGCTTGTTGCTCCTCCGAAAGACCTCGGTTGAAAACTTCCACGTCCACTCGTCTCCATCCTGTCGCAGGGAATGATAGGCCATGTAGTCCAGAAGGAATGGCTCGCCGACCGGCTGGGGCGGGGAAAGGATGTACCGCTTACGTGCCGTTTCATAGCAAGGATAACGCTTGCTGGGCTTGTCCGGATCGCCGGAACCAGGGCTTGACCGCCTGAGGTTCCAGTACTCTTCCAGGAGAGCGGGCCGCATGATCATGAGATCGCAAACCACCACTCCGGCAAAGGCCTCGGGCCACTGGGTCACGGCTGTCAGGGCTGCGCCCGACCCGAAGCTGTGCGCGATGATTGTCGGCTTTTGGCCATCCGCAAACATATTCAGCGCCTCGGCAATCTCGCGAAACTCGCCCCCTCTCGCCAAGAGGTCGGCGCGACCACGCATGTCGCTGTCGCCCATGCCGGCCAGATCAAACGCCACCACGTCATAATCTTCTGCCAGAAACGGTGCAATGAAGGCAAAGCAGCGCGCATGTGCCAGAAAGCCATGGGTCATCAATACCTTGGGCTTGCTGGGGTCACCCCAGCGGAAATAGTGCGCCTTGGCCCCATCTATTTCCACATAACCTTCTTCGCGGGGCACCTTGAGCGCCGACACGAACCATTCGGGCAGATGTGAGCCGTCGCCAGCCCAAACAGGATCAATGTCCACTGGAAAGTCACTTATTCTGAACATCTCATTCATCAGGTTGCGCTGTCCTTGTTCGCTGGTGTGCTGGCGGCAAAGCCGCGGTAGGCATCGCGTGCCACATCGCCGCAAATCGCAGCATAGGTCGACACGCTTGGAAAATTGATGAGTTGGCGCTTCTTACCCGGGATGTTTGCGCCCATGTACCAGGAGTCCGCTTCGGGAAAGAGCGTCATAGCGCCAACCTGAGCGACCATTTCGGTCCAGTCCGCCTCTGCTTGCGGATCGGCGTCGAAAAGATCGTAACCGTTGTTTCGCAGCCAGACCATGAAATCGCAGATCCAGTCGCCCTGCATTTCCGCGCTTGTCGGGCCGTTGGAAAAACCCGAGGGGCTCAGGGGTCCGTAAGCGAACAGCATGTTGGGGAAACCCGATACCGCCATTCCCAGATAGGCGCGCAGCCCGTTGTCCCAAGCTTGCGACAGTAACAGGCCGCCCCTGCCGGTGATGTTCATGTCGATCAACCCGCCCCGCCCCGCGTCGAAGCCGGTGGCGAAAACGATGAGATCGCATTCGACCTCGCCGTCTGCGGTTGTGATTGCGTGCGGCCCGACACGGGTGATCGGGTTTGCCTTCAGATCAACCAGCGCAACATTGTCCTGCGCGAAAATCTCGTAATATCCCTGTTCCAGCGAAGGTCGCTTCGTGCCGAACGGATGCGGCGGTTCGGATGGGGCGAGTTTCTCGGCCAGATCGGGATCGGCGATCCGCGCGCGAACCTTGTCGCGCCAGAAATCGTAGGCGTGGCGATTGGCTGCGCGATTGGTAAGCAAGTCGGCGAAGTTGTGGTACCAGAACCTCAATCCGCCTCGCTGCCATAAATCTTCGAAGTGGGCATTGCGCTCAATCTCGTCGACTTCGAGCGCCGAGACTTCAAGTGACTGGCTTTCAAATCCTCCGCTCGTCTGCCTGCGCTGTTCGAAAAGGGCAGGATAGCTGTGCTTTTCGCGTTCCTGATCCTCCCGCGTCAGCCGCTCCTGCCGCATCGGCAGGGCCAGGATCGGGGTTCTTTGGAACAGGATCAGCGCTTCAGCCCGCTTGGCTGCTTCTTGGGCGACCTGCACACCGCTCGCTCCGGTTCCGATCAGGGCAACTTTGCGCCCATCGAGATCAATACCCTCCTGCGACCAGCGCGCCGTGTGGCACCATTCGCCCTCGAAATCCTCAATGCCCGGAATGTCGGGGATATACGGCTTCGACGCAAAACCGAGGGCTGGGAGCAAGAAGCGTGTCGATACGGATTGCCCGCCCTCAAGCTGTAGATTCCATAGTCCCCGCCCTGCATCAAAATCGGCGCTTTCGACCCTCGATCCCATCCGCATCAGCGGCCAAAGGTTCAGCGTATCGCAGACATGGCGGAAATAGGCCCTGAGTTCTTCCCAGCCGGGAAAGCGCTCACTCCAAGTCCATGTCCGCCACACTTCGGGGATCGAGAATTCATAGAGCGGAATCTGCGAATCCACGCGTGCGCCGGGATAGCAATTCCAGTGCCAGATGCCGCCCGGATCGGTCGCAGCATCGACCAGCAGCACGTTGAACCCGGCGTCCCGCAACTTGTGGAGCAAGTAGATCCCGCTGAAGCCAGCACCGATGATCACAGCGTCATAATCGGGCGAAGTCTGATTCGTCATGAAGCGGCAGTCAGGCTCTCGGCAATTGCCTTCGCCGTTGCATAGTCGGCCTTGCCGTTCGATGCGCGCAGGGGGATCTTCGTTGGATATATGGCCTTCGGTGTTTTGTAGCCTGCCAACTGCCCCCGCACATGATCCTTGACGGCTTGCTCGTCGAACGCAACGTCGCCGCTGAGGTGGACGACGGCGGTGACGGCCTGACCCCATTTTTCGTTTGGCACGTCCACGACCAGCGCGTCACCAATCGCGGGATGGGTCTTGAGAATCTCCTCGACTTCCTCGGGGTAAACTTTCTCGCCAGCAGTGTTGATGCAAACGCTGCCACGGCCCAGCAAGGTCAGGCTGCCATCGGCCTCGACCGTGCACCAGTCGCCCGGAATCGAATAGCGGACCCCATCGATTGTGCGGAAGGTCTTGGCGGATTTCTCGGGATCCTTGTAATAACCCGCTGGGATCGCACCCATGAGGGCGATAAATCCCGGTACGCCGCTTCCCGGCGTCACTTTCTGGTCGTTTTCATCAAAGACATGACAGAATTCGCCAATCGCAAATTTCGCGGTGTTGGTGCCCCCTTGCGCGGTTGTGATGGAGCGGCCGAAGCCGAGCCCTTCGGAAGCGCCGAAGCTGTCCATCAGCACCACCTGGGGGATATGCTTGCACAGCCCAGCCTTGACTTCCTTGCTCCACATCACGCCGGATGAAACGATGGTGACGAGGCTGCTGGTATCCCAGCGGCCGGGATTCCGGTCCAGCGCCTGCAGCATTGGCTTGGCAAAGGCATCGCCCACAATTGCGATGCTTTGCACCTTATGCTTATCAACTGTTTCCCACAACTCCGTCGCATCGAAGGACGAGTCTGCGAGTGTAACGATGGCGCCGCCCGACATAAGTGTGCCGATCGCGGTGATGAAGCCGGTCCCGTGCATCATCGGGCAGGATGGCAGGGTGCGGTTGCCGGGCCCTTGACTTGTGATCAACGCGACGTGTTCTTCGAGTGTCTGAGGAACGGGGGCGAGCAGCTTCTGGGCCTCGAGCTGTGCTTTGCGCATTTGGTCGTGATGCCACATCACGCCCTTGGGCATGCCCGTCGTGCCGCCGGTATAGATGAAGAGCTGATCTTCGGGAGAGCGCACTATGCCGAGCGCCGATCCGTCGCCTTCTTGCGCGAGTGTTTCGTAAGGGATCGCAAAAGGCGCGATTTGCGAAGCCTCGCCAATTTCCACAAAGGTGTGAACCTTCTCGAGCCGATCCTTGAGCTCGACGATACAGTCGCGGAATTCCGAGCTGTAGACGATCACTTCGCTATCGGAATCGTCGAAGATATAGAAGACCTCCTCGGCGACATAGCGGTAATTGATGTTCACATGGATCAGGCGCCCCTTGAAGCAGGCTGCCATCAACTCGCCATATTCGGGTCGGTTGCGCATATAAAAGGCAACCTTGGCCCCATTGCCGGCTCCGCGCTGCCGGAGCGCGCGGGCAACATTGTTCGAACGTCCCGACATTTCGGGCCAGGTGATGATCCGGTCGCCGTGTATCAGGGCCGGCGCATCCTTTGGCATGACGGGCTCGATAGCGTCGAGAATGTCGCCGAGATTCCAGTCGATCACATTAGTTCCCCTCTCCGAACGGGGTGGCGGCTTTGGCGCACTTCCCTTGGAAGAAACATCACGCAGCTTTGGTCCAGCCCTGAAGTGCCGCAGCCTCCGCCCGGACCGCTTCTGGCCCACCCAGAACCTGCCGGTCGAATCCGATCCGTTTGAACCAGTAATGCAGGCCAAGCAGGTCGGTGAATCCCATTCCGCCGTGCACTTCGGTGGAAGTGCGTGCGACAAATCGATAGACCTCGGCCGTGTGCGATTTGGCATGGCAGGCAAGCAGTGATGCCTCATTCGGCACCGCGTCGAAGGCGTGGGCGGCGTACCAGACGAGCGAACGGCACGGTTCATGCCGCGCGGCCATCTCGGCGCACATATGCTTTACGGCCTGGAAACTACCGATCAGGCGGCCGAACTGTTCGCGCTGACCAGCATAATCGACAGCCCTTTCGATCATGGCCTGACCTGCGCCAAGGCTGTCTGCGGCGAGGATCACGCGGCCCGCATCGCGCAGCCGGGCCACTGTAGCTCCGCCATCGTCAGCCAGTGGTTCCGCTTCGTCCCCGTCAAACCGCAATTCCCCGACGCTACGGGTGCGATCGATGGTCGTCAACGCGATAGCTTCCAGCCCGGACGCCTTGGCACCGACAAGGTGCAGCCTGCCACCGGAATCGGCGACGACGTAGGCATCAGCTCCTTCGAAATCGAGCGCGAACAGGGCGGTGCCGTTGAGCTTCCCGCCGGCAGAGGAAACTCCCGCGCCGTCGCGCACCTCGATCGTCTCGGAAATCGCGACACCGACACGCGCCTCGCCGCTCGCTATCTTTGGCAGCCAGTGGGCCTTTTGCTCCTCGTTGCCAGCTTCGCGCAAGGCGATCGGTGCGAGAACCTGACTGGCGAGAAACGGCACCGGTGCGACCGCATAGCCAAGCTGTTCCGCCACCACCGCCGCGTCGAGCAAGGTCATGCCGAGCCCGCCATGCTCTTCGGGGACGAGCATTCCGGCAACGCCCAGATCGTGGAGGGCGCGCAACACCTGGTCGCTCAACGGATTGTCCCGCTCCGCACATTCGCGGACGTGACTGAGCGGGCTGGTATCGGCGAGGCACCGCGAAACGGCGTCGCGCAACATCTGCTGGTCCTGCGAAAGTCCAAAGTCCATCAGTCTGCTCCCTGCTTCTGTCGCGCCATGTCCGCGGGGTTCGGCTCACGTGGCATTTCAAGGCCGCGTTCGGCGATGATGTTCTTCTGGATCTGAGCGGTCCCGCCGCCGATGATGAGACCGAGTTGGAACATATAGTTCCATTGCCACGCCCCGCCGTCCCGCTCACGCGGGCTGTGGTGATAGAGTATGCCCAGTTCGCCCATGGCGTCGATTGCCAGCGCGGATATCTGGTGAGCGAGTTCACAGCTTTGCAACTTGACGATCAGCTTCGCCATGCCGCCCGGCTCTCCCCTAAGGCTGTTCGAAAGGATGCGCATCCCATTGTATTTCATCGCCGCTACTTCGGCCTGAAGTGCCACTAGCCGGTCGCGCAGTACCGGATTGTCGATCGCGCGACCCTGGCCCAAACGCTCTTCCTGCATCAGTGCGATCAGCGCCTGCAGCCGGTTTTCGAGCGCGTCGGGATCGCCCAGCATTCCGCGCTCATGGCCTAGGGTTGCGTTCGCGACGAACCAGCCCTGGCCCCGCTGGCCGACGATCTGGTGCATGGGGACGCGCACATCGGTGAAGAACGTCTCGTTGAACTCGGCGTGACCGGTCATCGTCTTCAAGGGGCGAACCTCGATGCCCTGCGTGTCCATCGAAAAGATCAGGTAGGAAATGCCGCCATGTTTGGGTGCGTCAGGTTCGGTCCTGACCAGGCAAAAGATCATGTCGGCCTGCTTGGCGGTGCTGGTCCAGATCTTCTGGCCATTGATAACAAATTCGCCGTTTTCGATGTGCGCGCTGGTCTTGAGGTTGGCTAGGTCCGACCCGGCACCGGGTTCGGAATAGCCCTGGCACCATACGATATCGCCTTTCAACGTGGGTTCGATCCAGCGCCGTTTCTGTTCCTCGGTGCCGAGTTCAAGCAGGGTCGGCACGAACATCGAGATTCCCTGATTAGAAAGCCCGCCCGGCACCCTGGCCCGCGCAAATTCCTCTGCGATGATGCGCGATTGGAGAATGTCCGGCTCCGCTCCATAGCCTCCATACTCCTGCGGGATCGTTCGCGCGGTATACCCATGCTCGATCAACAGCTTCTGCCATTCGACTGCCTTGGACGAAGGTCGGGCCGCCCGGTCAGCAGAAGGCGGCGCGAGATGGCGGTGCGCTTCGATGAAAGCCCGCACTTGCTTGCGGAAGACATCGTATTCGGGCCCGTAATCAAGATCCATGACGCTTCTAACTTTCACGCAGGCGGAAAACAGGAAGGCGGAAGTCCTCACCGATCAATTCGAATTCCACTTCCACCGGAAGGTCGAGCGCTAGGCGCTCGTGATCGCAACCAATCAGGCGCGTGGCCATGCGTACGCCCTCTTCCAATTCCACCACCGCCGCCACGAAGGGAATTTCGTCGGCAAAAGCCGGGTGGAGGGCCTGGTGGGTAACGGTCCAGGAAAACAGCGTGCCCTTGCCACTGCTGCGTTCCCAGGAGAATTCCGGCGAGCCGCACTTTGCGCACATATAGCGCGGTAGGTGGCGGAAGCAGCCGCAGCCGCCGCAGCGCTGGAAATAGAGATTGCCGTCTTGGCACCGCTTCCAGAATTCCTGCTCAACCGGGTCTTGCGGGCGAGGTCGCGGTTTGGGCGGCGCAACCTGCGCGGAGGGCCGCATTTTGGGAGGCAGATCGCTCTCGCTGCTCATGCAAACCTCCTGAGAATGGCAATGCTTCCATCGCCAAGGTCACCCCAGCCGGTCACAAGACCAGTTTGGGCTCCCAGCACCTGGCGCTCGCCGCAGTCGTGACGAAGCTGGCGCACTGCCTCGACCACGTGGTTGAGTCCCCAGACATGCGCCTCACTGAGCAAGCCGCCATGGGTGTTGATCGGATAGCGGCCACCCAGCTCAATCTGGCCATTGGCGACGAATTCGAACTGTGCACCCGGTTCGCAATAGCCCATCGCTTCCAGTTGCAGCAGAACGACATAGGTAAAGCAGTCGTAAATCTGCAGGAAATCCATGTCCTCGCGCTTGACGCCCGCCATGTCGAAAGCGCGCGGGGCAGCATAGCTGAGGCCAATCTTGAAGGGATCGGGCCGCGAGGGGATGTCGTCGGCGGGATAGGGGTGGCCTTCCGCGGCACCGGCGATGCTGACGGGCACATGCGGCATATCCCTGGCCCGATCCATTCGCGATATGACTACCGCGCAGGCGCCATCGGTTTCAAGGCAGCAATCGTAAAGGCGGAAGGGCTCGGATATCCAGCGCGCCGAATGATAGGTTTCCGCGTCGAGTTCGCGCCCATAGGTAAAGGCGCGCGGATTCAACTGCGCGTGACGCCGGCAGGCTAGCGCTACCGCTGCCATCGCATCCGCGCCCACGCCGTAAAGCTTCGAGTGACGGGTCGCCAGCCAAGCATACATCTGCACCGGCAGGAACACACCATAGGGGATGTAATAGCCCTGGATGGTATTGGTCAGCGTGTTCATGTTCATCGCCCGAGTGGGCGGGGCACCCGGCTTGGGCCTGAGGGCGGAATAGCCGTTCCAACCGAGCGTCACCAGCACGTGATCGCAAAGCCCGCTGGCGATCGCCATTGCCGCGTTCTGCAGCGCCGTCGTCGGGCTGGCGCCGCCCATGTGAACGGTGGCCGCATAGCGCAGCACATCAATGCCGAGATTGGCGGCCATTTCCTCCGAGGTCGTATAGATCGGCGGCGGCACCATGCCGTCGATGTCGCAAGGTTTCAGCCCGGCATCTGAGATTGCGCGGCGCGAGGCTTCCAGCATCATGTCCACCGCGGTCCGTTCGGTGCCCTTGACGAATGCGGTTTCGCCCACACCGGTTATGGCGGCCTTGTCGGCAAAGGATAAGGTCTGCGAAGCGTTCATACAGCGTACCCGTCTTGCCGCAATTCAGGAATAGAATCTGGCATCGGCCAGCGCCCTTTCGGCCCCTTCGACAAGATCGCGCATGACCTCTGCCGCTGGACGGATCGAATGGATCAATCCAATTCCCTGCCCCGCGAAGCCGGGCATGATATCCTTGCGCTGAGCCTTTATGCCCGAAGCCATGACCGGCCCTGAAATCATCGACTGGTAAGGCATCGGAAGCGGCTCCTTGCCCGCCGCAACCCAAGCATCGGCCCATTTGTTGCGGATCATGCGCGCAGGCTTGCCGGTCAACGAACGGCTAACGACGGTATCTGCATCGCCGCCGTCGGTTATTGCTTCCTTTTGGAACCGTTCAATCCCTGCCTCTTCGGTTGCCAGGAACGCCGTTCCGACCCACGCGCCCAGAGCGCCCAGCATCATCGCTGCGGCGACTCCGCGGCCATCGGAGATTCCACCTGCTCCGATCACGGGAACCCGATCGCCCACCGCGTCGACTACCTGCGGAATCAGCGAGAAGGTTCCGATCGGGGAGTTGTGCCCGCCGCCATCGTGGCCCTGCGCCACAATCATGTCGATGCCGGAATCGACCACCTGCTGGGCGTGCTTGACCTTGCCGATCACCGCCATGACCCTGGTGCCATTGGAATGAAGGCGGTCCATCCACGGTCCGGGATTGCCGAGGCCGGCGGCATAGACTGGCACCTTTTCCTCGATTACCACTTCCATCTGCGCCTCGAAAAACTCCCGCGTGAACAGCTGCGGACCGCCCTTGCCCATTTCCGGCGCGCCAGCCGCGCGCATGGCCATTGCGGCATCCACTTCGGGCAGATCCTCGCGTTCCATGAAATCGCGGGTGAACTGCTGATATTCGCCAAGCAGTGCCATCGGGTTTTCGAGCGAGGCGCCGCTCTGCGGTGCCGAACCGCGCCTGACGGAGGCAGGCAGAAGGGTGTCGACCCCAAATGGCTTATCGGTCAGTTCGCGGGTCTGGCGGATCCAGCTGCGCAACTGGTCTGGCGAGCAGGCCGCAGCGCCAAGAACGCCAAGTCCCCCGGCATTCGATACTGCGGCCGCGAGCGCGGGGACACTCGCCCCGCCCATTCCGGCCAGAAGGATCGGGTATTCGATCCCGAGAATTTCGCATATGCGGCTCTTGAGTGCCATCGTAATACCCTCTCCATCCAGCGCCACCCACCGGCGCCCGTTTTTTACGTCTGTCCCCACCTGACCTTCTGGGACACAAGCTCAGGGCTTCTCTGTGCGAGATAGGAGGCGGAGCCCGCCACGAGACGCGCCATAGCCTGCCGCGCTCCTTCGGCATCGCCCTTGCGCACAGCTTCAAGGACGCGGCGCAAGAAACGCAACTGGACCGCACGCTCTTGCGCCGAATACCCCAGCGAGAGCGAGAATTCGCGGGTAAGCATATGCAACGCGGAAGTCAGAAGGCCGAAAAGCGGATTGCCGCTGGCCCAGCCGAGCATATCGTGAAAACGGCGATTCAGTTCCTCGAACTGGCTGCTCGCTTCGTTTCGCTCCAGCTCTTTGAGGCAATCGGCAAGTGCGCTCAGATCACCCGTGGTCGCGCGCTGGGCGGCATAGGCTGCAACATCCGCCGCAATCGCTTCGCGCAATTCGAGCAAGCCCCTCAAGTCCGCCTCCATGAAATGCAGGATCAGCGAGAGGCTGTTTGCGAAATCGCCAGTCTGCGGGCGAGCGACCACCGGCCCGCCACCGCGACCTAGTTGAAGATGGATAACGCCTTGGAGTTCAAGGAAGCGAAGCGCTTCGCGCAAGGTCGCTCGGGCGACATCGTATCGCGCAAGCATTTCGTCCTCGCGCGCCAACCTGTCGCCCGCAACATGCGCCCCGGCTTCGATATCGCGTACGATGTCCTGCGCAAGCGTGAGCGCACGCTTGGCCTTCCTCGAATCATCGACCTTCGGTTGCATCACTGGGAATCGCTCCTCTGATAAAACCTTATAAGAGTTTATCGGATGGCATGTCCAGCATCAGTCTATGAAGTTTGCAGTGCGGTCAAATGTCGCAACAATCCTTATAAGCTTTATTGACCACACCCTGCGAAACATCTACCTGTTTGATAGCAAGGTGAGTCTGCTTGCCTGGGATGGAGGACGAGACATGAGCATCGACACGATGGAGCTGGATACTGCCGGAAAAGTTGCAGCCATTCCGATCGACGAAATTGATGTCGCACGGCCGAGTCTTTTTCAGCAGGACACGATCGGCCTGTATTTCGACCGGCTGCGCAAAGAGGAGCCGGTCCACTATTGCCGCGAAAGCTATGTTGGGCCTTACTGGTCGATCACCAAGTTCGACGATATCATGGCTGTCGACACCAACCACAAAGTCTTTTCGTCGGAGGCAAAGCTCGGCGGTATCGCCATTCAGGACATGCATTCGGTGGAAGGCGCGCTCGAACTTGAAATGTTCATCGCTATGGATCCTCCAAAGCACGACCAGCAACGCAAGGCCGTCACCCCCGCTGTAGCGCCGTCCAACTTGCTGTTGATCGAACCGACAATCCGCGAACGAGCGTGTCAGATTCTCGATGATCTGCCGATAGGCGAGGAATTTGATTGGGTTGACAAGGTCTCAGTTGAATTGACCACGATGACCCTTGCTACCCTATTCGATTTCCCGTGGGAGGAACGCCGCAAGCTCACGCGCTGGTCCGACGTCACAACGGCCGCCCCTGAAACCGGCATCGTCGAATCGTACGAAGCGAGGCGTGAAGAACTCATCGAGTGCGCGATGTATTTCAAAGGACTGTGGGAGCAGCGCATCAACGAAGAACCGAAGAACGATCTGATTTCCATAATGGCGCATTCCCCGGCGACACGGGATATGCCCTTCCTCGAATTTCTGGGTAACCTGCTGCTGCTGATCGTGGGCGGCAACGACACCACGCGCAATTCGATAAGCGGCGGTGTGCTGGCGCTCAATCAGAACCCCGATGAATATCGCAAACTGAATGACGACCCTTCGTTGATCGCCAGCATGGTGCCGGAAATCATCCGCTGGCAGACGCCGCTGACTCACATGCGCCGCACTGCGCTGCAGGACTGGGAGATTGGCGGCAAGCAGATCAAGAAGGGCGACAAGGTCGTGATGTGGTACCTGTCGGGCAACCGCGACGAAACGGTCATCGACCGGGCTGACCGGTTCATCATCGACCGCAAGAATCCGCGCCATCACCTGTCATTCGGTTATGGCATCCATCGATGCATGGGTAACAGGCTGGCAGAACTGCAGTTGCGGATCATCTGGGAAGAAATTCACAAGCGGTTCGCCAAGGTCGAAGTGACCGGCGAGCCCGAGCGCCTTTTCTCAAACCTTGTGCGCGGGATCACCAATCTGCCGGTGCGGCTGCACGCGCGCTGATTTGCTGAAGCAGAAATACGGAGTGTATGATGGTCAAAGTGACGTTCGTATCCAGCGATGGAACGCGGCGGGAAGTCGAAATTGCCGAGGGCGAAACCGCACGCGAGGCGGCGCTCTTCAATGATGTACCGGGCATCGACGGCGATTGCGGCGGTGTCTGCGCCTGTGCGACCTGCCATGTCCATGTCGATCCGGCCTGGATCGACAGGGTTGGTCGCCTGGTCGAAGGGGCAGCGGAGGCAGAGCTTCTGCAATTTGCCGAAGGTGCCAACGAATACAGTCGCCTCGCCTGCCAGATACCCATGGTGGAAGGAGTGGAAGGTTTGATTTTGCACGTTCCCGAGCAGCAATACTGACCAGACAGAGCGCAGCCCTGTCGTGCGCGTGCGGCGTCGCAAATTCAGTTTTGAACGGAGGTTTCAGTGCCAACTCAGCTAGAACCTGATGTCTAGACGAGCGAAGACGCATTTCGCACCGAAATGCGGCAATTCCTCGCCGCCCATTTCCCTGACGAATTAAGGGGCGCGGGCAATATGCTGGCCGGGCCCATTGGCAGCTTCGGCTTGTGGATCATCCTGGCCGACGCGCATCCGGAAGCTTCGAGGGACAGCTCCAGCGTGTCGGTGACATCCCCGGCCCGCATGGTGGTACACAGCTTCCAAAGGATGACATAACGGGAGAAGTCGTCGAGCACGGTCGACAGGTACACCAAGCCCCAGCCGATGATCTTGAAGTAGGTGAAGTCGGTCTGCCACATCTCGTTCGACCGCGTCGTCTTGGTGTGGAACCCGTCGGCGGCCTTGATCACGATGAAGGCCGGACTGGCGATCAGGTCATGGGCTTTCAACATACGGTAAACCGTGGCTTCCGACACGAAGTAGCGCTTCTCGTCGGTGAAGCGCACCGCGAGCTCGCGGGGTGACAGGTCGGTTGTATCCAACGCCATGTCGATGATCTGCTGCTGGATATCATCGCAGATGCGGTTCCACACCCGCCTCGGGGCCGATGGCCGATCCTCCAGCGCCTCCGGCCCGCGCTCGAGGTAGCGGTCGTACCAGCGTTAGAAGGTCCGGCGCGGGATGCCCAACTGCTCCAGCGTGCGCTTGGCCGGCAGGTGCGACTGCTCGACGATCCGAATGATCTCCAGCTTCTCGGATGCGGGTTACCTCATTCGTCGTCGGCCCTATCCGCGATCATGCTTTTTTTGAGCAACCGGTTTTCCAGCGTCAGATTGGCCACGCATTCCTTAAGGGCACGGGCTTCGCGGCGCAGGTCGTGCACCTCGCCGGTGGTCGCGGCACGGGCGGTGTCGCCCGCCAAGCGCCGCTTGCCCGCCTCCATGAACTCCTTCGACCACGTGTAATACAAGCTCTGGGCGATGACATCCTTGCAGCACAGCTCGGCGATGCTGTCCTCGCCGCGCAGGCCTTCCAGCACGATCCTGATTTTGTCCTCTGCAGAGAAGTGCCGGCGCGTCGCACGCCGTATGTCCTTCACCAGCCGCTCAGCAGGGGCCTTCGGCGCCGATTTTTTCAAGGAGGATTGGGCTTCATCCTCGTTCCTTAGTCACTACGACGAAGCCCAAATCCTCCTTAAATCACAACCTCAAATCTGTGCCATTGGTGCTGACGGCGGACAGCACCGGCAATCCGCCCTCACATGAAGCGCTCGGGTTGAGCCATGTCGGTCTCCACGCAGAGGTTCGTTTCTTGGTAGACAACTCGTTGCACGAAATAGCTCGTCGGTCAATTGGCGCTGGCACGCGAAGCCAAGAGCGGCCCGCCTCGCGGGAGGGCGCTCACCGCCGAACGATTGCCGGCTCGATCGGACTATTCTGCAACACGGCGGGAGGCAGGTAGGGCTCCGTGCCGCGATATTCGCAATTAGTTAGCCGTCAGTGCTGGCAACCTGATGCAGCGGGGGCAGAACGGCCGCGGCGCGCCGCCTCAGACGCGAGCGGTGGCAGTTGGGGATATCGGCTTGCTGACGATGAATGGCGTCGGCCATTTCAAATCTTCCACGGCTCCTATCGAGGAGGCATGTCTTCCGATCCGCTTTCGAGATTGCCGGACATTTTCGTCAGCAATGAGCGCATCGCGCGTATCTCAGTTGGGGAAATCATATGGAGCAGTCGCGCGTAGATCATGTCGGCTTCGGCGCGCAGCTGAGGCAGGATTTCGATCGCTCGGGGCAAAAGATGAAGTTCCCAGACGCGCCGGTCGCCCTTGGCAGCGCGCCGTTCCGCGAGCACCATTCTTTCCAGCTGGTCGACAACATGGCCAACGCTGGCACGCTCCAGTTCGAGGCATTTGGAGAGGTCGGTTTGGGTCATGCCCGGGGTCCGATAGATATAGACGAGCGCGCGCCACTGGGTTCGCGTCAATCCGAAGCGCGCCGTTGAGGCATCAAACTTCCGACGCAGTTTGCGGGGCACTTCCTCGATGAGAAAGACAAACTCGTCTGAGGCCGTCAGAAGACTTTTCGCGGGAGAGATGCCGCTTGTATTGCGAGGTTCAACCATCGTCATGGACTGTAGAGCCAACATCATATTCTGAAAACCCTTTACTGTAAGATATGATATAGTATGATCGTGGAATGATTGATCAGTCGATCACGCTTGCCGGGAAAGCGGGCCATGAAATCGCAGCGTCGGTTGATGGCCCGGAACTCGGATTACCGGTAATCCTCGCGCACGGCGGCGGACAGACCCGAAGGGCATGGAGGGCGGTAGCCCACCGGCTCGCGAGCCATGGTTTCCGGACCATCGCAGTCGATATGCGCGGGCACGGCGAGAGTGCATGGGCCAGCGACGGAGCCTATGATATCTCCGATTTTGCGGCCGATCTCGTCGAGATCGCTGCGGCGACGGCGAGCAAACCGGCGCTGATTGGCGCGTCTCTTGGTGGCCTGGCCGGGATCATCGCCGAGGGAAAATGCGCACCGGGAAGTTTCGGATCGCTGACGCTGGTCGACGTCACACCTCAGATGGAACCGAGCGGCGTCGCCCGCGTGGTCGGTTTCATGGCGGCGCATGCGCGCGATGGTTTTGCGTCGGTGGAAGAGGCCGCACAGGTCATTGCCGACTATCTGCCCCATCGCCCCAGCCGGAAGGCTTCGGCCGGGCTAGCACACTATCTGCGCCGCAAGGACGATGAACGCTTCTATTGGCACTGGGACCCCGCCTTCATCGAAAGAGTGACGCAGCAGGGCGGCGGCGTTTCCAGCGACCATGGCCGCACCGAGCTCAGCGCGGCCGCTGCCTGCTTGACCTTGCCGGTGCATCTGATCCGCGGCGGGTCAAGCGATCTCGTCTCGCTGGAAGCCGTCAAGCATTTCCAGGGCCTTGTCCCTCATATGGCGTATAGCGACATTGCGAATGCGACTCATATGGTGGTGGGGGACGAGAACGACGCTTTCGGGCAATCGATCCTAGAGTTTTTGCTCGGCATCCATGAAGCGGAAATGAAATCATGAATGCCCCCGCCGTCCCGGGGCTTGAGGAATTACGTGACCTATTGGCGCTGGCCCCTTTTCACCGCTGGCTCGGGCTCAGCATCGCTGAGGTCGGCGCCAACGAGTTGGTGATCTCCATGCCTTGGCGAGACGAAATCATCTCAAATCCGACGGTCGGCGCGGCGCATGGTGGCATCGTATCGGCTTTGATCGATCTGACCGGCCTCTATACGATCATCGCGATGGGGGGTGCTGCGCGGGCGACGGCGGACCTCCATGTGGATTTTCACCGACCGGCCAAGCTGGGGCCGCTTCGCGCGATCGGCAGCCCGGTGAAATTAGGGCGGCAGATAAGCGTCGCGGCTACCCGGATCCTAGCCGCAGACGGAACCTTGGTGGCGAGTGGTAGAGGGGCCTACGTCGCCTGATAACCGCCCGAGGCGAGCCAATCTGCGCGGCCAGATGCATGCCCAGCAGCTTTCGGAGCCGAGGCAGTGGCGGCAGCGACACGCTTTTTGGCGACGTGTCCCTAGGCCGAACCCACGACCGGACGGCCGCGCATCGGCCATTCAGTCAAATCGGCTCCCTGCCGGTCACACGCGGGTTTGGCCGCTCGCCTTTGAGCCGTCGACTTTGCCTAGTCCGACAGGCCAGCCACGCAGCGCATGGAGATCAAGTTCTCCTGTGCTGCGTGACTAGACTGCTGGGTCAGGTCAGGGCGCCGGGGTGCGATTCGCGATCGCATCCTCGATCAGATCCTGCATGACCTGTTCGAGCTCGACGCCTTTCCGGTCGCCTCCGCTCGATATTTCGGTGGCGATCAAAGCGTAATAGCCGGTCTCGCGATCGATCCAGCCGGTCCAACCATAGGCACCCGGTGAGGAATTGATCTTGGACGTCGCGCAGGCCGAAGGCGTGTCGCATTCGACAAAGGAGCCGAGCGCATATTCCCAATTGCCCGCGCTCGCCGGCACGAAAACGCGCGGCAAGCCTGCGGTACGTTGCTGGGTGAAGCTTGTCATATCGGTAATAAAGCTGCCGCCAAGGAAGGCACGCAGAAGTTTCGCATAGTCGCGCGGCGTCGAATAGGCGCCGCCCGCGACCCACGGGTTGGTGGGAGCGCTTCCCGCAGGGTCATACCAGGTCGTGCTCGTCATCCCGAGCGGGGTCGTCACATGCTGCGCGAACAGTTCGTGAAAATTGCGCTGGCGTGCCGGTGACGTGCCGGGCGCGATGCTTATATCCTTTGCCTCCAGATAGGCAGCGGCGACCTGAAGGCCGTGCGGTCCATAGCTATATTGCGCGCCGGGCGCGTTGCCCGGGCGCAAAATATCATAGCGCAAATCGTGGATGCTCTTCGCGCAATTGTAGAGCGTCATGGCCGGAAGCAGCTGACAGCCGCCAACGAGCGGGCTCGCATTGAAGCCCGACGTCATCGACAGCGCATGCTTGAGTTGGACATCCTTCTTCGTTCCGATCGTGGTCCAGAAGGCAAGCGGCGGCCGCATCGGATCGTCGAGCGTCGCGATGCCAGCCTGCACCATGCGCATCCCCAGCGCGCCGGCGAACCATTTGGAGGCCGACGCAAGCGGGGTCACCCGATCGATACCAAAGCTGCCCTTCTCGTAAGCGAAGAGATAGTCGGGATCCGAAGCATTCCCGACGATGAAATAGCCGTTATCGACCTCGGTATCAGCGTCGATTGCCGACTGTAACGCGGTCCAGTCATAGGTATAACCGCCGACGGTGGCCGAAAGGCTGGCGGCCGCGGGCGCCGATGCCGCCGACGTCGACGCTTTAGCAGCGGGCGCCGCAGGCGGAAGCTGCACCATGGGACGCGCCTCGCCGCCGCCGTTGCCCCCGAACCCGCCCTGCGCCGCAAAGGCCGCAGCCCCAGCCATCGCCGCACCAGCGGCAAGCCACATCCATTTCGTTCTTCCAGCCATTTTCTCTCTCCCAGCTTCGTTGCACATCGTCGAAACGGAGGGCCTAGCGCGGCCGGACGGGCTAGGGCCTGGGCTGGCCGTTCCCGAAGTGAACATTGAGCAGATGGTCGAGCTGCGCCTTGCGAAAGCCGGCGACGACGCCAGACTCGGGCGCAAATTTTGCGAGACGGTCGCTTGCCGCATCGTAACGCGGCCAGTCGCGAACGAGTGCGCAGCCAGGAACGCCCGTCTTGGCGAAGCCAACCCAGCAGGCGGCGATGCCTTCGCCGAAGCGGCGATCCTCGTCACCGACGGCGCCGGCGACCGACGCGAAATAGTCGAGCGTCCCGAACAGATAGGGGATTTCAGACCCGTGCGCGGCGCCCTTGGCGCGGTCGCGCCGCGCCGCTGCGACATAGTCGAAATGATAGAGATACGAAGGCGCCCCTCCCGCCGTCCGGGCCGCGAGCCAGCGCGCCGGGGCGACGAACCAGGCGTCGCCCAACACCTGGCGCGCCAGTTCATCATCGGCCAGCCCCATGCCATAGGCGGCCCGGCCCGCCGCCTGGTCGCGCCCTAGATAGGCGAGCGCGGCGGATGGCGGCACGCCCATGGCAAGGATGACGCTCGCCTCGTTGCTGTTCGCGCCGACGAGGAGCGGAACGTCGATCGGCTCGCTACGCGCAAAGACGCGCCAAGGCGCTTCGCGTACCAGGTCGCCGTCGAGGATGGGGCCGGTCATCGCGCCCGGCGTCCGGACCTCGCCAGCGGCAACGAGCGCGGCGGCGGGCAGCGCGCGAAGCGCGTCGAGCGATGCTGAAGGCGGCGCACCTGCGCGCGCTGCCAACGCCGCGCCTAGCGCTTCTTGCTCGCCAAGCGGGCGCGGATCGAGGAGACCAACGCCCGACTGAACGATCGCCTTGGCGAACAGGCCTTTGGCTTCGGGCTGGGCAAGGATCGTCGTCACTCCGATCGCCCCGGCGGATTCGCCGAACAAGGTGATCTGGCGCGGATCGCCACCAAATGCGGCGATATTTTTCTTCACCCACCGCAGGGCGGCCAATTGGTCCATCAGGCCGTAATTGGCGAGCGCCTCGCCGCGCGGCTTGGCCGCGCTGAGCGCGGGATGGGCGAAATAACCGAGCGCGCCCAACCGATAGTTGATCGTCACCAAAACCACACCTTGCCGCGCGAAGGCGGTGCCGTCGAAAACCGGGAAGGTGCCCGAACCGACCACATGGGCGCCGCCATGGATCCAGACCATCACTGGCAGCTTTCGCGCCCCCGCCGGGCGCCAGATGTTCAGCTGGAGGCAATCCTCAGACTGATGCTCGGCTACCCCGCCCGCGACAAGTGCGGGGCGCACCGTCTGCGGACAAGCCGGGCCGAGTTTTGCGGCATCGCGGACGCCCCGCCAGCGCGGCGGTGCCTGCGGCGCCCGCCAGCGAAGAGCGCCGACCGGTGCGGCGGCGAAAGGAATATCAAGGAAGCGCTCGACGTCCCCCGTGCGCGCGCCCGCAAGGCGCCCCTGCGCGATTGTCGCCGCGGGGGCCGTCTCCGCCGCCGCGACAGACACCGATCCGGTCAGCATCGCGGCACCGAACAGTGCTGCCATCACCAAATGCCGCATTGCGCCCTCCTACCCTTCCCGACCAGCGGCTGGAGGCCGCGGACGGGAGCGCGACCTAGAAAGAAATGCGTCCTTCGACGCCGACGACGCGAGGCTGGCTGTACCGGTTGATCGTCGGCGCCTGCGCGACGAAATAAACCTTGTCGAAGACGTTGTTCGCGAACGCGCTGACGCTGATCTTGCCGAAGTCGACGCCGACCCGAAGATTGACGAGGACATAATCATCGAGGTCGACCGAGGTCGCTGTCAGCTCCTGTTTGCCGCCCCATTGACCACTGATCAGGACATTGCTGGTCAGCGCGACATCCTTGGTGACCGGGTAGCGCAGATTGAGGTTGGCCGAGGCGAGCCAGTCGGGAACCTGCGCAAGGTCCAGCCCGTCATAGCGGCCGCTCTTGACCTTGCCCTCTTGCCGCGAGCCACTCAAGGCGAGGCGGCCATTGCCTTCGCCGAGATCGAAGCCCTGGCTATATTCGGCCTCGATACCCCAGCTTTTCGCATCGCCTGCGTTGGTTAGATAGGCGACCGCGGCGATCGGGCACGCCGGATTGGTGAGCGCGCAGCCATCGTCGACCTGCGCGATCAGGTCTTCAAGCTCGGTGTAATAGCCCGCGATTGCGAAATAGCCGCGGCGGATCGGACTGCCCTTGATGCCGACTTCGTAAGACGTGCTGTTTTCGTTGCCGAACAGCACCTGCACAGGACTCGGCGCGCGCGGATCGGAGAGGCGCGTGTTGAACCCGCCGGCCCGATAGCTGCTGCCGACCTTGCCATAGGCGAGGATGTTCGACGTGAGCTTGTACGAGAGGGTCGCATTGTAGGAGAGATTGTCGGCGTTGATGCTGTCGTCGATGATCCGCGATGGCCCGCCGGTGGGCAGGCCAGTCCCCAAATCGTAAAGCCGCGCCGAGATGCTCCGGCTGTCGCGGGTATAGCGCAGTTCGCCGGTCAGGTTGAGGCTGTCGGTGATGTCGAAACCGAGCGAGCCATAGGCCGCATAGCTTTCGAAATGCAGCCGCGCGGGCGCGATATTGCCCGGCGACGGATTGGCGAGCGTCGGCGTGCGCGTCGTCGCCACCGAGAAATCGCTGTCGAGCAACAGCATTTCGGCGCCGACCAGCCATGTGAAGCGATCGCTCGCCCCGCTGACATGAATATCCTGCGAAAAATTGTCGGTCGTGTCGACGACGTAGGACGCGGTGCTGGCATCGAGCGGCGTGAGAGCGCCGATCTGCCCCGCGGCGCGCGCACGCGCCAGCTCGGCGGGGCTGATCGCGTCATTGTCGAGATCATATTCGGACGTGCGCTTGCGAAAGGAGGTTGTCGACGTCAGGTCGGCACCGCCCAGATCCACGCGGACGAGCGCCTGAAGGCCGTCCACGTCCTGGCTGGCGCGCGGCGCGGTGTTCCAGGGGTAGCGAAAGCGATCCTGCGTATAACCGCCGGGAAAGCCTGGCGTGCCCGCGGGAATGGATATCTGGTAATGGATCGTCGGCGTGGTCAGCCGCTGGGTCTCGGCCGTGATGATCGCGTCGACCGGCCCGCGCTTCAGCCGGATCTGGCCGCGCAGTCCGTGGCCCTTCTGCTGGTCGAAATAGACGTCGTTGTCGGGATTGTAGAAGAAGCCCTTGTCCTGCTCGACGAGATCGCCGCTGATGCGGATCGCCAGGCCATCGGCGAGCGGGACATTGATCGCGCCCTGCGTCTGGAAGCTGTTGTTCTCGAAGCCATAGCGCGCGCTCGCCCAGCCCGAGAGATCGAATTCGGGCTCGGCCGAGATGATATTGATCGCGCCGCCGACCGCGTTGCGGCCGTACAGCGCGCCCTGCGTCCCGCGCAGAACCTCGACGCGGCCGATGTCGAGCAGGTCGAGCCGCGTGAAGTTGCGACCGCCCACCGGACCGCCGGCGATATAGGCACCGTTGCGATAGAGCCCGACGCTCGGGTCGCCATTGGTGGCACGCGCGGTCGACGAAGCGCGGATCGAGATCTCCGACGTGACGGACGAGTTCAGATTGTTGAAGCGAACGCTTGGCTGATCGGCGAGGAGTTCGCCGCTGCCCGTGGCGCCGCCGCGATCGGTGAGCGACGTGATATCGATGACCGACGCCGCGGTCGGCACATCGGCCAGCCGCTCTTCGCGGCGGCGCGCCGTTACGACTATGGCGCCGTCATCATCCGCTTCAGCCGCGTCCGGAAGAGCTTCGGACGGTGCGTCTTGAGCGAAAGCAGGCGGAGCGACGGCTACCCAAATCGCGGCCGTGCAGAAAAGAAGGTTCGCTCTGCGTCCCATGGTCACTCTCCCCATCTTGTTATCGCAATTATTATCGATAATTTTGTGCAAAACCGTCGGCAAGTCAAGCCGGAAAGCGCAATGTCTTTGCAGGTGGTTCGCTGGTCTAAGAGACGACGGCGCTCAGCAGGTCGCGGACGCCCCGCGCCGTAGCGGCAAGGGGGTCAGGTGTGACCGTCGATAAATCGTCGGTCACAGCGTGGTGATGACGGTGTGCGCCAAAGATGCCGGCATGACGCACGTAGCCGGCCTTTATCACTTCCGAGAGTTCGCCCGCTGTGCCTTCCGCCGAAGGATAGGCCATTTCCAACCCCGGCTGGCCTTTGAATATCTCGCGCGCACACGTCACGAATTCGGGCGATGTCATGAGAAAACGATAGGGATCGGCGCTTGGCAGCGGCAGCAAGCGCCCCGGCATTTCCTGATAGTCACGTGCTGCCGCATTGGCGCCGAGATGAAACCAGAAAGCGGTCTCGCCGGGGGCTGGACCCACCTTGTCGGCGATATGGCTCGCACCGAGATTCTCATATTCATGCCCGCTGTTGCACAGGAAGAGCAGGCTGTGTTGCGGAAACGCTCGGGGCATCCAGTCGGCAAGCGCGAGCCACATCGCGATACCCGGCCCCCGCTCGCCGGCGCAATCGGTCCAGCCTGAACGCGGCGTAGAGACGACGAGCCAAGGGCGACCGGAGCGAACGCGTCGCCCGATTATATTCTGCGCTGCCCGAATCCCACCGCGCCCGCGAAGCGCTAATTTCGCCGCGGCACCGTGGCGCGCGGCTTCAATCACCGGGGCGGCGAGTCGCGGCGCGAGCAAGGCAAGTGGCTTGTCCGATACAGGATGACCGGCCGGGACATTGAGGAGCAAGGCCTCGCCCGTCGGCCCAGTCGTAATGAGAATGACCCCGTTCGCACCGCGCGCAAGCGCATCGGCGAGCGGCTCGCGCACTGCACGATCTACGAGGCTCGACCAGCGGCGGAAAGGCAGGCGCACGACGGCGATCGCGCCGTCGAGGCGTTCAGGGATTTCTGCGAGGCGCAGCGGCGCAGCGAGACCGGCCTCGCCGGTTTCGACGGCGAGCGGCTGTGCGACGAGCGGTATCGTGTGGTCGCCGAGCGTAAGTTCGCAATGCGACGCCTCGAACCAAGGCACGTCAAACGTCTGGCGATCCACTTCGAATCCGGCACTGAACAGCCGCTTCGCTGTCCAGTCGGCGGTCCAGCGATCGCCCGCGCCGCCCGACTGCTTGTTGCCGGCCTCGGCATAGCTTTGGACGTCGGCGAAGAGGCGTCCGGGGCCGAACATGGTCAAATCCAGGGATACAGCGGCAGCGGAGTCAACCTGCAATGCGATCGGCGCCGCGAGGCCCGCCTTAAGCAAGGTGCGGCGGTCGGTCGGGAGACGGCTCATGTCACTTTTGCGCGGCGGCGGCTGGGCTTAGGCTTTGCGTGGCGGGCCTTATATTCCTCGAGTGCGCGCCCAAAACTATTCTGAGTAACCCCGATCAGATCGCGCGCCACCGCATCGGCGGCATCGCCATCGCGCGCGACGATATGGCGGCAAAGCGCGTCGTAGAGGATGGCCGATCGCTTCGCCGCCTCGTTGCCATGCGTCTCGATATAGCTGTCAGTATAGACATTGTGCTGCCAGCGCGCGAGCAGCGCGACCCGATCGAGGAGCTCGAGCGCGAGCGGCGCATTGCTGCGTTTGGCGATAAAGCGACCGATGCGGTTCGAGACCTTGATATGCTCGAACGTATTGTCGGTGCGCTGGGTGACATCCTTATATTCGACAAGCCGGTGCATCAGTTCGCGCCCGTCGCGGTCGGTCATTTCGGCGGCCGCAAGGCGACAAACGACGCCGAACAGCGATTTCCACAGTTCATAGACCTCGTTCGCAGCATGCTCGTCGATATCGATCACATAGGTGCCGCGCCACGGCACGACCTTGACAAGCCCGATCCGCGCGAGATGCCGGAACGCCTCGCGCACCGGCGCATGGCTCACTCCGAAGCGCGCGGCGATTTCGCGCTCGCGCAGCCACGATCCGGGCGGAATCCGCCATTCGACGATGTCGTCGGTCAAAAGGCGCGCGATCACGCGGTCCTGCGTCGGCGCGCTGTCGTCGTCGGTCTTCGTCGCGGCCATGTCTCTCCGTTCGGCTTTCCCTGCTCGCGGCGCCATCCTAATCGGGCAGCGCACACGAGCAATCGATGATTGCGAATGAATTTATTATCGATAATATGGAGAATGACAAGCATCGGAAAATCGGAGTCGGATCTTGAAGCGCACCATCCTCTTTTTCGCAGCCGCGGTTGCGGCACAGCCAGCCGCGGCAGGCGAACCCGCCCCTCTTCCCGGCTGTGCCGAAGCGATCGCCTATTCTGAGGCTAATTCCGGCGTTGCGCTGCTGATACTTGAAGATGGCAAAGTGCGCTGCCGATCGGCAGACATCGCGACGCCGCAGGAACTCTGGTCGGGCACCAAGAGCCTTGTCGGGCTGATGGCGGCGGCGGGCGCACAGGATGGACTTCTAACCCTCGACGAGCGGGCATCGGAGACACTCGCTGAATGGAGGGGCGACCCCAAAAAGGAACAGATCACGCTTCGGCAATTGCTGTCGATGACGGGCGGCCAGGCATCGACCGTCGGCAGGGCCCAAGGGTATCTGGACTCGGTGAAGGCACCGCTCACGGCGGCGCCGGGCAGCAAATTCCAATATGGTCCCGCCCCGATGCAAATCTTTGGAGAGATCATGCGGCGCAAGCTCGTTGCCAAGGGCCAAGACGGCAACGCTCGCCATTATGTGGAGCGGCGCATTCTCACTCCGCTTGGGGTTACCATAGGCAGTTGGCGCAGCGGCCCCGATGGCGCACCGCTCATGCCGCAGGGCCTCGTGCTGGCAGCGTCCGAGTGGGCGAAGATCGGCGAGTTCGTCCGCGGCGGTGGGAAGCTCGACGGCAAGCCGCTTGTCGATGAACTGGCGTTCGC
This sequence comes from uncultured Sphingopyxis sp., assembly GCA_937873425.1. GTDB lineage: Bacteria > Pseudomonadota > Alphaproteobacteria > Sphingomonadales > Sphingomonadaceae > Sphingopyxis. Next base: position 12,636 of record CALMYE010000014.1, on the reverse strand, counting down.
CGAGCTGTTCAAGGGTAGCCAGGCCAATCCGGCCTACGGTCTCACCTGGTGGTTGCCCCGTAGCACGCCGGCTGTCGATATTGTTACCCGGTCCACCGATATCACCAGTCATGCCAACGAACTCCCGGCGGATATGGTCGTCGCCGCCGGCGCGGGCGATCAACGCCTCTATATCATTCCGTCGCTTCGGCTTACAATCGTTAGGCAGGCGAAACTCGATCTGGCGGCTTTGGCGGCGGGGGAAAAAGGCGATTGGTCCGATTGGCGGTTCCTGTCACTGTTGCTGAAAGCGGCGAGTGACTAATTTGAAACGCGGCCGAAAACATGTCGGGGCCGATCGAACCTAGGCCGTGCCGCTGCAATATGATCATTGAGAATTGCTGGCCGAATGGAAACGCGGCACGTGGAGTTTGCCGCTGGACCAAAATGATGACGGTTATTGACAGCCCGCGCGGCAATCATACCCGAGGGGCGGAACCTTGCACGCGACGCCGCAGTGGGGCGAAGAAGGATGCAGCATGTTACGGGGATTGATGCAGGACGCGCCGCTGCTGATCAGCGGAATATTGGAATATGCCGCGCGCGCGCACGGCGAGAGGGAGATCGTCTCGAAGGCTGTCGATGAGCCGGTTTGGCGGTATGACTGGCACCGCTGCGATCAGCGTGCGCGTCAGGCTGCGCAGGCCCTTGGTGTCCTCGGGATTGCAACGGGCGACCGCGTCTCGTCGCTCGCCTGGAACACGCACCGCCACCTCGAACTCTTCTATGCGGCGCCGGGCATGGGCGCTGTATTGCACACTGCCAACCCGCGTCTCAGCGACGAGCAAATCGCCTTTACTATCGCTCATGCAGGCAGCCGCATTCTCTTCTTCGAGCCCAATCTAGCCGAGCTCGTCGCACGGCTGCGCCCTCTCCTTCCAGGTATCGAGCGTTATGTCCTTCTCGCGGATCGCGGAGCGACCGCGCCAGATGTTGCTGACGCGTTGAACTATGAAGCGTTGCTGGCACGCCAGGACGGGGCCCTCACCTGGCCGAGCTTCGATGAAAAGGCAGCCGCATTTCTTTGCTACACTTCGGGGACGACGGGCGACCCCAAGGGCGTCCTATACAGCCACCGATCAATCGTTCTCCACGGGATGGCGGCCGGTCTGAGCAGTGCCTTCGGGTTCAGCGCTTTTGATGTCATCATGCCCTGCTCGTCCATGTATCATGCGACGGCATGGGGACTTCCGTTCACGGCAGCGATTAACGGCTGCAAGCTAGTGCTTCCTTGCGACAGGATGGACGGTGCCAGTCTCGCCGATCTGATCAACGAAGAGGGCGTCACCTTTTCGGGCGGTGTGCCCACGATCTGGACCATGTACCTCGCTCATCTCGACACCACGGGGACGGGGGTCGGCAATCTCAAGCGCCTCGTGATTGGCGGCTCGGCCGTCCCGCGGGCGATGGCCGAGACATTCCGCGCCAAATATGGTGTCACTGTGCTCCAGCTCTGGGGCATGACCGAAACCAATCCTCTCGGCGTGATTTCGACGCCCTCCCCGCTCCTGATGGCCGAAGGCGAGGATTTCGCGAACGATCTCCTGCTGACGAAGCAGGGTCGCATGCAATTTGGCATCGAACTGCGCATTATCGACGGCGATGGCACGCCGCTCCCCTGGGACGGTGAGCAGGCGGGTGCGCTCCAGGTCCGCGGACCGTGGGTCGTCGATCGCTATTTCCCCGATTTTGAGGGCGCCGGGAGCGATGGCTGGTTCGACACCGGGGACATAGGTACGATCGATCGCTTCGGCTTTCTCCGGCTGACCGACCGCGCGAAAGACGTGATCAAGTCCGGGGGCGAATGGATCAGCTCGATTGATATCGAGAATGCGGCGGTTGGGTACCCCGGCGTCCGGGTCGCCGCGGTCGTTGGCGTATATCATCCAAAATGGGAAGAGCGACCCCTTCTCGTGATTGAAACGCATGAAGGTCAAGCCGTCACAGCCGACGCAATTCGCGCGCATCTGGAGACGAAGGTTGTTCGTTGGTGGCTGCCGGACGACATCCTGTTCGCGACAGTACCGCTCACTGCAACGGGAAAGATCGACAAAAAGGCCTTACGCGAAGCGTATCGTAACCAACTCGCCTAGATGAGATCACACTGCGTCCATTCCCTGCGAACGGCAGCGATCCTTTCAGGCAGGCAAAGTTCAGCGGGCCTCGTGGGTCTTGCATAAGCCCGGGCAATCTCGCGGGGGCGGGCTATACAATGCAAAGCGCTCTACGCTTGCAGCGCGGACAAGGTATGGCCAAGATGAGGCATGACGTCGACCCAAAAAACCAAAGAACAAGCTTCCGGACGAACAGGGAGGCCTACTCGACAAGCCTCGCAAGCACTTTCGAGGAAAATTCTCCGTGTCGCCCGCGATGTCTTCTTTGCCGACGGATTCGGTCGTTCAACGGCGGAACGGATTGCTGCAAAAGCAGGCATCTCCAAGCGCACTTTGTACGCCCGTTACGGGAGCAAAAAGCTGCTTTTCGAGGCGGTAATACTCAGGGAAATCGAGGATCGGCTCTCCTTCCTCGAACAGCACGTTCCCGAACATGGCGACGTTCGGCCCGAGCTTGAAGAGCTGTCCGATGAACTGCTATCCTGGATGCTTACCGACATTCATGTCGCGTTGGAACGCGTTGTAATGGCTGAGGCTGCACGTTTTCCCGCTTTAGCGCGAAACCTTTACGAATTCGGCGTAGGACGCACGACGAGATTGGTGGCAGAGGTTTTGCGCAAAGCCGAGGAGAGGGGAGAAATCAGGGTGTCAGACGCGAATTTTGCTGCGGAGCAGTTTATATCCAGCGTCATTTTGTCACCTTTTCGTCGGGCCGCTCTTGGAGTGGGAGTGACCAGTCACAATGAAACCTCTTCAGCCCGAATGAGGCAAGCTGTGGATCTATTTGTGTACGGCTGCCGCCCCTCCCAGAAGGGGAGCCATCCATAACATTCCCGCTTCATCTCGGGCTGGGCAGTTGTCACGACTAGGTGTTTAGTCCCAGCATGTGATGGTGTAAGCTTGTCATCGTCACAGCGGGAGGGATTATGGGCCAGCTTCTACACGGCAGCGCCAAGACCACGCACGCCGTTCGAGCGGAGCTACAGCGATCGCAAGCTCCGGTCGCGCAGCTCGCGAAGCGGTACGGGATCAACGAGAAGACGGTGATCAAGTGGCGCAGCCGGCCGTCGGTCGAGGACATGCCGGTGGGGCCGAAGGAACGGCGCAGCACCGTGCTGTCGCCGATGGAAGAAGCCGCGATCGTGGCGCTCAGGGTGCAGGCCCGGCTGCCGCTCGATGACGTCTTCATCGCGTTGAAGGACGTGATCCCGAACCTGACGCGCTCGTCGCTTCACCGCTGCCTGCAGCGGCACGGGATCAGCCGATTGCCGAAGGCGGATCGCGAGAAGCCGAAGAAGTTCAAGAAGTACGAGATCGGCTATTTCCACATCGATATCGCCGAACTGCGCTACGAAGGCGGCAAAGGATTCCTCTATGTCGCGGTGGACCGCACCTCGAAGCTGGTGTTCGCCCGCATCTATCGACGGGCGACCAAGCTCGCCGCGGCAGCCTTCCTGCGCGTGCTGATCAAGACGGTTCCCTACAGGATCCACACCATCCTGACCGACAACGGCGTGCAGTTCGTGCAGCGTGACCAGGGCGGCACACTGGGATGGATCGGCCATATCTTCGGCCGTGTCTGCGAGCAGAACGGCATCGAGCATCGCCTCACCGTAACCGGTGTTTCCCTGCCACCTTGCGGGAGTGAAGCGTGGCGTCGATTTTCGCTAGCCCGATCAGGCTGGAGGATGCTGATGCTATGATGATGACATGTGATGATGCTGGCACCAGCGTGGTTCGGCGTTTTGAGGTTTTCACAGGTGCGGGCCAGCGTCGGGAGTGGTCGCCTGAGGTAAAGGCGTCGATCGTCGCGGAGAGCTATTCGGGTCAGGAGACGGCCTGCGCGGTGGCGCGCCGTCATGGGCTTGCTCCGTCGCAACTATTCGCTTGGCGCCGGGATCTGCGCAAGAAGCTGGAGGACCAAGGGCTGACGCTTCCAGCGACGCCTGCGTTCGTGCCGGCGGTGATCGAACCGCTCCCTTCGGGTGATCCAGCCCCTGTCGCCAGGCGCGGCCGTCGCCGTCGGCGTCCCACAGTCAGTGCTGTCGAGCTGGAGATTGACGGCGTGGCGGTGAAGATCGGACGCGGGGCCGATGCGGCTGTGATCGCAGCGGTGATTGAAGCACTCAAGGCAACGCGATGATCGGACCTGGCGCTGGCGCGCGCGTGATGGTGGCGACGCGTCCGGTGGATTTTCGCAAGGGACCTGACGCCCTGGCCGCGCTGGTCGGCGCCGAGTATGGCGGCGACCCATATTCAGGCGTGATCTACGTGTTCCGGGCAAAGCGTGCTGACCGGATCAAGCTGGTCTGGTGGGACGGCACTGGCCTGTGCCTGATGGCCAAGAAGCTGGAGTCCGGCGGCTTCCGGTGGCCGGGCATCCAGGACGGCGTGATGCGTGTGACCTCAGCGCAACTCGGCGCGCTTCTGGAGGGTCTGGATTGGCGCCGGGTGCATGGCGGGCGCCGCCCGCAGGCCCCGCAGATTGCCTGTTGACGGGGCGTTCCCAGACTGATTCACTGCTCCCATGCTCATGGAAGCGGACCTGCCGGACGATGTTGACGCGTTACGCGCGCTCGTCCTCGAACAGGCCCGCAAGCTCGAGAGTGCCGACGCGGAAGCCGAACGCCTGAGGGCGATCATCGAGGCTTTTCGGCGTCATCGGTTCGGCCGCCGTTCCGAGCAGCTCGATCAGGATCAGTTGCAGCTGGGCCTTGAGGATGCCGAGACGGCGCTCGCGGAAGCCGAGGCCGCCAGCGAAGCGAAGGCCGGACGGCCTCGCAGTGATCCTGTGCGCAAGACCAACCGCGGTTCGCTGCCCGCGCATCTCGAGCGGATCGAACAGATCGTTGACGTCGAGAGCAATGCTTGCCCCTGCTGCGGCGGCGCCCTCCACCAGGTCGGCGAGGATGTCGCCGAGCGCCTCGATGTGGTGCCGACCACCTTCCGCGTCGTGGTCACCCGGCGGCCGCGTTATGGCTGCCGTTCGTGCGAGAGCGCGATCGTGCAGGCTCCGGCGCCAGCGCGGATCATCGAGGGCGGTACTCCCACCGAGGCACTGATCGCCCAGGTGCTGGTATCCAAGTATGCCGATCACCTGCCGCTTTACCGGCAGGCCCAGATATACGCCCGGCAGGGCATCCGGCTCGACCGATCCACTTTGGCCGACTGGGTCGGGCGAGCGGCCTGGTATCTGCGCCCCTTGCGTGACCACATTCTCGACGAGCTACGACGATCCGAGCGGCTGTTCGCCGACGAGACGACCGCCCCGGTGCTCGATCCCGGACGCGGGCGGACCAAGACCGGCCAGCTCTGGGCCTATGCCCGCGACGACCGACCATGGGGCGGCTGCGATCCGCCGATCGTCGCCTATGTCTATGCGCCAGATCGCAAGGCCGAGCGTCCCCAGTTCCATCTTGGTGATTTTGCGGGCATCCTACAGGTCGATGGCTATGGCGGCTACGCCGCGCTCCCCCGGCGGCGCCAGCAGATCAGGCTCGCTTTCTGCTGGGCGCATGTGCGTCGCAAATTCTACGAACTGGCTGATACATCCCCGGTCGCTACCGAGGTGCTGCGCCGCATCGCCTTGCTTTACGCCATCGAGGACGATGTGCGCGGCCTCTCGGCCGAGCAGCGTCGTGCCGCTCGGGCCGGACGCAGCCGCGTCATCATCGACGATCTTCACCAATATCTTGCCGCCCGTGGCCGCCAGGTCAGCGCCAAGAGCAAGCTCGGCGAAGCGATCCGCTACGCACTCACCCGCTGGGACGGCCTCTCACGCTTCATCGATGACGGTCGCATCGACCTCGACTCCAATACCGTCGAACGATCGATCAGGCCGCTGGCTCGCAATCGCAAAAATGCCCTGTTTGCCGGTTCCGACGAGGGCGGCGACAACTGGGCGGTGATCGCCACGCTCATCGAATGTTGCAAGCTCAGCACCATCAACCCCCACCAATGGCTGACCGAAACCCTCACCAGCCTCGCCAACGGTTATCCCGCCAACAGCGTCGGTGATCTCATGCCATGGACCGTCGTAGCCTGAAAACACCGGTTACGCCTCACCAAACCCTATCACCCATGGACCAACGGTCAGGCCGAAAGGATGGTGCGCACCATCAAGGAGGCCACCGTCAAATCTTTCCATTACACGTCGATCAACGAGCTGCGCCGCCATGTCCGCGACTGGTTGGTCGCTTACAACTTTGCCAAGCAGTTGAAGGCACTGCGCTTCAAGACACCCTATGAGGCCATCGAAGAACTCTGGAAATCCAAGCCGGATATCTTCAATATGGAGCCACACCATCACATGCTGGGACTAAACACCTAAGTTTCCATTGGCTACCCGCTAATTGATCACCGCAGCCGTCCAACTCGCGATTTTGTCGGCCATTTCAAGGCTCGCGCGATCAAAGGCTTCGACGATACTCGAAACGCTGTTTGCGCTTGCTGTCCTATCAAGGACGATGCGCGTGACTGCCAGTGGTTCCGATTCTTTGGATCGGCTTAGTTCCACTTGCGCGGCGATGCGAATGATCGGGGCCGCGTCGGGCCCCTGCTCGTAATAGGCTGCAAAAGAAGAAAGCCGTGCGGATAGGACGTAATGATCGGAAGCCACGCTCTGGACAGGGATATATGCGTGATCGATTTTGCGCGCTACGCTTCCGGCAATAGCCTCGCGGATCATCTCGGGCGCAGGCCTCATCCACCGTGCTTTGGCCAGATACGTGACTTCGCGATTCTCGATCGTGAGGATCCTGTCTCCATCGGCCCCAGGCGGAAGCGTCGGTCGCGTAATATACACCGGAATCCACTGTCGTGCAATTTCACGCTCCGGTACGGGCGTGCTGCTGATCCGGTACAACGTCGATTTGCCGCCAGTTCCCAGAATATTCCCGCAACCAGAAAGGCAAATTAGCGCGCCCGTCAGCAAAAACATTCTTGCAGAGATCGTTTTCATTGGGGGAGCTTCCTTTCACGAGGGGTCCGTCGTAGCTGGCCGGCGAGCTGCTCGATTTCCTGCGCCGCGCTATCGAGCGATTTCAAAGTTGCAGCAATCCCGGAGCCGTCGGGCGCCGCCAATCCACTCGCGGCGTCATCAAGCCTGTGAATGACCACCCTCGCCTCGGCGATCCCCTCTCGAAGATCTCGAGCAGCTGCCGAGACATCGGCAAACGTCTTGCGACCGTCGCCATCGATCGCCGTGCGCGCCGATGCGGCCGCGGCCTCGATATCGGCCGCCGCCCGGTCCAGGCGTGCAAACGCTTGTTCAGCCTTGCTGAACATTCCGCGACTAGATCGCAATTCCGCCGTGGTAGCTCTTACATCCGCAATAGCAGCCGAAACATTTTCGATATTCTCGTCGGACAAGGTCCGGTTGACCCTTTCCAGGGCCTGCGAAGCGTCCGCCAACAATGCGCCACCTCCATCCATCAGGGATTGTAGCGAACTTTTTTCCGCCTTAATCACTGGGAGCGTTTCCTTGGAAACCTCCTTCAACAACGGCTTAGAGGGCGTCCCCGCACTGATCTGGATGTAGCTTCCGCCGGTTATGCCTTGCGACTCCGTCGCGGCGGTAGAATCGACGCGCACAGGCGTATCCTCGCGCAGGCGCACCCCTGCAAGCACCCTGTTTGGATTTCTGGGATCAAGACTAATACGCGTGATTTCTCCCACCGGAATTCCGTTGAACTGCACCTCGCCTCCCTCGCTAAGACCGCGGACGGGACCATCGAAAATGATCCGATACTCGTCGAAATTACGGGCGAATTGGGATTGACCGAGCCAGAGGATGAAGCCGAAAGCCGCCGCTAGCAGAGCCAGCGTCAGGCCCCCAATCAGACCGTAGTTCGCGTCGCGTTCCATTAACGGTTCCTTTCCTTGGCGCGCTCCGCCCGCCCTCCCAAAAACGCCCTGATCCAAGGATGGTCAGACCTCTCAAGTTCCGCGATTGGCGAAACCTCGACAATTTTCTGATCCGCAACCACGGCCACGCGGTCGCTGATGGAATACAGGCTGTCGAGATCATGGGTCACCATCACGACAGTAAGCCCCAGCGTGTCGCTCAGCGTCCGTATCAGCTGGTCAAATTCGGCGGCGGCGATCGGGTCGAGGCCCGAAGTGGGTTCGTCAAGGAACAGCAATTCTGGATCGAGCGCCAAGGCCCTCGCTACGCTTACACGTTTTCGCATTCCGCCTGAAAGTTCAGCGGGCATTTGCCGGCCCACCTCGGCATCGAGTCCGACAAGGCCGATTTTCATCAGAGCCACGGCCTCGAGCCACGGCTCTCTAAGACGGGTATGTTCGATGAGAGGAGCCTCGACATTTTCTTGCACACTAAGAGAAGAAAAAAGCGCGCCATTTTGAAACATGACGCCAATTCGGTGATCAATTTCCGTACGATCAAAGCGACTCCCAATTTTTTTCTGAAAGATTTCGATTGTCCCATGGCTAGGCGCAATCAGGCCCAAAATGGTGTTCATCAGGACGGATTTTCCACTACCGGACCCTCCGACGACACCAAGAATCTCGCCACGATGGACTTCTAGGTTCAAATCCTGGTGGATAATGTGATCGCCAAATCGGGTTTTAAGATTCTCCACCCGAATAACGATGTCCGGATCGCAAATCATATTTCGAGCACGTTGAAGAGAATTGCAAAGGCGGCATCCAGAAGGATGATTGCGAATAGCGCTTGGACAACGGCGACGGTCACCCGCCCGCCCAGATCCTCAACATCTCCGCGTACCGAAAGGCCGTGGCGACATCCGGCAAGCGCAATCACAATGGCCAGCACCGGTACTTTTGCCATTCCAACCCAGAAGTGTCGGATATCGACCGCAGCTGAGAGTCGTTCGGCGAAATATGTCGGGCTCACGTCGAGTATGCCCCAGCTGACGACAAGCCCGCCGGCCAAACCAGCCAGCATGGCAACAATCGCCAGGAGGGGCATAATTACAAGCAATGCCAATACGCGTGGCACAACCAGCGCGTCGAACAGGTCGATGCCCATCACCTTCATTGCCTGCGTCTCTTGATTCATTCGCATTGCGCCGATCTGGGCCGCGAAAGTGGAAGCGGACCGACCGGCAAGTAGTATCGCGGGAATGAGGACGCCGAACTCGCGGAGGACGGATATGCCAACCAGTTCGACGACCAGTTCCGATGCACCCAATGTCTTGAGCAGATCGCTTCCTATGAGAGCCACCACTGCGCCGATAAAGAATGTCATGATCGCTATGAGTGGCAGCGCATCGAAGCCGGCCTTCTGAATTGACGACGCCAGTGCGATCAATCGCATCCTTTTGGGATGTGCAAGAGATTTCATGAGCGCCACCTCAAGTTGGCCGAGAAATCGAGCGCTTGCGCCGATTTCCTGGACAGCTCGATAAACTTTTTGGCCAAGACGCACGTGAAATGGGGGAGTTTTGATTGGCGGGACATCGCGGTCGGCCATGGCCGAGCCCACCAGCGCGAACAGATCAGCAAGATTGGCGGGCAGGTCTGCGGTAAATGCCGCATTGGGTGCGAGAGTCAGGATGGCGAGCGCGCCTGCGCTGTCTATCCTTCCCAGGTTTCCGAAGTCGCTTGAGAAGGAGAGGTTCGAGGGACTCAGAACATGCCCGGAAAGGCCTGCGATCGACATCGCTGTCCAGTCACCTTCAACGACCAACGTTGAAATGCCATCTCCTTCGCGAACGAAGATGTTCGGTGCTGTGTATCCGCCCGGTGAGGGCCGCCTTGTTCGTCGCGGTTTCGCTCGCTCATAAGCGTGCTCGTATGAGCGAGCTTAAGGACGGATATGAGCCAGGTAACGCTGTTTAGCGGCCCCGAGCGTCGTCGGCGGTGGAGTGAGGATGAGCGGCTTCAGATCCTGAACGAGGCGTTTGCGCCGGGTTCCTGCGTTGCCGAGGTTAGCCGCCGGTATGACGTTTCGACCAGCCTGATCTATATATGGCGGCGCAAGTTTCGCGCAGCCTTGCCGGGCCCCGTTTTCGCCGAGGCGATGGTGGCCGACGATCTGCAGCCGCCTTCGTCCGCGCCGGGCGTCGCGATCCTGATCGAGCTGCCCGGCGGCGGCCGGGTCAGTATTGCGGCATCGGCATCGCCGGTGCTGACCGCCGCGGCCTTGAAGGCGCTGCGATGATCCCGCCCGGCGCGCGGGTATGGATAGCGATGGGGCCTACGGATATGCGCAAGGGCATGCAGGGGCTTGCGCTGCTCGTTCAGCAGAGCCTGGGGCGTGATCCTTTCGGCGGCGATCTGTTCGTCTTTCGGGGGCGTGCCGGATCGCTGACCAAGATCATCTGGCACGATGGTATCGGCATGTCGCTTTACGCCAAGCGCCTCGAGAAGGGACGCTTTATCTGGCCGTCGGCGAAGGACGGGATCGTGTCGCTGACCAGTGCGCAGCTGGCCTGTCTGCTTGACGGGATCGACTGGCGTAACCCGCAGTATAGCTGGCGGCCGCAGAGCGCGGGATAACGCCCGGCATGATGCATTTTTGGCTTGATAGGCGGCGCCGATGGTGATTCATTCATGGGCATGGAAGCCGCCGTTTCGCTCGTTCCGGACGACGTCGCAGCGCTCAAGGCGCTGCTGAACGCGGCGACCCGCAGAGCCGATGAGGCCGAGGCGCAGCTCGCCAACGCAAAGGCCCGCGAGAGCGCCACCGAGGCGATGATCGCCCATCTCAAGCTGCAGATCGCCAAGCTGAAGCGCGAGGCCTACGGCACCAGCGCAGAACGCAGCAAGCGTCTCCTCGCGCAGATGGAGCTACATCTCGAAGATCTCGAGGCCGATGCCAGCGAGGATGAGCTCGTCACCGAGGCCGCCGCCGCAAAGGCTCTGTCCGTCACCGCGTTCGAGCGCAAGCGGCCGAGCCGCAAGCCATTCCCCGATCACCTGCCGCGCGAGCGCGTCGTCGTGCCCGCTCCCTGTTCGTGCCCCGCATGCGGCAGCACCCGCCTCGCCAAGCTCGGCGAAGACATCACCGAGACGCTCGAGGTCATCCCGCGCGCGTGGAAGGTCACCCAGACGGTGCGCGAGAAGTTTTCTTGCCGCGATTGCGAGAAGATCACCCAGCCACCGGCGCCCTTTCATGTGCTCCCTCGCGGCTGGGCCGGGCCGAGCTTCCTCGCGATGCTGCTGTTCGAGAAGTACGGGCAACACCAACCGCTCAACCGCCAGGCCGAGCGGTTCGCCCGCGAGGGTGTGCCGCTCAGCACATCGACGCTCGGCGATCAGGTCGGCGGCGGTGCCCATGCGCTGCTACCGATCTATCGCCTGATCGAAGCCCATGTCCTCGCCGCCGAGCGATTGCACGGCGACGATACAACCGTGCCGGTCCTTGCAAAGGGCAAGACCGATACCGCGAGGCTGTGGGTCTATGTGCGCGACGACAAGCCGTTCGCAGGTGCCGATCCGCCCGCGGCGCTGTTCCACTACTCGCGCGACCGGCGCGGCGAACATCCGCAAGCTCATCTCACGTCCTGGACGGGGATATTGCAGGCCGACGCCTATGGTGGCTACGGCGAGCTCTACCGCGAAGGGCGTATGCCCGGACCCATCTTCGAGGCGGGCTGTTTCGCCCATGCACGGCGCAAGTTCTTCGAGCTCGCCGACGTCGAGGGCGCTGCGCGCAAGAAGAGCCGCGGCGAGCGCTCGGGTCTGATCTATCCGATCGCGCTAGAAGCCGTGCAGCGGATCGATGCGCTGTTCGACATCGAGCGCGCCGTGAACGGCAGCAGTGCCGCCGAGCGGCTCGCCGTGCGGCAGGAACTCAGCGCACCGCTCATTGCCGAACTCCACGCCTGGCTCACCGAACAGCTCGGGAAGCTGTCGCGCAACCACGACCTGGCGAAGGCGATAAACTACATGCTCCGACGCTGGGCCGCGTTCAGCCGCTTCCTCGATGACGGCCGCATCTGCCTGACCAACAACGCGGCTGAGCGGGCACTGCGCTGCGTGCCGCTCGGTCGCAAGGCCTGGCTGTTCTGCGGATCCGATCGCGGCGGTCAGCGCGCCGCCATCCTCTACACCCTGATCCAGACCGCGCGCCTGAACGACATTGATCCGCAAGCGTGGCTCGCAGACGTGCTCGCCCGCATCGCCGATCATCCGGTCAGCCGGCTTGATGAGCTCCTCCCCTGGAACTGGCAAAGCAAGCCCGCCGCGATCGCCGCCTGATGTCCGTGAACAACGTCAGTAGCGTCAAAACCCTGGCGCGCGTCGCACGCGAGCTCGGCAAGGACGAGGAATCGCTCTTCGATCTCGCGTCGGGAATGGACCCGGAAGACGGCCTGATCTGGGTGTTCGGTCCCGACGACGACGGCGGCGTCATGGCATTCACGCCCTACGGCGTCGAATGCCTCATCAACCTCATGGCCGAACAATCATAGCAGGGCCGCGGCCCTCACCGGATGGCTACGGTGCTGTGCGCGCATTCATCGCAGCAAGTCTCCAACCGGTGTCGGGAGAGCGG